>CAJXVK010000107.1 GCA_913060735.1 uncultured Cellvibrionales bacterium
TCGCAATCCATCCAATTATTATTATTTTTTATTGTTATTATTACTCAAGATTTTTGTCTTGGTAGTCCCATTCTAATTAGAAATACGCCGGCTACAAGCGTTTTTTTAGTTTATTTTCTAACTTAGGGTCGTCGATAGTTAACTGTTACTTTTTGAAACAAAGATCGCTGAATAACCTTGTAGATTAGGCTGAATCTGACTTTTTGCGGCTAATCCCCAACTTATTGCGTCGCTCCCAGAGGGATTTTCGGCTAATACCAAGCTTCTGCGCGAGCGCGGTTTCACTCATATTTTCCTGGTTCTCTAATACAAAGCTGGTGAAATAGTCTTCCAGAGACAGCCCGGTAGGCGCATCGTTATTGGTCGCTGGTTGGTTGGGGGCGCTGTCAGCTTCCTCTTCCCGTTGATCTTCTATATAGCCTATGCCGAGAATACGCGGGTTAATAGCCTGACCTGGCTCTGACAGAATCGCGCCCTGATAAAGCATGTTCTGTAACTCACGCACATTGCCGGGCCAGCTGTACTCGGCCAGCGCGGGATACGCATCTGCGGATAATTCGAGGGTAGTACCCAGTTCGGCTGAATACTGATCGAGAAAATACTCGGTTAATGCAGGAATGTCGGTGGCGCGATGGCGCAGTGCGGGCACCTGGATACTGACCACATTGAGGCTGTAAAAGAGGTCTTTACGGAATCTCCCGCTATGACTCAATGCCCGCAGATCTTCTGCAGTTGAAGCAATACAGCGAATCTCATTGTGTTGCTGAATGGCTTCTATGGCCTGCGACTGCAGTGCGGCAGGGAGTTCGCAAATATTGGCTAGAAACAATGTGCCGGTGGCTTTCTCGGTTAACTGTTCCAGCTGCTGAGAAAATTGTGCGGCGCTGATAGAAGCGCAGTTAATGGCCATAAATGCCTGCTCGACTGCGGCACTGGCGCGGTGAATAACCTCGGCAATAATACGTTTACCTGTGCCACTGTCGCCCTGAATAATCACCGGTGCTGAGGTTGGGGCCGCTTTATCAATGGTACGTAAGATCCTGAGAATCTCCGGGCTGCTGCCCATAAGCAGTTTATTTTCTGCAATAGCTAAATCTATATCTTGCTTCGATTCATTGATGGTACGTTTGACCGCAGCAAGCATCTCATCATGGTCAAAGGGCTTGGATATATAGTCGGCAGCGCCCTGGCGCATGGTTTCAACTGCGGATCTAAGGCTGGCATAACTGGTCATCACCAGTACAGGTACGCAACTGGCTGGGTTAATCAGGTCTGTTCCCGGACCACCCGGAAGTCGCAGGTCGCTAATAATTAAATCAAAGCTATTGAGGTTAAAAGACTCACGGGCCGCTTTGACGCTGACGGCTTCACTGACGAGGTAATTATGCCGCTCTAGCAGTTTGCGTAGCGACGAGCGAATAATCTCTTCGTCTTCAACAATCAGGATGTTTTTACTGTGGTTGCTCATGGGCGCGATGATAGTGGAAAACACAGGGTCACAGTAGTGCCACAGTCACTATTTTCTGCAGGACTGGACATTGATACCTCGCCACCGAACTGCTGCACGAGATTAAATACCATCCAGAGTCCCAGTCCGGTGCCTTGGCCAGGTTCTTTAGAGGTTACAAAGGGTTCAAATAACCGCCCCGAAATACCCTCTTCAATACCAGTGCCATAGTCGCTAATCGTCACCCGAAGCTGCTCGACTTCGATGGCTGCACTGATAATAATCTTGCCGTCCAACGAGGAGGCATCTCGTGCATTGCTGAGTAGGTTTAGAAAAACCTGAATAAGTTGGTGGTAGTCGCCAGTGATAAATAATTGACTGTCGATATCACAGACATATTTCATCTCAGGCTTTGTCGTACTCATGCTCAGCAGCTGGATCGCTTCATTGGCGGCATCATACAGATTGACTTGCTGTACTGGCTTTTGCAGGGCTCGATCACCGCGCGAGAAATTAATTAATGACTGTACAATGCGGTTGATACGCTCGGTCTGCGACAATATATGTTGCGCCGATTCAGCAATCTGATCGGGTTCAGTTTCATGCTGTAAATTTTGTGCCAGGCAGGCAATGCCAGTGACAGGATTGCCAATTTCATGGGCAACGCCGGCAGCCAGCCTACCCACTGAAGCCAACCTTTCATTGTCGATGGAGTTTTGCGTCAAGATCATCGACTTAGTTTGATCTTCGATTAATAGAATAATATCGGCGCTGGCCCCTTCGATATTTTGCTCAACAGACTTTTGCAGGCTGTACCAGCGCACCTGGCCATCTAGCTCTAGGCGCAGGTTGTCGAGACCTGTCTGGCCGCTGTCGATAAATTTACTGATTGCGCTACACCAGGGTTCCGGCAGATCACTGATAGAGCCGCCTGTGGCAATTTCGGCGCTGATACTGGTGTAATCAGAAATTGCAGCGTTCCACTTGAGCACTTCTCCGGTCTGGTCGATGGATATAATGCCTATAGGTAAGTTATC
Source organism: uncultured Cellvibrionales bacterium (assembly GCA_913060735.1). Classification (GTDB taxonomy): domain Bacteria; phylum Pseudomonadota; class Gammaproteobacteria; order Pseudomonadales; family Porticoccaceae; genus HTCC2207. The sequence continues at coordinate 2,485 of CAJXVK010000107.1, forward strand.
CAGAATTTCGCGGTGGTGCACACGCAACTTGTTCAGTTCGCTGGCAATACCAGTCAGGCGACCACCGTGGATGGCTAGTACCGATTCAATCAGGTAAATATCATCGGGATCTCTATTAGCGATCAGGTTGATGGGCATCGCCTGCTGCATAATTCTGCTGGCGGCGAGAACACCATAGCGCAAATTTAGCGAGGCATTAATGCTATCGCGAATTTTGCGCAGTGCTCCAGGGCGAACTTCAGACTGATCGCAGCCCGTTGCCTCTAGCGCCAGATCTATTTCGCTGTCTGCGGCACCGCCGAGTGAAAGGCGTAGGCTCTGTTGTAATTCGGTCACCGACTTTTGGCTGATCTCAGTGCGTGCTGGGATATAGACATTGTCGGCCATGCACACAGCGGCATAGTATTCTTCTTTTTCATTCATTTTGCCGTACACAGAAAAAATGGTACTCAGCGTTATATTTAGTAGCAGTGCCTCGATCGCCCAGATATTCCAGTTTTGCATGCCAAAACTGACTGTCTTGTTCAGCCAGGGCAGAGATAGACCCCAGTCACCAAACAGTAGGGGTATCGCCAGCGTCACCAACCAGAGCAACATGCCTGCGGTTAAGCCAACAATAAAACCTAGACGGTTAGCCTTGGGGATATAGATGACTGCCAGCATTCCTGGTGTCAGCTGTGCCAGCCCACTGAGGCCAACCAAATAAAAGTCGGTAATACTGCGTCCCTTGACGACCAGGCTGAGTAGCAAACAGGCAATCAGTAAAGCCGCCGCGATAATCATCTGGCGTTTATTGATCCAGTCACCTAGAGCCTCTTGCTGCGCTAGGTTTTTATCCGGCAATAAAAAACTGTTTAGAGTGATTTTGGATACTGCTAGGGTCAGGCTGCAGATCAGAGCAACCGCCAACAGAATAATACTCGCGGCACCCAGACCCGCGATAATTGGATGCTGTGTGAGCGCTGGCAGGGCGAATAGATACTCCTGCAGTGGTGACGAGGACTGTACGGCAATACCACTCCACAACAGCGGGAATACTGGAATACAGGCCAGCAAAATTAGCAGAGGATAAGCCCAGGCGGTGGTACTTGCCTGGCTGTCAGAAATATTTTCAGAGACCAAAATACTAAAGTTAATCGGCAGAGCAAAACTTGCGGTCAGAAAAATAGTGAATAGGCTGTAGGACGAATCCATGCGCTGGACCACAAAGCGCTGGTCACTATCTATGACCCAGATATTCATCTCGCCAATGCTGCCGAAGATCGATTGAATAGAGGTCCAGGCGGCAAGTCCCAGCGCTGGGATCAGCAGTAACCCTGCCGCTGCCATAATCCAACTTAAATGATTAACCACACCAATTTGAATGGAGCGACGGTTGAGAAGAATAATCGCGATGGCGAGCAGTGGCAGGCTGTAGATGGTCTGGCCAAACAGAAAGCTAATCACTGACTCAATGGCTAGTAGCTGAGCCAAAATCAATGGGATTGCGATAACAATTAAACTGATACAGGCGACCGCGGCGACACTTTTGCCACGGTATCTAAAGGTCAAGAAGTCTACCGGTGTAGAGAAGCGAATAATCTGGCTGAGCCTGCGAATTGGCAGGAATATCAATGGTGAGAAAACAAAAATAAGGGTAAAGCCAATCAGCGCCAGAATAATGCTGTAGCCATAGCGTCCGGCCATTTCGATGGAGCCCATGGCCAGCAGCACGCCAGTGCCCGAAAATAACGCCAGCACCAGCACCAGATGATTGTCGCCGCTACTGCGTTGCGCTAGAAATCGCGTGATTAGGCCTGCAAGAACGAGCATGCACAGAGTTGATAGGGCAATCTCAAGATTCATCGAACTTCCTGCCACGCTGCACAATATAAGACGCAAACACCACCATTGCCCAGACCACAAAAGGTCTAAACCAGCTGCCATCAGGTTCTAGAGCCCACTGGGTTGCCAGTGGGAAAACCACGGTGCAAAGCAGTAAAAGGGTGGCGACAAGGCGGTAGTTAAGCATGGCTTGGATTATTGGTTCATCAGTCATAAACAGGCTGTCGATGGTATGCAAGCCGGAGGCGCAAAGCAAACTCCATCAAAGCGTATTTAAGGATTAGTTAGAACTCCTTGGGCGCACTAATACCCATGGTGCTCGGGATTTTCGATATCGTCCAGTGGGTAATACCCCAGCTCAGTATCTCGCTGACGGAAAGATGGGCTAGCTCGGCTGGAGGTTCTTGCTGCAACCAGAGCAGCGCAGTGTAAAGGTTATGGGCTTCCTGATGTGGGGTCAGTGCCGCAGCATGATTCTGTTTGCTGAGTTTTTGCCCATCGGTATTGAGTGCCACCGGCAGATGCATATAATCAGGTCGTCTGTAACCCAGACATTGCTGGAGGTAGAGTTGTCTGGGTGTTGAATCGAGTAAATCCGAGCCGCGCATAATATGGGTGATGCCCTGATAATGATCATCGACCACCACGGCTAGCTGGTAAGAAAATAATCCATCCCGTCGGCGCAATACAAAATCGCCTACCTCAGCGCGCAGACACTGTTGGTACTGACCCATAATAAGATCGTTAAACTCTTGGCACTCCGCGTTTATTTCACCCACATTGAGGCGTGTAGCGCTGTTTTCGGCAGTCAGCTGTAAGTAGCGGCAGTGGCTGTCATAGATGCCTCCCAGACTCTGCATGCGCTGACGATTGCATTGGCAGAAATAGATGAGATCTTTTTGTCTTAGTTGATCTAGGGCTGCCAGATAGTCGGGCAAGCGCTCACTTTGATAGAGAACGGCTCCATCCCAGTGCAGGCCATGGGCCTCGAGTTGCTGCAAAATAGTCGCGCTGGCGCCCGGCACTTCTCTGGGCGGATCAATATCTTCAATGCGCACTAACCACTGCCCCTGGCGCTTTTTAATATCCAGATAGCTAGCCAGAGCACTGACCAGAGAACCAAAATGTAATGGACCTGTAGGGGAGGGGGCGAAGCGCCCGATACTGCTTAAGACTGACATAGATAAGAAACAGCGATGTCTGTGCTGCGGTCAGCACAGACATCCAAGCGGCTAGTATTAGCCGCCCGTAATCTGTTTTTCCTTGATTTCATCAAGTGTTTTGCAATCGATGCAAAGATTTGCGGTGGGACGAGCTTCCAGTCTGCGAATGCCAATATTAACACCACATTGGTCGCAAAAACCATAGTCGTCCTCTTCGACGCGCAATAATGTCTTATCAATTTTCTTAATAAGCTTGCGCTCGCGATCGCGGGTTCGCAACTCAAGGCTAAATTCTTCTTCTTGGGTTGCTCTATCAGCTGGGTCTGGAAAGTTTGCCGCTTCATCTTTCATATGAGAAACAGTGCGGTCAACCTCTTCCATAAGTTCAAGACGCCAGGCTTTAAGTACCAGCTTAAAATGCTCGCGCTGATTTTCGTTCATATACTCTTCATTCTTCTTCTCCACATAGGGAGCAATACCGTGAAGAGTTACCGAGGATACATTAGCTGCTGCTCTAGACTTAGCTGCTGGCTTTTTTACTGCTTTTTCTTTCGTTGTTGGCATGCATCAATTCCGTTGTTGATTCTAAGCTAAAAAACGGGACTGGCCGTTATAGAGATTTTCGACCAATATATCAAGGAAAATTTCAGTTAGAGCAGTATAAAACTTCATTTATCATCCAGCTAATAAGAGGTCATTGCTGTAAGCTTCTGCACTCACCGGTCGTATCCTGCGGCGAGTAGTTTCTTTTTAACAGAGGGTCAATGACAGCGATGAAAAATACCCCGGCATTCTTTCCTGCCACATTTATTAAGCGTTACAAGCGGTTTTTCGCCGATGTACGCGACCAGCAGGGCAATATCATTACCTTGCACTGCCCCAATACTGGATCCATGAGGAACTGTCAGGTTGAGGGTTCGCCGTGCTGGTATTCATTGTCGGATAATCCCAAGCGCAAGCTGCCCGGTACCCTAGAAATTGTGACGACCAGTCATGGTCAGCTAGCGGGGGTGAATACCTCGCGCCCGAATCACCTGGCACGTGAAGCGATTGAGGCGGGCTTGGTCCCCCAGCTGCGTGGCTACCAGCAGCTGCGCACAGAGGTGCGTTATGGCGAGGAGAAAAGCCGTATTGATCTGCTGTTGGGCGATGAAAACTCTGCTCAGGGGCTGTGCTATGTGGAGGTTAAAAATGTCACTTTGGATATGGGTGATGGTTTGGCCATGTTCCCAGATGCTGTTACCAGCCGCGGCGCTAAACATTTACGCGAATTAATGGCAATGGTTGCCGCGGGACATCGTGCGGTATTATTTCTGTCTCTTATACACATCTGACGCTGCCGACGAGCGATCTAGTGT
>CAJXVK010000108.1 GCA_913060735.1 uncultured Cellvibrionales bacterium
TACACTAGATCGCTCGTCGGCAGCGTCAGATGTGTATAAGAGACAGTTTCAATAGTGCAGCCTACAGTGGTTATAAATCAGCCTGAACAGACCTTGGTCGTCGATGGTGTTGAATTTGATTTTTATAATATGCCAGGCTCTGAAGCCCCAGCGGAGTTGACCTTTTTCTTGCCTCAGTGGAACGCCTTCTGTGGTGCCGAGATACTCAGCCATGTGATGCATAATATTCTGACCCTGAGGGGTGCGAAGGTGCGTGATGCACTGCTGTGGAGTGACTATATAGGTCAGTCGATTGATCGCCTTGATAATGTGGAGACGTTCTTTAATAGTCATCACTGGCCGACCTGGGGTCATGAGCGCATTATTACCCAGATGCAACAGCAGCAAGATATGTATAAGTTTATTCATGATCAGACCGTGCGCCTAGCCAATATTGGCTATACCCCTAAAGAGATTGCCGAGAAGCTAACACTACCCAAAAGCCTGGCAGGTAATTTTCATCTGCGTGGCTACTACGGCACCCTGAGCCATAATAGCAAGGCTGTCTACCAGCATTATTTTGGTTGGTATGAGGGCAACCCCGCTCAGCTTAATCCACTTCCACCGGTCGAGTCATCGCTTCGTTATGTGGAGTTTATGGGGGGCGCTGATGCTGTTCTTGAGAAGGCTGCGGTCTATCTGGGCAAAGGGGAGTATCGCTGGGTGGGCGAAGTGCTCAACCATGTGGTTTTTGCTGATCCGGACAATATGCCCGCCCGCAATATGCTGGCCGAAGCTTATCGCCAAATGGGCTATCAGGCTGAATCTGGTCCCTGGCGCGATATTTATCTATCTGGTGCTAAAGAGTTATCTGAGGGTACGCGGGATGAAAACCTCAGTGTATTTTTAGCACGAGACTTTATGCTGCAAGTGCCAATGATTGAGTTTATGAAAGCACTTTCCGTCACATTGGATGCTGATAAAGCTGAGGACGAGCGTTTAAAAATTAATATTCTGTTTACAGAGTTGGAGCAAAACTTTGTCTTGTCGATCAGAAATTCGGTGATGCATTATCGTGAATTACCCACTGACCCAGGTGCTGATGCCAGTATTGCAATTAGTGGCAGCCTGTTTTTTCAAATTATGATGAAGCAGGTTGGCATTACTGACTTGTTAACATCTGAAGAGTTAGAGGTCGAAGGCAGTGTGCTTAAATTGATTAAATTTTTCTCATTGCTGGGCGAGCCCAACGATAACTTTAATATAGTGACCCCTTAATAATTGTAAGGGTATAGCCTAGCTTGCTATGAAAATTATTAAAGTCTTTATACATATTATCCTGCCACTGGTGGCGATAACGCTGGTGGTGCGCGCGGCACTTTGGCCTCGCGATAATCATTTACCAAAGAGCGCTGTCGCGAGCACCTTGCGGCCTACAAACCATCTAAGGTTGTGGTGTTATCGGATGACTTACCCAAGGCGTCTGGTGGCAAGACTCTGCGCCGTGAGCTGGGGGTTTAGAGTTTGAGGATTTAGAGTAAACTCCGTTATCAATAGACAAAATGAGAGATCACTTGAAAAAAGATGCCACTAAGTTTCTACAATCCAATGGTCTGCGAATGGCCTATGAAGAGTTTGGCGATCCGGCTGATCCGGCGATCTTGCTGGTGGCTGGACTCTATAACCAGCTGGTTCGCTGGCCGCTAAAGTTCTGCGAGTTACTGGTCGCCAATGGCTTTCGTGTTATCCGTTTTGATAATCGCGATATTGGACTGACCGATAAAATGGATGGGGTTAGAGCGCCCAGCTTTTTCAGGTTAGCACTTAAGCATTATTTACGGATTCCGATCAGTGCACCCTACAGCCTAGATGATATGGCCGATGATACTGTGGGTGTATTAGATGCCTTAAATATCCAGCAGGCACATATTGTTGGCATGTCGATGGGCGGTATGATCAGCCAGTTAGTCACCGCCAAGTATCCGCATAGAATTCTATCTCTGACATCGATCATGTCCACCAGTGGTGAGCGCGGTAAGGGTGTTGCCTCAGCTAAGGTCTCGGCGGCCATGCTTCAGCCTGTGACCAAAAAGCGCAGTGCGCTGGATAATGCCGTCAATATTTGGCAGCTAATAGGGAGTCCAGCCTATCCTATGTCGGATGATGATGTGCGCACTCTGATCAAGGCTGAGCATAAACGCTCCAGTAATCCGGCGGGTTATATGCGCCAGATTGCAGCTATTCGCACTGCCCCAGGTCGGGCTAAGTTGTTGCGCGCCATTACTGCTCCGGTATTGATTATTCATGGCAACCAGGATTTGCTCGTGCCAGTCAGTGGCGGCATAGACACAGCTAAACATATTGCCCATGCCCAGCTAGAGCTGTTTGAGGGCATGGGCCATACGTTGCCCGCTGAGCTACTGCCCAGATTTGTCGAGTTGATTGTCGCCAATACTCAAAAGGTGCAGCTGTAACCGGCACTCAGGGGTAGGGCTCGAGGCTGCACTTTATGCTAACGTCAGAGCAGCATTAATAATAAAAATAAAAATAGAGATAGCCAGTGGACAGCTTCGGAGCCCTATGCCTAATTCCCACCGTTGTTGTTATCAGTATTGCCATTAGCCACAAGCATGGATGTCTCCGTGCCTTTGATGATTGGTGCTCTGCTATCGGCCAGTTCATTTGGTAGCCATGCCTGCTTCTATAGTGATCCTACGGTGCTGGTGGCGCAGAGTACTGGTACTGGAGTGATGGAGCATGCGCTTAGTCAATTGCCCTGTGCGCTGATAGCAGCGACCGCTGCTGGTCTATTGTTTGTTGTGGTTGGCCTGTAGCCGATCATAAAATAACGATAAAAAACTCAGGCGAAAAAAAAAGGGCCTTATAAAACAACAATAAGGCCCTGAGGGGGAGAAAGAGGTTCTATACGCAGCCTCGTTTCATTACTTTAAAGTAGAGGCTTTATCTCTCGATAATAGCGGTGACTCCTTGGCCACCTGCAGCGCAGATAGAAATAAGACCTCGACCTTCCCCTTTTTGTTCCAATATTTTTGCCAATGTTGCAATTATTCTTGGCCCTGTTGCGGCAAAGGGGTGACCAGTGGCAACACTGGACCCTTTTACATTGAGTTTGGCGCGATCAATACTGCCAAGCGCCTTATCTAAGCCGAGCTTCTGTTGGCAGAACTCCTCATCTTCCCATGCCTTCATGGTGCACAGCGCCTGTGCAGCAAAGGCCTCATGAAGCTCGTAAAAGTCAAAATCCTGCAGGCTGATGCCGGCACGCTTTAACATGCGGGGCACAGCGTAGGCGGGTGCCATTAATAGGCCTTCGCTGTTTTCACCCTGAGAGTAAAAGTCTACTGCTGCGACTTCGCTAAAGGTCAGGTAGGCCATAATCGGCAGATTGCGTTCAGCTGCCCATTCTTCACTGGCCAGTAAAACGGATGCAGCACCATCAGTTAATGTCGTTGAGTTAGCTGCTGTTAGCGAGCCATTTTCTCGATCGAAAGCGGGCTTCAATTTGGCCAATTTTTCAATTGGAGTGTCGCGCATAATACCGTCGCGCTGAAAGCCTTCAAAGGAGCTGATAAGGTCATCAAAGAAGCCTTCATCGTAGGCAGCGAGCAGGTTCTGGTGGCTCTTCCATGTTAGTTCATCCTGCGCTTCGCGGCTGATACCCCATTGTTTTACCATGCGCTCACAGTGTTCACCCATGGAGAGGCCGGTACGTGGTTCGGCATTTTGAGGCAGCGATGGCAGGATAAAGCTAGGGCGAAAACGCAGTAATGTCTTAAGGCGCTGGCCCATAGTTTTAGCTTTATTTAGGTCGAGAATCATGCGGCGGTATTTTTCATTGAGGGCGATAGGCGCGTCACTGGCGGTATCTGTTCCAGCGGCAATGCCTACATCAATTTGCCCGAGTGCTATTTTGTTGGCCACCAAAATAGCAGCTTCAAGACCAGTGCCACAGGCTTGCTGCACATCATAGGCTGGGGTTTCCAATGCTAGACCTGAATTTAATGTGGCTTCGCGCGCCAGATTAAAGTCTCGAGAATGTTTCATAACAGCACCAGCTGCCACCTCACCCAGACGTTCGCCATCGAGATCAAAGCGCGTTACCAGTCCCTGCAATGTGGCTGACAGCATATCCATATTGCTGGCGTAGCTGTAGGCAGTATTGCTGCGCATAAATGGAATTCGGTTTCCGCCAATAATAGCAACTTTACGTATTTCGCTCATAGCAATGGTTCCAATAATAATAGACAGGCATTATTGCCCAAAAAGACTGCGATTACAGTAACCAATCTGCAGCATCCGGCCATTGGCTAATGGCCTGGCTAGATTGGCATCTCGGCCAATGGTCTTGTAGAGTCTAGAGGTACACTCTGCACCTCTAACTCTATCGCACAAAGGACCGCTTTGATGACTGACCGCTATTTAGAACTTGCTAACGCTAATCTGACTAAAACTATTTTGGATGGTCTTGGCTTGCCAACCCCGGTGCGCCTCAAGAGAGAGGATGAGAGCAATCCACATCAGCTTAGTGGCCATGTTCTTTTGGGCAGCAGCGAAGGTGCTAGTTTTACTCAGGCTATTTATTCAATATTGCAGGCGACGTCCGTGACTATGACAGAGGCCGGTGGCGATGATAGCGTTAGCTTGGTATTCGATGCGTCAGGTATTAGTAGCGCAGATCAGAGTAGTCAGCTATATGAGTTTTTTAGCCAGCAGCTGAGTTCACTGGCCAGATGCGGAAGGGTTATTGTGATTGGTCATAGACCTGAGGCCCTCGCTGATACTGCCCATGCTACCTTGCAGCGTGGGTTGGTTGGCTTTGTTAAATCGGTGGCCAAAGAGATTGGGCGCAAAGGCGCGACTGCTAATTTGCTCTATGTGGATAAGGGCGGAAAAACTGCTATAGAAGCACCATTGCGCTTTCTATTGTCAGCAGGCTCAACCTTTATGAATGCTCAGGTGCTCAATGCGGCGAAGCCAGTGATAAAAATAAAGGGCGACTGGACGCGGCCTTTAACGGGCAAATCTATCGTGGTCACAGGTGCGGCTCGCGGTATCGGCTTGGCTATCAGTCAGGTGTTAGCCCGTGATGGTGCCACTGTGATTGGTGTCGATGTGCCTCAGGCTAAGGCAGACCTAAATAGCGCTATGGCGAGTATCAATGGGCTTAGTCTGCCCCTGGATATCACCAGTGCAGGCGCCGCTGAAACCTTGGTTAGGTTTTGCCAGGATCACAGCAGTGAGCTACATAGCATTATTCACAATGCGGGTATTACTAGAGACAAGATGCTCAGCCGCATGACATCGGTGCAGTGGGATCTACTGATGCAGGTTAACCTTGGCGCAGCCCAGCGAATTAATGATGCCTTTTTGGCCACTGAGTTGCTCGATAATGGTGGCAAGATTATTGGCGTGGCGTCGATTAGCGGTATCGCGGGTAATGTCGGCCAGACTAATTATGGGTTCTCTAAGTCTGCGGTGATTGGCATGGTTGATAGTCTGGCTAAGCCCTGTGCCAAACGGGGGATTACGATTAATGCGGTGGCACCTGGCTTTATCGAAACTCAGATGACTGCAGCTATTCCCTTTGCAACACGCCAGATGGGTCGTCGCCTGTCGTCCTTAAGTCAGGGTGGGTTGCCGATAGATGTAGCTGAGGTAATAGGTTTCTTTGTTAGCCCGCAAGCCGCAGGTATCAATGGCAATACCGTGCGGGTGTGCGGACAGAGTTTGCTGGGTGCTTAATTCGAGCTATTTAATTCGAGCTATGCAGCTCTGAGTTAAGTTCTACAGCGCTCTTATTGGTCAGGCACTCAACGGTGCCTGTGACTGAGTTGCGGCGAAATAGCAGGTCACTTTTACCCGATAATTCACGGGCCTTAAGTTTACCGCTAACCTGCTTTTGATCATCCAGCATGGTGACCACAGTGCCTGCGGTAATATAGAGGCCGGCTTCCAATGTGCAGCGATCGCCAAGGGGGATACCGAGTCCGGCATTAGCGCCGAGCAGGCACTTTTCACCCATGGAAATAACCATGCTGCCACCGCCAGATAATGTGCCCATAATGGAGGCGCCACCGCCAACATCGGTGCCGGCACCACAGTAAACGCCCGCAGATATACGGCCTTCAATCATATTGGGGCCCTCTGCGCCGGCATTAAAGTTAATAAAGCCCTCGTGCATTACCGTGGTACCTTCGCCGACATAGGCACCTAGGCGCACTCTTGATGTGTCTGCGATTCGCACGCCGCTGGGGACTACATAGTCAACCATCTTGGGGAATTTATCGACACAGTTAACGCTTAGCGGTTGGCCTGCCATACGAGCCTGTAATAGGCGCTCTGGCAGTTCCTCAATATCAATGGCACCAGCGCTGGTCCAGGCGATATTTTTAAGGGTGCCGAAAATACCGGTGAGATCTGTGCCATGGGGCTTAACCAGGCGATGAGAGAGCAGATGGAGCTTTAAATAGCCCTCGGGGACCGAGGTTGGCGGCGTGTTTTCTGCCAGCGCCACCGCTACGATAGGCCGGCTTGAGGCTGCAAGTTGCTCGACAGTAGCGGCCATATCGGAATAACCATTATGGGTAAGCGCGGATTGCAACGCTGCTAGCTGCTCGCTGCTGGGCTCAATCTCGCCATTGGTAAGACCCAGACTAACAGCCACAATATCGCTGACTCCTTGCTCTGGGTTTAATAATGGTGCCGGATACAACACTTCCAACCATTCACCACGGCTATTTTTGCTTCCGACACCTGTCTCTTATACACATCTCCGAGCCCACGAGACCAGAGAGGATCTC
>CAJXVK010000109.1 GCA_913060735.1 uncultured Cellvibrionales bacterium
CAGCGTCAGATGTGTATAAGAGACAGGCGTAGAAGCACGTACCATTAAGCTGATGGATGTGTGTCGTTTGCGCGATACGCCTATCTTGTCATTTGTAAACAAAATGGACCGCGATATTCGCGACCCTATTGACCTGTTGGATGAGATAGAAAGTGTCCTCAAAATTAAAGCAGCGCCAATTAATTGGCCGATTGGCATGGGCCGCGAATTTCGCGGGGTTTACAACTTCTATACCGATACTATCCATGTGTATGTGCAGGGCAAGGGTCACACCTTAACTGACGATATCCAGATTCAGGGACTAGAGTCGCCGGAGGCTCGCGAAGCCCTCGGAGCCTATGCCGATGATGTGCTTGAAGAGCTTGAGTTAGTGAAGGGCGCGACCAATCTATTTGATATAGAGGAGTTTCTCTCCGGGCAGTTGGCGCCGGTATTTTTTGGTACGGCAATGGGCAACTTTGGTATTCGTGAAATGCTCAATGACTTTGTGCGCTGGGCTCCAGAGCCTCAGCCACGTCAGACTCTTGATCGCGAGATAGTGGCCAGTGAAGCTAAATTCAGCGGCTTTGTGTTTAAGATTCAGGCCAATATGGACCCTAAGCACCGTGACCGTATTGCCTTTTTACGTATTTGCTCGGGTAAATACACTAAAGGCATGAAGATGAAACATGTCCGCACAGGTAAAGATGTGCGGGTGTCAGATGCCTTTAGCTTTAAAGCGGGTGAGCGGATATCGGTCGAAGAGGCAGTGGCTGGCGATATTATTGGCCTACACAATCATGGCTCTATTCAGATTGGTGATACGTTTACCGAGGGCGAGGCACTTAAATTTAGTGGTATCCCGCACTTTGCGCCTGAGTTATTTAAGCGTATCCGTCTAAAAGATCCGCTAAAAGCCAAGCAGCTGCAAAATGGCATTCGCCAGCTATCAGAAGAGGGTAGCACTCAGGTATTTTTCCCGTTCCGCAATAATGACGTTATTGTGGGCGCCGTGGGTCAGTTACAGTTTGATGTTGTGGCCTACCGTCTGCGAGAAGAATATGGCGTTGAGGCGATTTATGAGCCAGTTAATGTTCATACGGCGCGCTGGACTGAATGCGAAGATGCTAAAACACTCGATGCATTTAGGAATAAGTCCGAAGATAATTTGGCATTAGATGGCGGCGGTCATTTAACCTACTTGGCGCCCACGCGGGTTAATTTGTCGCTTGCTATAGAGCGTTATCCAGAGATAGCATTTCGGGCAACACGAGAGCACTAGTCTTCGTCGGCACAGCTTAAATAATAACAATAATAAACTCGAAGTAAGAGGTAGGTATGAGCAAGCAGGTAATTCCCGTATCCCAAGAGCAGTGCCCAGAGCATCTGCGTACTAATCGCAGCGCACTGACACGTTGGCTTGGCCGTACCTTTTATCGCGGAATTGGGTGGAATCTAGAGGGTTCAATTGCCGACTGCGAACGCCTACTTATTGTGGCTGCACCCCATACCAGTAATTGGGACTTCGTCTATGGCATTTGCGCCATACTGGGCATTAATGCGCGGGTGCGCTGGCTTGGCAAACATACTATTTTTGTACCCGGCTTTGCCTGGTTTATGCGTTGGTTAGGTGGTATTCCAGTCAATCGCGCCCAGCCCGATGCGGTGATGGGCTATGTTGACGAGGCCGTCAAAAAAGACAAGGGCTTGATTATTGTTGTAGCCCCCGAGGGAACGCGCAAGAAGTCACCAAAATGGAAGAGCGGCTTTTTACGTATCGCAGAAAAGAATAACTGCAAGATTCAATTAGGCGCATTGGACTTCCCTAGCAAGCGAATTGTCTTGGGGGATATGTTTGAACCCACAGGTGATCACGAGGCCGATATTGCTGCGATTATTAAATATTATGGTCAGTTTAAGGGTAGGTACCCAGATCAATTTTAACCAAGTTAGTATGTGCTTACTTATATGGATATAGCTTTAAATACTCAGTTTATTCTCGTCGGTGTGGCTTTCTTTGCCGGGCTTATCTCTTCAATTGCCGGCTCTGGCGGCATTCTGACACTACCGGCCCTACTGTGGGTTGGATTGCCACCGTTAAACGCGCTGGCCACGAATAAGGTGCAGAGCTCGCTGGGTACCCTGTCCTCGGCCTGGAATTTCTTTAATAAAGGCCACCTCGATATAAAGCCGCTTTACAGTTCCATTGTGATGGCAGTGCTGGGTTCAGTGGCAGGTACTTTTCTAGTTCAGAGCCTCGATACTTCGACGTTAACTCGGCTCATTCCCTTTCTGTTATTAGCCATTGCCCTGTATTTTTTATTCTCTCCCAAGGTCAGTGATGCAGATCATCCGCAGAAAATAAGTCAGCGCTGGTTTGCCTGCACAGCGGCTCTGGGCATGGGCTTTTATGGTGGTTTTTTTGGTCCTGGCATGGGCTCTATTATGCCGTTTCTGTTTGTCTGGTTGCTGGGTCATAATCTGGTCAAGGCAACGGCAGAAACGAAGCTGATGATATTAGCTGTAAATGGCACCTCGGCGCTTATTTTTGTATTTAGTGGCTATGTTATTTGGCCGCTGGCGATTGCCATGTCAGTGGCTCAGATAATAGGTGCGCGATTGGGTTCTAACCTTGTTATAAAGCGTGGAGCCAGTTTTGTGCAGCCTGTTATTACACTGATTACGTTGTTGATGGCGGTAAAATTACTGTTCTTTCCGTAACTGTAGGAGTGCCTGTGGATTTTATTATTACCGTTGCTCTGACCTTTATTGTGGTGATACTGGCGCTGGTTGTTTTTCGCTACGTGGGGCTGCCCGTCTATCGGGTTGAAGCACCTAATATTGTGCGACTGCTTGAATCTGTATTGGCACAGACTGCGACTACTGCCGATTGGGATGTGTTTATTGGTATGCCAATCCATCACAACCCTGAGCTGGATAAAATTCGGGTTAAATGTGCTATGTTAGAGGCCAGCGAAATGACTGAACGGCGTGGACGGGTGATATTTTCTGCCGCTGGCCGTCTAGAATTACAACAGATACTTAATCAGCTAAGCGCTTCCACAGAAGTAAAGAATTAAAGGCAGGCCCGATGAACGAAAATATATCACCTCTAGCCCGATTTTTAGTGGTTTTTGCCGCCTTTGTGATTGTTGTGTCCGGATTGAAAATGGCCGGGCCTTTATTGGTTCCATTTTTGCTCGCCGTATTTGTTGCCATGATTGTTTCTCCGCTACTGAACTGGCTTAAAAACTTCCGTATTCCCAGTGGTGTGGCGATTTTGTTGGTCGTGATATTAATTTTGTTCGTCGGGTTTGTTATGGCTGCCGTTATCGGTTCGTCAATCACCGACTTTCGTCAAGATATCCCGATTTATTCGGCCAAACTGTCGGCTATGAGTGAGGCTGTTCAGCAATGGTTAATGGTGCGTGGCATCGAAATTGACGCCCAGCAATGGCAGAACAGTTTTGATCCTGGCGCGGTGATGAAGTTGGTGGGCAGCACGCTGGCCTCATTTGGTAATGTTATGACCAATGCAGTGATGATTCTATTGACCGTTATTTTTATACTTGCCGAGAATATGGGTTTTGGTGAAAAGCTGCGCTTGGCTCGTGGCAATGAGGTATCTCAAGAATGGCTAACCAAATTCTCCGATAGCGTGCACAGTTATCTGGCTATTAAGGCGGCCATTAGTTTGCTCACGGGTTTGATTATTTTTATCTGGCTGTGGATTCTCGGCGTTGATTACGCAATCTTGTGGGGCTTACTGGCCTTTATGCTCAATTTTATTCCTACGGTTGGCTCATTTATCGCGGCTGTACCGGCGGTACTGCTGGCTCTAGTGCAGCTAGGGATCTTACATGCAGGCCTGACACTGGGCGGCTTTGTGTTGGTTAATCTGGTGATGGGCAACGTTATTGAACCGCGCTGTATGGGTAGAGGTTTAAATCTCTCGCCGCTGGTGGTGTTTGTGTCGTTGGTGCTCTGGGGTTGGGTGTTGGGTCCAGTAGGCATGCTGCTGTCTATTCCACTGACCATTATGATTAAAATTGCGCTGGAAAATCAGCCTGAATCTCGCTGGATCAGCATTATGCTGGGCGGTGCGCCAGCACCTGAGTCGCCTTCTGCTGAGGTAGGCAAGTAACACAGCCCTTCTCATTTGGGCGCTATATTTTGCCAATATTATTTGAACTAATCATCTACCCTTATGCGCCCTGTGAATAGCATCACGGATTGCCTTCGACTCAGTTGGTAGCATCCCGCGACTTACTTACCTTCTTACTTTGAGTCTTGCTTTAAGTTGGGCAGTTTATAGCTAGAACAGCTATAAATTAGATTTATTACACTTTAATTACAATGGACGTAAGGTTAAGGCAATGGATTCCTGTTTTAGAATTCGGGTTTGTAGCGGATTCACCCTGATCGAATTAATGATCACTGTCTCTATATTAGGCATTCTGCTCGGTATTGGTTTGCCCTCATTTGTCACCTTTATCAATAACAATAAAATAACGGCCGAAGCTAATAGCCTGATCTACAGCTTTCATATGGCGCGTAGCGAAGCCATTAAGCGCGGTACTGACGTTCAAGTGAGCTTAGCATTCATAAATGACAGGAGTTGGCCTTCTGGTTGGAAGGTGATAGCCGATACTAATGTCAACCATGGTTATACCGGTAGCACCCATTTTGACGATATTCTTATGCAGAGGGATCCTCACGATAATTTAAAGAGGTTTCGCTATGTTCGCTATGTCCACTTTAATGCGAGAGGCGCGTTGGCGCGCCTCAGCAATAAACCCTTTGTGGTTACCCTCAAGCCGGCGGACTGTGACAATATTGCCTCGCGGATTATATCTATTGCGCCCTCAGGCCGTGTCAATATTGAGCATGGAGACTGCAGCTGATGACTCCCTCTTGGCGCAGCCATCCATCTCAGCAAACTGGGGTGACTATGGTAGAGGTTCTAATCGCTATCTTAGTCTCTGCCATTGGTTTGTTTAGTGCCATGAAACTGCAACTCACTGCGGTCACTAACACCCATAGCTCAATGTTTAGAAGTCAGGCCGCCATTATTACCAGCGCCATGGTTGACCAGTTGCGCGCCAACCCAACCGCCGCAGTTGCAGGTCGTTATGATATTACCTTAGACGGTTCGGCGCCGACCAGCGGCGGCCTTGAAGTTGCTGACTTAACGCAGTGGCGTACCGATTTGGCAACGACCCTGCCAGCTGGCACAGGCTCAGTGAATTGCGTCTCGGCCACGGCAATTTGTACATTGGTGGCGCAATGGGATGATAGTCGCGGTCTCTCTGGCAGCAATGCACAGCAATTCTCTTTCGTAGTGAGGTTGCAGTGATAAGAAAACAGCTGGGTTTTAGTATGGTCGAATTGATGGTCGCCATGGTCATTCAGTTTATTTTGCTAGCGGGTATGGTCTATGTCTATTCCAATAGCAGAGTCATGTTTACGGTTAATGAACAGCTATCAAGGGTTCAGGAAAATGGCCGCTATTTAACCGATGTTCTACTCCATGATATTCGTATGGCAGGCTATTCGGGCTGTCGCAGCATCGATGAAGTGGTGCCCAATAATATTATTGCTAGATCACCGCCCACCTTTGCCAGCTTGGCTGATGGTATAACAGTATTTGAAAATGGTGCAGGTTGGGATAATCCAACAGCGCTAACCAGAGTGGCAGGCAGCGATGTAATAACCCTGCAGTCTGCTCAGGGCAGTGGTGTCAGTTTGAGAGCCAATATGATCACTGATACGGCAATGATTCAGATTATCGCTCATCCAGATAGGTGGGCTGCCAATGATCTGATTTTAATCTCGGACTGTTCGCACGCCGATTTATTTCGTGCCTCAACTGTCAACCACAACCACGGCACCATCATAGCCCATGACAACATTGCTAATACCGGCAACCAACTCTCCAAAGCTTATGCCAAAGATGCGCAGCTTATGTTATTTGATGCCCATACCTATTTTATTGCTAGCGCCAATGCCGAGCCCGGCCTGTATCAGTATTCCTTTAATTCAGATACGGCCACGCTGCTAGCCGAGGGTGTTGAGAATATGCAGTTATTGCTAGCTGAAGATACCAGCGGCGACCAAGAGCCCGATGTCTATGTTAATGCCACAGCGGTAATGGACTGGGAAGCGGTTATTGGTGTTCGTGTTGGTCTGCTAATGCGCTCAGCTAACAATGTGGCTACCGAGGCGAGGGCGTTTGCTTTTAATGGCGCCAATGCCAATACAAGTAATGACACCAGAGTGCGCAAAGCATTTTGGAGCTACGCTGCCATGCGCAATCGAATTAATTAGGTGAATGATGGACTCAAATAAGCAACAGGGTGCAGTGCTGGTTTCAGTTATGATTTATATGCTGGTGCTGTCAATGCTGGGTATTTCATCCATGCATGGTACGGCCATGGAAGAGCGTATGGCGTCAAATGAATGGGAGCATTTTCGCGCCTTTCAGGCAGCAGAGTCGGTAATTCAAGATGCTGAGGTATGGTTTTTATTGCAACCGAATCTTATTGAAGCCAGTGCCGATGGTTCCACTGGTGTCTGGCCAACAGGCACAGTGATCGTCAATGCCTTTATGAACTCAAGGTTTCATTGGTCGACTAATGGTATTAGTTCTGTCTCTTATACACATCTGACGCTGCCGACGAGCGATCTAGTGTA
>CAJXVK010000110.1 GCA_913060735.1 uncultured Cellvibrionales bacterium
CTACACTAGATCGCTCGTCGGCAGCGTCAGATGTGTATAAGAGACAGACGATGTACTGGAGACCGTCGGCCGCTACTGTCGACGGCGCAGCTCGGATCGCGCCACCGGCTGCGAACGACCCCAGCTGCTCTCCCGAGGCGGCGTCGTACGCGTTCAGGTAGCCCTCGGCCGTCCCCTGAAAGACGAGTCCGCCCGCGGTATGCAACGCGCCGCCGTTCAGTGGCAACGCATGGCGCTGCCTCCACGCCTCGCTCTGGGTGACCGGATCCCACGCCACGAGCTCTGCGAACGCCTGCCATTCGGGATTGCCCTGTCTGTCGAGCCGCTGGTCGTAGCTGAATTCCCCACTGGCCGTGCGCTCGCGCCGTTCGGGCATCGTCATCGCGGGGATGAAGAGCAAGTTCTTCTGAGGGTCGAATGCCAGAGCGGTCCAATCGTGCGCACCTGCGTTGCTCGGAAGGATGATCGTGGGCTCGCCGTCGGCTGCTTCCCAATAGCGTGCAGCAGGGTCGAAGATCGGTCGCCCGGTCTCGTCGTCGAGGCCTTTCGCCCAGTTGACCGGCACGTAGTTGCGACCCGAGAGGAACTCGCCGGTCTTCGCGTCCAAGAGATAGACGAAGCCATTCTTCGGCACGCTGAGAACGACGCGCCTGTCCTCGTCATCGATCGGCAAGGTGGCCGTCATGAGCCCGACAGCGGGCTCGTAATTCCATGCATTGCCTGGCACCTGGGTGAAATGCCACCGGTACGCACCGGTCTCGGCATCCAGGGCGACGACGGCACTCGTGAAGAGCTCGTCGCCCGCGTCCTTGCCACGTTTCGTCGGGTCCGAAGGTGCCGGCGCGCCGGTTCCGATGATGAGTTGGTCCAATTCGGGGTCGTAGACCATGGCATCCCAGACGCTGCCGCAGCCCTTGGTCTTCTCATACCACCCATCGCCCCAGGTCTTCGCCGCCATGTCATAGAGCTCACTGTCCTGAGGTTTGCTCGGGTCGCCCGGAACCGTGTAGAAGCGCCACAGGTGTTTCCCAGTATTCGCATCAACGGCATCCACATGACCGCGATTGAGGCCCATATCAGCGCAGGAGTTGCCGATGAAGACCTTGCCTCCCCCAACGCGAGGCGCACCGCTGATCATGTAGTTCTGTTTACCATCGCAGGTTTCAGCCTCCCATCGCTTGACCCCGGTCGCTTGATCGATTGCGACGAGCCGACAGTCGGATGTTCCGACGATGACGAGATCTTCGTAGAGCGCGACCCCACGATTAATACTCCTCAACCAGGTTTCTAGAAAGGAGCCAGGAGGCCTGTCGGCCAGAGGCTTGTATGTCCAGAGCAGCTTCCCCGTCCTCAGATCGTTCGCGAAGACCTGGCTCTGCGATCCGCCCTGGAAGATTCGTCCATTCCTGATGAGAGGATTGCCAACGAGCCCATCCCGGGTAGGGAGATCAATCGCCCAGGCGAGGCCCAGATCCGACACCGTCTCGGTGTTGATCTGACTCAGGCTGGAGTGGTGCTGCATATCGGGCGAATTGCCGAGCAACTCCCAATCCGTGGACTGCGCGTCACTCGCTATCGTCGAGAGCGCTTGCTCTTCGCCCGCGTCCATCGCACATCCGGTGCCCACGATTGCAAGAAGTACGAGCAGACCACCGATCAAGACTATACGAAGCCATTCAGTATTCATTACTACTCCCATTCGATTCCGGTATCCTAAATATGGTGAGAACAGCAAACTATAAAACTTCTGCTTTCATCATGGTTTTGGTTTCAACAACAACCACTTCACAAAAATGCTTCGTTATATCCCAGGTGCCTAAAAAGCCTTTGGATACCAAAAACCTGTCATCTGCTTTGAAGGAACGAATGTTAATAGTATTTTTGCCATGGTTTTTATCTTCTTTAACTGACTATTCAGAATAACCCTGCTTCAATAATGCAGCATGTCACTTTAAGACCCATCTTCTGATTGACCATAATCTGTATTTATGACGATTAGCTCCCGATACTTCTCAGGCATATGCCAGTAGCCTTTATAACCTTGGGGTACCACTAAGGAGTCTCCCTGCTTGAACTCGACAGCGTCCCCGCCATCCGGGGTGAGTATGAGACGCCCTTCCAGAATTTGAACAAATTCGTCATAAACGGCGCCATCAATGTAGACCCTGCCTGGCCCAGCCTCGAAGACAGCAACCATAATTTTCCCGATATAAAAATCATGCTTATAGGATTCCGAGATATAGTCATCATCTCGAGTAATTCCTTCGCCATCGAACTCTGATGGATCAACCCTGGTCAGTCCCCTGCCTTCCAGATAGCTCTGTTCAATAGCAATCGGTATGACTGGACTTGGCGCGGAAGACGCTTCCTGACTCATAACGTTTTCTCCGGAAAAAATAAGTAGTAAAAATGTGGCAATTGTAGCGTAGAACATAGTTAGTCTCCGACAGTCGTAGCCTCTTTAAAACAAAACCGGAGCCAGCACTAAGTGCCAGCTCCGGAAAGAGGGATCATGCCTTAAAAATCAAATCGAGCATTGATACTCCAAGTAGCGGGTCGCCCCAACATATCCATATAGCTACCGCCATCATCGCCTGTGGCACGAACGATGTAGACTTCATCGGTAATATTTTCACCGATAATGGATAGCTCCCACCCTTCGTTGACATTGGCTATCGCTAAATACAGATTTAAGACGCCATAGTCATCCTGACCCAGTAGACCGTAATCGGTGTCAGAGAGCTGTGATGAGCGAGGTGCAAGATCATCACGCCAGCTGTAGGTCAGCGAGGCACTTCCCAACAGGCTCTCAGTTACATTTGCTTCTTGGCGAATATTCACTGAGTAACTTGTTTCAGGTGCAAAATCTCTATCCAGTCCCTCGAGGCTGTAAACCATAGCTAACTGATCAAAGGAAACATAATCCGAGCTAGTGATCTCAGCGTCAAGCCAAGCGTAGGCTAACTGAACACTGAAACCTGGCATCTGTGCCGGGCTCCATAACATATCCACTTCTGCACCTGTATGCTCTGCATCACCCAAGGTGCCCAGAGAGGTGAGATAACCACTGACAGACGCAGCGGATGGTGCGGAAATTTTCCCTTGGGTGTCCTGATAATCGTAAAAGTATACCGCTGCATTCACTTGAAGTTCATCCGAGGGATTAGACTTTACTCCCACTTCAAAGGCATCATTTACTTCTTCTTTATAGACGGGAATTGCATCAGTATCATCTGTCCAAGCAGTGAAGAATCCGCCCGACTTAAAGCCGCGGGAGTACTTCGCATAAACCAGCGTATTATCAGACACTCGCCAATCTATACCGAGGTGACCCGACCAGTTACTATCAAGAGAAGAGCTCATTCCCTGGACATCTCCCAGTAGAGTAAGAACCCCTTCAGCTCCGATATAAGTAGTGTAATCAAGCTCCTTATCTTCATCGGTATAACGGAGAGAGCCATTTATATTAACGCTATCCGAAATATCATATCCGGCCTGACCATAAACAGCCCAGGTTGTTGTTTCTTGCGAGTACGTATTTGTTACTAGATCGAATGGGACATATTCAATTTCATAAAGCGTGGTTATATCAGCACTTGTCATTGTATCGTTAGTATCTTGCGCATAGGTTGCGCCAGCAAGCCACGATAGCGGGCCTTCATTGTTCGATAGCAGACGAAATTCCTGAGACCATTGCTCGATTGTTGTGTCGTGATCTTTAAACCCTTCTTTACTCTGCACAAGTGCAAGCGGCGTACCGTCATAATCGAAGCTCTGAACATAATCAAAGTCTAGAAAAGAGGAGATCGATACAAGATTGGCATAACCCAGATCTTTATCCACAGTCAAAGTGATGCCAGTCCATTCATTATCCAATTCATTGATCGGATTTGATAAAACTACCGAGCCATTTTTGGTTTGGTCTGATGGCAATCTAGGGTCGCCTAGCAGATTGTGCATACCAATACAAGATGTCTCGTCTCTCCGACCGGCCATAATCGCAGCGCAAGGATCACCAGTAAGAGGGTCATAGAAGCCATTACCACGGCCCAACATGGTTTCAGATTTATCTCGACCTATATCAGCTTTAAATAAAATCTCTAAGTCATCTGATGGTGAATATAACAACTGCCCACGAAAGGCTAGAGAATCACGATCGCCGTGATCATCATCCTCTGCCGTTGCCAGAGAATCTTGCCAACCGCCGCCATGATCTCGCTGCATAGCGATACGAACCGCCACATCTTCTGATAACGGTGCATTATAGGCAGCCTCGACTAGGGTGCCGCCATAACGCCCCTCATGACCAATACTCACGTAGCCTTCAGATTCTGCTAGGTTGGGTCGATTAGAGACTATTCTTACAGCACCACCAGTGGTGTTACGTCCATACAGACCACCTTGGGGGCCTTTAAGAACCTCGACACGTTCAATATCGTATAAGCCGATACCACCCAGTGCATTTGAAGTCATATAGGCTTCATCATAATAAATGGCCGCAGTGGGGGTATTGTTGGCATTAAAGTCTGCTAGACCAACACCTCGAATAACCCAAGTAGGCTGGCCTGCTCCACGATCATCAAAAAGTGCAACACCAGGAACAAAATTTGTCAGATTTTCTAAAGAGTCTGCGCCAATTTCCGCCAGTGCAGCATTGTCGAAAGCGCTTATTGCTATCGGCACATCTTGAATACTTTGCTCACGCTTATTTGCAGTAACAATAATTTCTTCGATATCAGCTTGGGCCGCAAAGGGTGTAACGACACCCGCTATGGCTATGGCAATTAGATTTTTTTGTATAGTTTTCATTTCTTTACTCCCCTCGGTAAGTTTAAGCAACCTAGCTTGTAGGTTTACAAACATGTCAACAATATTGATTTTTGACACACCTGTCTACATAAATATATATATATTTTTGATGCCTATGTAAAATAGGTTAAGCAATCAATCCACTTTTTTCTGGGTCAACGCCAAATACATATCCAATATTTTCCCTTACTGCCCCTTCCATTCAGGTGCGCGCTTTTCAGCAAATGCAGTCGCGCCTTCAATGGCATCTTCACTTGAAAATATCGGATCGAGATACTTACCCTGCTTCTGCGCAGCCTCATCAAGTGTGCAGTCTTGCGCCTGGCTAACGACCATCATGCTGGCAGCGCTCAGCCCTTGAGCGAGCTCCTTATTGGCTGCATTTTTTGCCGTTGGCCGGTTAAGTGTTATCATCAATACACCATTGTCGATATCAATAATAACTTCACTGCCAGATACGATTTTGATTCTCCTGAGTCGGGCTACTTCAGCCCGTAATATTTGTGGCCATGGGTACTGAAATCTGGTTTACCCAGCCAGCAATGAAAGTGTCCCGATTGCCATTCAGCAGAGCTATTATATCAGCCCGCTCCGCGCTGCAAGCCTCCGGAGCATCCAGTGGCAGCGCCATTGCGATCACCCCGGTGACAAGCGCGATAACCGTGCACCAGCACTCCATAACAGTCCCAAAGTTCACCGATTTTCCGCCCAGTTAGTGTCCAATACCTTTAGCAGCAGCCTCATTGGCATTGAATTTAGATTGTCAGCCATGTAAAGTAAATAACAACAGTCGTGTTTACAACATGAATCCACCAGAACCCTCTATTTCCCATGCCCCAACACGGGAAACAAACAAGGAAACACGAGTATGGCCCCCTCTCCCATTGTTGCAATTGGCGCCAGTCACGCATCTGTACAACTGGCAACGTCCTTACGCCAGGCGGGCTATTCCGGCGACATAGTGATCGTAGGCGCAGAGCCCCACTTACCCTATAATCGTCCTCCTCTATCAAAAACCCTGCTAACCCAACAAGTCAGCTTCGACAAAACCCTACTGAGACAGCAGAGTTTCTACGGCAAGCACAATATTCAACTGAAGCTTGGCGCGCGGGTAAAAAGTATCTCGCGCGAATGCAGTCAGGTCACCCTCGACAGTGGCGAAACTATTTCCTATAGCAAACTTGTAATCGCTACCGGCGCGGACCCGATAGTATTGAATCTTCCCGGAGAACAGCTCGAGGGTATCGGCTACTTGCGCAACTACGACGACACCCAATCACTGATGCCTTATATTAAAGAAGGAAAGTCCGCAGTCGTGGTGGGTGGAGGCTATATCGGACTCGAAACTGCTGCTGCTTTGCGCAAAGCAGGAATGGTCGTCACCGTTCTGGAAGGGATGGAGCGGGTTTTACAACGTGTCACTTCACCGGAAATTTCTGCTTTTTACACCAAAGCTCATGTGAAGCGTGGCGTCAATATCGTTACCAACGCCCAAGCCATTGAGTTTGTCGGCCGACATAGGGTCGAAGCCGTAAAATGCAGTAATGGCGAATCCTATCCCGCCGACATGGTTATCATTGGCGTTGGCGTCCGCCCAAACACCGCACTGGCCACTGATGCCGGTTTAAACGTAGATAATGGGATAAATATCGATGAATTCGGTCGGACCAACGACCCCGACATATTCGCCATTGGTGACTGCACTAACTTCCCTTGCCACTTCACCAACACCCGCATCCCTGTCTCTTATACACATCTCCGAGCCCACGAGACCAGAGAGGATCTCGT
>CAJXVK010000111.1 GCA_913060735.1 uncultured Cellvibrionales bacterium
TACACTAGATCGCTCGTCGGCAGCGTCAGATGTGTATAAGAGACAGGTACCATAGACCTGCGTTATCTTTGCGACGCACGCTAAAGTCTCTAAAGGCCTCGGAGTTACCATGACCAGAATAGACTTCGATGAGTCTGGTCTTTTGTGCATCGTTATTAGCGGCAGTTAACTGGTGAGACCAGTTGGCATTGGGCGGTGTGTAAAACCCCCAGCTGGTGCCATGGGGAATAACGATATTATCAAAACCCCACTGATCTAATTTACTGAATAACTCGCCCGGTGTTGCTGCGCTTTCAAAGCAGTCGGCGGGCAGTTCTGGGCTTGGCACTGTTGGGTCGCAGGCAGGTGTCGCGGCCATCTGCTCAACCCAGTTATTGTAGGCTGCGTAGTAACCGCGATGACGCGGGTCAATTAGACGCAGGAGCGATGACTGCTTGCCCTCTGCCGAGCGCGCAGCAATGGTAGCCACGCCCATACCTACAGCAGCGATAGGGTGGCTGGGTAACATCTCTGGGTTATCATCTTTAAATAACACGTTGTGGTGGCCATAGTGATTTTCGGCAACCTGTCCAACCTGAGTCCATTCCCAGCCGATAAAGGCGGCAATATCTGGGTTCTGTGGGTCGCCCGCCAAACGGTTGCACTGCTGCACTGAGTCAATGCCATCGCGCCATTGCTTATAGGTAAAGCTCTCGGCATGATCGGTAAGAAAGTAAAAATCCAGCTGCGAAACAAAGCGCGCATAATCGCAGGCATAGGCTGGCGGGTAAGCACCAGAGGCACCGTGCATCATGGGCAGGCTATACATAAAGGCGTCTGCCGAATTGGTGGTGTGTACATGGGTGTCGCCAAAAAGTATCTGCTTATCTTGCTCAACAGAGAGTGCGTTGCGAGCACTGGTTTGGCGATTGCCGCGGTCATCGACAACAGTGTCTGGCAGCCGTGCCTCCGTGACCGTGCCAAACACTAGTGGCGAATCTTCCCAAGCATTGTTGGGGTCGGTAAAATAGCCCGGAAATAGTTTATATACTGGCTCTGGCGCATGGCCAGTAAACACAATGGCCATAACCAGAGTTAAACTGAATACCGTGATTACTATCCGTTTCAACATGTTGTTACCCCTCTCAATAGTATCTTTTAAATCTTATTCTAAGCAGCGCCGTAACTGCGGGCGATAAACCAATAAAGACCCAAGCCGCAAAGCAGCGCCGATGCAATATCCAAGAGTACGCCAGACTTTGTCGCCATGCTGAATCTATTTGGCCCGCGGCTATAAATCCAATAGCCAGCCAGCCAAGCTAGAGCCACGATAATAAACTGTCCTATCTCGACACCCAGATTAAAGCCGAACAATGCTGGCCATAGCTGATTGCTAGGCAGTCCAATCTCAGTGAGTACCTGTGCAAAACCAAAGCCATGAATTAAACCAAATGCCAGACTTAACAATGGGCGCATAGCGATAGCGCTGGATTGATCTTTGGATTGCGGCAGATAAGCCAGTGTGAAAATAATTAATCCGGCACAGCTAAGTGCGGTCAAACCAAAACCCCAGATCATTGATGCCAGCGCCATAACAAAAAGCCCAGCGGAAACTAGTATTGCGATCTGGCGATTAGCTGAGCTCTTAGCGCCGATATTCTCCGCCGCGACCAGCGCGATGGTAAAACCGATAATAGCTTCCACAGCAGCAGTATCTGGTGTTACAACGCCCATGACTGCCAGACTTAGGGTAATGCTGTGGCCGACTGTAAATCCAGTGACTATCCAAAGCACATCGCTCAGACCGCGCAGCAAAAGCAGC
This sequence comes from uncultured Cellvibrionales bacterium, assembly GCA_913060735.1. Taxonomy (GTDB): domain Bacteria; phylum Pseudomonadota; class Gammaproteobacteria; order Pseudomonadales; family Porticoccaceae; genus HTCC2207. The sequence goes on from CAJXVK010000111.1 coordinate 1,802, forward strand.
AGCGCCAACAAAAAGGCAATATGGTCGATGCCACCAAAAATATGCTCCATACCCAGTGTTATGTATTGGCTGATGGTGCGATAAAGACTATTTGTACTGGCTAGCTGTTGTTGATTGAGCTGATGGTTGCGCACCGCATCGGTAAAAAGATATTCGATCGACGCCTGTTGGTCGATTGCGATACGGGCGTAATGAACATGGGATGGAGCTATGATAAAAAAGCTATCTAGCTGAATATCGTGGTTCGTATTGTCTGTGCTTGGATCGCAATGAAAATTGAGACTCGCTCTTAGATAACCAGTGGCGGCTGGAAGTCGTTTTGCTTTGCCTTGGATGGGACAGGGCAGGGAATTTGCCTGAACGCGGACATTGTTTTGTAGATGATTGAGAAAAATTGTTTCTGCCGGCAATATCCCTGCTGCCATTAAGCGGGTTACTTCGCGAGCTTTGATGGTAAAAACCATGCTTACTTGCTGTTCGTTAAAGGTCCATGTAGAAAAAGACTGGCTGCGGTTATGCGCACTGCTGTCAGGGCTTAATAACATCAGCAATAAAATAATGCCGGTGGCCAAGGTTTTTATTGGGTTTATGGTTCTTAACAGGCTCATGGCTGCTCCCAACCTGCAGACCACTCTATATTAGCGGAAGTTTTTAAGTTTTCTATATAGTCCGCTAGTACCTGTTCCTGGCTATTACTGGCCTCTATTTCGACCATAATTCCAGCCAAAATTGATTGTAGAACTACAGTGCGTACCGCCATATTGGTGCGTATTAACCCTGAGTTAAGGCCCCGCTGTATCAGCAGCTCTTCATCGATTAAACGCTGTAATACAAGGTCGCGATCTTGATCAGATACAGCATCACGTTTTTCGCTAGCCAGCATATTTAGCGCACGTTGGTATTCCAATAGACGAATCTGAGTGCTGTTGACTGCAGCTATAGATGACTCGCTAAGTCGCTGGTTTGGGGCCATCCAGTTCGTGGCGTCTAGTGCGCCGAGTATTGCGCCCAACAGGGCTCCCAAGGCTAGAATCCGCAGTGAATGATGAGTTGCACTATTCATTATCAGCCTTATTAACCTGCGCCTGATTAATTTTTATATCTGCCTGTTGGCGCAGTGCTATCAGCTGATTTTGTAGCGCAGCATCCCGGCCCCGACGCAGATATTCGGCTTCTACCTGAGGGCGAACCTGAGCAAAAGGTAGAGTTTGCTCAGGTTGTCGTTCGACAATCGTTAAAAGATAAACGCCATCTGGCTGCGAAATAGGGCGGCTAGTTTCTCCCACCTCTAGGCTGAGGGCTATATCGGTCAATCTGCTGCCAAGATAGCGGCGCAGCATATGCACTGGTAGTGCTGATGGTGGTAGCATTGAGATTTGTTTGGTTAGCTGTGGGTCAGATTCAAAAGCCTGCTGTGCCTTGGCTAGGTCTACAAATTTATAAGCCTGTAATTTAATGCGCATTGGTTGGGTAAATAGCATCTGGTGCTTGAGATGAAAATCTTTTAACTGCTGTGGCGCAATTGGTTGGGCTAAGAATTCGTCCGCTGTCTTATCAATCACTGCCCGGGCCAGCGCCTTGCGAATTCCAGGATCTGCGCTGGCAATGCCTAATAATTCAGCGCGCTGTAGTAGCAGCTCTTCATCAATTAATAATTTAACGATGATATTTTTCTGTTCGTTATCAAGGGTAACGGCAGAGGCACCGGTGAGCCGCTGTGCGGCAAAGTTGAGTTGTTGCAGGCCGATAGAATGCTGATTTACTGATACTAATACAGGGTTGTCGGTACTCAGAGTATTTAAAGTAAGATCAGAACTCATAAGCGCAATAGTCAGCCCTGCCAACGCTAAAAAGCCGCGGCCAACATTAACATAGCGTTGGGATAATAATGGTACTGCAGGCATAGTGGCTATGATCTCTCGAGGGATCTGGTTATTATTACTTAATGACTTTTTCTTATAATAGCCCGACTGTATCTGGAATCACTGTCTGAAGCAGTCATAGCTGTCGCAATTTCAGACAGAGCACTGTCTTTAAAGGTAAAAAAGGATGGGGGATGTCCGTCCTTTGATCTAGCTAACAAAATTATAAATTATACCGAATCGTGCGCAGTAAATTTCTCTGGCAGCCATGTATCGGAGGTGTGAACCAGCTGCTAATGGTACATCTGCTGCACCATTTGCGGTGATCTCGCTAGTTAGGTTGCGGCCAAAGAACATCAGATCCCAATCATTACCTCGGACAGACGCAGATTGACTTTTTCGACCCCTTCTTGCTCATCTAGCGGATCCAGGTCACCAGTCATTAGTTAGCTGTCGGTAAAGTTGACGGCAAAAAAAAGGGTGACTCGCTAGAGCCACCCTTTTTTGATGCAGGTCTATTTAGAAGTCTAAAGAGAAGGTTACACCTGCTGTACGTGGCGCAGAAGGGTAGCCACTATAGATAGCAGCAGCATCCCCGGCTGCATCTGAACCAGGAGAGATAAATGTTGTTTCCATCCATTTCTCGTCGAATACATTGTTGGCCCAAACCGTTAATGTGCCAGCACCTTTGGACATAGACAGGTTAAGATTTACAACATCCTTGCTAGACACATCCATACCATTTGCAGAGATAACCTCTCTATGGTTTGGATTCTCTAGAGTGTAGTACTCACTCTCACTAAGACCAGTAATAGAGAGCATGTTATCAAAGCCCAGGGCGCTAAATGCATAATTCACAGAAGCGGTATATCTTTGCTCTGATACTCTTGATGGCCTTGTGTTACTGAGGTCCACATCTGCAACGATATGTCCATCACCATACTTTGGATCATGGATAATACCACCCAAGCCTACTGTTAAGTTCTCTGATAGAGCAAATAACGACTCAAATTCGAAACCATCAGACGTTTGCAATGGTGCATTCGAGAAGGCATAACCACCACCAACAAATGTTGAGGTCTGGAAGTTCTTAACCTCTTGATCAAAATAGGTAAGATTTAAGTAGCCATTGGCGAACCGGATTTTGGCACCCAACTCATAAACGGTTGATTCCTCAGGCTTTGTATATCTCAGGCCATCAATTGCTAGATTTAAGTTTAGAGGATTGTTCGCTGCGCTAAACCCATTAGCCGCAATCTCAGCAAGTGATGGATTGGAATCTCGGCTTAGGTCCCAAGAAGAAGATTTGAAGCCAGTTGAAACACCACCGTAAACGGTAACAGAGTCTGAATACTCATAGGTCAACTTGGCCGTATAGTCAGTATTGGTGTCGTTTGACTTGCCGTTATTCCCGGCATTTGGATACTCAAGAGATGGCTTCAAATATTGTAGCGCTGCAGCAGGACCCAGCGCAGCTGCGGGTATTGCGGAAAATGGCACATTATGTACCTGAGAGAAAGCAACCTCTTTATCATCATCAAGCCGGCTTACGCCCAGTAATAGAGAAAGTTGATCGCTCAACTGTATGTCGGCTTGCGCAAAGATTGATAAGGACTGGTTGGATTGCTCGGCGCTATCGACTACGCCTTGTCCAGGCGCATAGAATTGCGTGTAAGCTTCTCCCGTATCTGGGTTTGTGCCCATGAAAGTACCTGCCACTAGTGGGTTTTCGAGCGTATCAAATGTACCTGGTGCGCCTGTAAGCATTGTAGCTTGAGCATCCATATAGTTTCTAAATGCTGGTCCAAATGTGATTTCGCTAGTACCCGAGATATCTTCGTCAGAGTAGAACAACCCAGTTGTCCAATCAACATTACCGGTCGAGAAAGCAAGTCTTAGCTCAACTTGATCACTATCGACGCTCATTGCGTCACGGCCACTGTCCGTAAGGGGAGCGCTATCGAAGTCCACGTCCTGCAGTGTTGAGTACTCCATGGTACGGTTGGCCAGCATGCCGGTAAGCGCGCCCCAGCCAAGATCCTTCTCGATGGTTAGGGAGATGCCCTCGTTGACATTTTCGTTGCTGGGACGGAAGTTAAAGTAAGTCTTCCCAGCATGCGCCGCGTCAGGATCAGTAGCTGCATTGGGAATCGTACCACCCGCAGCTGCTACGACTATATAGGATCCCTGATCTAGTCGATAGGCGTTGACTACACCACAGCACACCTCATCAGCAGAGCTCCTATCAGCAATAAGGCGCATAGAGAGATCATTTGATGGCGTATAAAGAAAATCAGCTCTCACTGAGTAACGATCTCGATCGCCAACGTCTCCCCGAGCACCCTCAACTTGGTTCTGGAAGAAACCATCTCGTGAGTTCTTGCTGCCGCTTAAAGCAAAAGCAACGTTCTCTGAAACGCCAGTGGTCATATAGAACTTGGCATGTCTAGAGTTATAGTTACCCACACTCATGCTAGCGCTGCCTTGAGTTTCCTGAGAGGGCTCTTTAGTTCTTATGCTTACCACGCCGGCCGAAGCGCTCTTGCCAAACAGCGTGCTCTGCGGTCCCCGCAGAACCTCGATTTGCTCAACCACAGGAAGATCATCCAGGGCGCCAGGAATTCTCGTTCTGTAAACGCCATCGACAACAATGGCCACCGCGGGCTCGATGCCCACTGATGATCCGCCGCCACCAAAACCGCGGATGTAAACTGAAGAGTTGATGGTTGTTTGATTCTGTCGTGTGTCAAAAGATGGAACTAATTGCTTTAGATCCATTAAATCTGTGACATTGCCAGCTTCGATAGACGCTGCAGATACCACGGTAACCGCTACTGGAACTTCTTGGAGTGTTTTCTCAGATTTAGTCGCTGTAACTACTGTCTCTTATACACATCTGACGCTGCCGACGAGC
>CAJXVK010000112.1 GCA_913060735.1 uncultured Cellvibrionales bacterium
CTACAGGCCAGGTCAGTGAGTTCGGCGTCGGCCAGCAGTATTCGTGCCCCACAGTCCTTAACAATATAACTGGCTTCATCCGTAGTCAGGTGCCAGTTCACCGGGGTGTAATACAGACAGCTGCGCTGCCCAGGCAATAACAAAATATTCGCAACGGTTTGTCTTCAAAATGGCAATGTTGTCGCCGCGTTGTAAGCCAATATCTGCAAACAAGTTGGCGAGTTGTGCCGATTGTTGCTCCAGTTCGAGAAAACTCAATGTCTGCCCACCCTCGACAATGACCGCTGGCTTAGCTGGGGATCGGTTGACATGATCCATTAACTTCATTTGATAACTCCTATACCGGCCAGGTCACTTTCAGTTTAGATAACGATTGCCGCAGTGCGTCAGATAGTGGTTTCGATTGGCCGCCTTCAGCGCGAACCAGGGTAACTCGTGAATGGGCGACGGGTCGCCCGTATTGTGTCATCAGGCAGGTCTGTGTAAATGAACTGCTTCCAATGTCGGCTATACCTAAATACTCTTTTACCGGATCGGGATAAAAAACTTCGCCGATATAACTGATAAGCGAAGAGACTATAAGGACTTTCTCCTCGCACTCTACCAATCCGTTAAAGGTGACTTTTCTATAGTGCAGGGCAAATTTCAGCCGACCCTCTTCAAATAGATTGGCAATAGATACGTTATTGACATGAGCATTTATATCCAAGTCGCTGAACCGGGGCAACACATCAGTGACAAAGGGGTAGTGATCAGTTTCTAATTCACAGGGTGCCGGACGCGAAACGCTATTCACAAAAAAACTCCACTTCAATCGTTATCAAATTAATGGTTATCAAGTTAAACCGGGGTTAGTTTATTAGACGGATAAAGCTATGCCAGCTGATAGATTGTCAAATTCTTATCTTTTTGGCGGGTAGGGTGAGCTCTTTAATTCTTTGATGGTTTGCAATTTTTGAGGATTTTGATTGTTTAGCTCAAGGTCTTGCAGGCTGCCGCAAACATTCAGGGAACTGAAAGCCTGCGGCAGTTTATTTTTACATGCGGATGGCACCATCTAGGCGAATAGTTTCGCCATTGAGGTATCCATTCTCGGCAATTTGAGTGGCCAGCAGACCAAACTCTTCTGGCAGGCCTAGGCGTTTTGGACTCTGTACCTGTTGCTCCAACCCTTTGCGGAGTTCTTCAGGTGCCGCTAGCATGGGCGGGGTGCCCATAACACCGGGGGCAATGACGTTGATACGAATACCCAGTGAACCGAGGTCACGAGCTATTGGTAGTGTCATGCCGACAATGCCGCCCTTGCTGGCACTGTAGGCTGCTTGGCCTTGCTGTCCATCCATGTAAGCTACTGATGCGGTATTGATAATAACGCCTTTCTCATCGCCTTCGTTTTCTGCCATTTTTTCTACGGCCAGGCGGAGTACATTAAAAGTGCCCACCAGATTGACGTTAATGGTGTTCTGGAAGTGCTCTAACGGGTGGGCGCCTTTGCGTTTGCTGTAGGTTTTTATGCTGAGTCCGAAACCTGCACAATTTACGCAAACATTTAAGGCTCCAAAGTCCTGCACAACTTGATCTAGGTTACTTTGAACATTCTCTTCATTGGTGACGTCAGTTTTGTAAAAATTGACCCGGCCAGGGTGTTGCTGCGTTAACTCCTGTGCTCCGGCCTCATTCAAGTCAAAAATGGCAACATAGGCACCTTTGGCTAGAAAAGATTCCACCGTGGCTTTGCCGAGGCCGCTGGAGCCCCCAGTGACTACTGCGACTTTATTTTCTAAATTCATTGATACTTACTCCAGTTGTGCTTATTCGCTTTCTCGTTTGTATTCTTCGACCTGGTGTTTAATTAGGTCGGTGAGGTTGTCCGCGGGCGGTTCCGGCAGCAGTACTTCTCCTCCCTCACGAGAGGGTAGTAGTATTACGGCTGTACCCAGGGTCGAATGCTCGCCAGCTCTATTCACACAGAGTACGTCAAGGTGTACTTGGTATCGGCCGTTTTCAATTTTTTTGTCGGTCACCGTGCCTTGCAACCAGGTGGTGTCGCCGAGGAAGTTGAATTTACGGTGTTGCAGAGATAGCTTCCATAGCCAGCCGTCATTACCCATCCAATTAGTGAGTAGATGGCTTAGCCAGACTTCACGTTGACCACCGTAATCATAGGGGCCGGGGAAGCCTAATTGCTGTGCCCAATCATCCTGCCAGTGACAGCGTTGTACTGTGTCGGGTACGCCCAAATGGTCTTTGGGAAACAGGCCAGGTATTTTTTTGCGAATATCGTGGGTCAGACGGAATGCCCCTGGGGGTGATATTTGTAGACCCCATCCCATATGCCAGAGAATCAGGTCGGTTAATTTTAGTGGGCCTTTAACCATTTGCGGCAGTGCTTCGCCGACTTCGACATCCTCCCAGTAGCGTGTTTGGTCGCCTCGACGAATATCAGCCTCTGCTTCATAACAGGCATCGATTACAGCCAGCTCATCATCGCTGTAAGGCTGGGGTAGTGCAGGGGATTTTCTATCGTCTTTCTTTTTATCGCCCTCTTTTTTGTCGCTGCGCTCTGTGGCGATAAAGGTGCCGCGTCTGGATGCTACCGGAACGCCATCCTGATTTCGTTGAAAAATGCCGCGAACTTCATGAATGGTTTTTCCACCCATGCGCCCCTCAGACAGCTTGGTTCCCACCAGCGCTTTGCGTAGGTAGCACTGATCCCCTTCGCGAAGAGGTTGCCACCACTCAAAGTTCATCTCGGCCTGATAGGCGCCTAGGCCGCTCAACGGGTCGCCTTTGAGTTTTTTCTTCATTTCGGGTGACAGGGGGGCGACGTCATTTTCCCCCATAGTATAAGAAAATCCTGGTGCAGCTATCAGGCCTTTCCAGCGGGTGTTCTTGGCGTACTCAGCGTTGCAATACAAGGGGTTGTCATCACCGTACCCCCAGCAAAAGTGTCGAGAGCCGTCTTGGGTGACATAGTCGTTATGATAGCGGCGAGGCTCGGGTACTTCTACGCCGACGCGTTCTTGCATCTGTGTTAGCGTCGCCTCAGTGATCTTGCCAGCTTCTGGTTGTTTACTTGTATTGCTCATGTTTTCTCCCATTGATCAGTAAATTGTATTCTACAGTAGCTTTACACCTAAGTAAAAAAACATTGTGGACGATGGCGGATTATAATCCTGTATGCGTACGGTGTAATGGCCTTAATTTTTCGTTGTAAATGGTTTTAATCTGTCTGTATCTTTAATTCTATAGTTATTATTACTATACACTGGTGTCTAGTGATGGTAGCTTTAGGTACTTTATCTAAACTTATTAAGGCGTTTATCAATGGTTAACTTTGATCAACAATCAGATGTGCGGGAAGGCCCGGTCTTTAAAACCCGAGTGACGGAATTGCTGGGAATTAAGCACCCGGTCGTATGTGGAGGTATGACAAATGTGGGGCGGGCAGGATTAGCTGCTGCAGTATCCAATGCGGGGGGTCTGGGCATGATAACGGCGCTGACAACGGGTTCTCCAGAAAAACTGGAGCAGGAGATTGCTGCAACGCGTGAGCTTACGGATAAACCCTTCGGAATCAACCTCACTATTTTGCCAACCATTAATCCAATTCCTTTTGATGAATATGCTGATGTGATCGCTAATTCCGGGGTGGCGGCAGTGGAAACAGCTGGTCGCAACCCAGAGCAGTATATTTCTAAGTTTAAAGCGGGCGGTTTGATCTGTATTCATAAGGCGGTATCAGTTAGGCATAGCCTCACAGCTCAAAAAATCGGTGTAGACATAGTAAGCATTGATGGTTACGAGTGTGCGGGGCATCCCGGGGAGGATGATGTATCGAACCTGGTATTAATACCCGCTGCGGCTCGGCAGTTGGATATACCGGTTATTGCTTCGGGAGGCTTTGCCAACGGGCAGGGTTTGGCGGCTGCATTGGCGCTGGGTGCAGAGGGTATCAATATGGGTACCCGGTTTGTGGCAACGCAAGAGGCCCCCGTTCATGACAATATTAAACGTGCCTATGTCGAGTCCTCAGAGCGTGATACCCGCTTATTATATAGGCCGCTACGCAACACTGCCCGGTTCTTAAAAAATGCGGTAACCGAGGAAGTATTAAGTATAGAAAAAGAAAAGGGCAAGGATATACAGTTTGAAGATATTCGCGAATTGGTGGCGGGGCCTCGCCAGCAAGAGGCGTGGTTTGGTGGAGACAAGGATAGAGGTGTTATTACGACGGGCATGGTTGTTGGCTTGATCGATGATGTGCCTACTTGCCAGGAACTTTTGGATAGGATTATCGGTGAGGCTGAGGAAATAGTAAGGGGCACTTTGCCGAGTACGTTGGTGTAAGAGATACTAGGTAGAGTTGAGCTCCTTCCTAACGGAATCCCTGTTAGAGCGATAAAGCAAAGCAGAGCGGTACTATGTTTTATGTAGAGTGTTTTATGTGGCGCTCAGGGGTTCAAACAAAGGCAGATAAATTTCTTCGTGTTGCTCAAAGAGAACTTTAACCTGCATTCCGATAAATACTTTGTCGGGGTTGATATTGATAATTTCAGTGGTGATGTTGAGCCCCTGCTGTTCAGTTAGTCCCACAATTGCAACGACATAAGGTACCTCCAGGCCTGGTATCCACGGCATGTGGTTAACAGTATAAGAGACTATTTCTGCTTTGCCTGATACAGGGGTGGCGGTAACATCCCTGCTATGGCATATGGGGCACATGGGCACGGGTGGGTGAATATAATGCTGGCATGCTGAACATTGGTTAATCATCAGTTGGCCGCATTGCCCTCCCGTCCAGAACGCTTCGGTATGCTTTTCTAGCTCTGGTAGTGTGCGTGGTACTTTGGTTTGCTCTTTAGCCTCCATCGTACATATCCTCTGTTCCTCAGTCAGTTTGGCGGGCGTTAAGCCCGCGGTACTCAGGTGTGAAGTCTAGTCTGCTAAGGGTTAGGCTCCGCGGAAATCAATGACTTTAATTTCCAAAAATTCATTCAATCCCTCTTCACCGTATTCTCTTCCGATGCCAGATCGTTTGTAGCCGCCAAAGGGTACAGTGGGGTTAAGTTTTCCGCCACCGCCGTTGATTAAAACGCCACCGGTACGTATTTGTTTGGCGATATTAAAGGCTTTTCCTGCATCCTTTGAGAAAACACCGCCGCTCAGTCCATAAACTGAGTCGTTGGCGATATTAATGGCTTCTTCTTCTGTGTCAAATCCTATTACGCAGAGGACTGGGCCGAAAATCTCTTCCTGGGCAATTGTGGTGTCATTGCTCTTACAGTCAAATATGGTTGGCTCAATAAAGAAGCCTTGATCCAGTCCCTCCGGGATGCCGCCGCCGTAGACTAGTCTGTTGCCTTCGCTTTTCCCTTTTTCAATGTAATCAAGCACTTTCTCCCGCTGCGCAGCACTGATTAGCGGGCCCATGTCAACATCGGGGTCGGCTGGATCACCAATTTTCATTTGACTTACCATCGCACAAAGCAATTCGAGATATTGCTCGCGAATGGAGTTGTGCACCAGTTGGCGAGTCTGCAGGATACAGCCCTGGCCGCACTGATTGGTAAGATTCATCATGCCGTTAAATGCTGCCAGTTCAAGGTCGGCATCTTCACAGACAATCATGGCGGACTTGCCGCCTAGCTCTAGCGCAACGCGTTTTAGGGTGGGGGCTGCTTGGGCTTGAATTATTGCGCCAACTTTATCAGATCCGGTGAAGCTGATTTGATCAACTCGAGGGTCTGTTGTTAATTTTTCTCCAACCTCAACGCCTCCGGTAACTATATTGAAGACGCCCTCGGGAAGCCCTGCCTCCATGGCGATTTCGCCAATAATAAGGGCTTGAAGCGGAGTCTGTGGCGCGGGTTTTAATATAAGGGTGCAACCGGCAGCCAGCGCAGGTCCGATTTTGGCTATGTTGAGAAAGAACGGGTAGTTGTAAGCGGTGATCCCAACAGAGACACCCAGCGGTTCATAGACTTTAACTGTTGAGCCTAGGTTTTGACCGCCTGTCCAGCTTGGGTGTACCGAGACTGAGCCTGGGACAATGAATTCTCGTCTCTGGATTTGTTCAATGAAATATTGAAAGCCATCCATCGACATATCGAAATGCATGGCGCTGGCTACAGCTACGGTAGAGCCTGCCTCGGCGACGATTAGGTTGACGATTTCAGTTTTTCTAGCGATCAGGGCGTCGTGAAATTTCTGCAGGATATTGGCTCTTTCCCTCCACTCCATTTTGGGCCATGGGCCTTTATCAAATGCCTCTCTTGCTGCGCTAATGGCTGCTTCTGCATCAGCAATGGTGCCAACGGGAGCTTCCCCGATCACCTCTTCAGTCGCAGGATTGATAACTGTTTGTACTGCTCCTGTGATGGGCTTAATTTTTTTACCGCCAATATATAAAGAATCACAATACATTGAAATGGTCATTTATTTTTTCCTCTCTAGAGGTGCGCATCAATTGTTCACCCTGTGTTAGTTTATCCAATGCGTTGTGTCATGACCCCGTTGGTTCAGTCATTGATAGTGAGCATTGACATT
>CAJXVK010000113.1 GCA_913060735.1 uncultured Cellvibrionales bacterium
ATCCTCTCTGGTCTCGTGGGCTCGGAGATGTGTATAAGAGACAGCATATATTCACAGCAGTGGTCGCCAGCACCTTCAACAACGGCCACAGTGCCAGAGTTACGCACCGCGAAGCGTTCACCAACGGTACCCGCCGCATAAAGTCTTCCGCCAGTTGCACCATATAAGCAGGTGTTACCCATAATCGGGGATTCATTTGACTTAAAGCCACTCTCACTTGGCGGACGCAGTACCAGCTTTCCGCCAGCCATTCCCTTGCCCACATAGTCGTTGGCATCACCTTCCAGATAAATTTCTAAACCACCGGCATTCCAAACACCCAGTGACTGCCCAGCAACACCTTTGAGGTTGAGCTTTATCGGCGTCTCAGACATACCTAGATTGCCGTAACGTTTGGCAATTTCGCCAGATAGGCGTGCGCCAATCGAGCGATCACAGTTATTGACGCTGTAATCGAGACTAATCTCTGACTGCGACTCAATGGCAGGCATTGCATCAACAACCATGCGCTCAGCGAGCAGACCTTTGTCCAGCGGCTCATTTTTGGGCTCAGTGCAGAACTGTGGCTTGCCAACAATCTCTGCACGGTCTTCAATCAATGGGCTCATATCCAGATTCTGTTGCTTGCTGGTTACACCGGGCAGTGTTTCCAGTAAATCGACCCGACCAATCAACTCTTGCAGCGAACTCACACCTAAAACGGCCATCCACTCGCGCGTTTCCATGGCCACAAACTTGAAGAAGTTGGTGGCCATGGCCACCGTGCCGCGATAATGATCGTTGCGCAGTCGGTCATCCTGAGTCGCTACACCAGTGGCGCAGTTATTGAGATGACAGATGCGCAGATACTTGCAACCCAAGGCTACCATGGGCCCGGTACCAAAACCAAAGCTCTCAGCGCCCAAAATCGCCGCTTTAACCACATCTAGGCCGGTTTTGAGTCCACCATCTGTCTGTACCCGAACTTTTTCACGCAGGTCATTGGCACGCAATGTCTGGTGAGTTTCGGTCAAACCAAGTTCCCAAGGGGATCCGGCATGACGAATCGAGCTTATCGGGCTTGCGGCAGTACCACCATCATAACCAGAGATGGTAATCAAATCGGCATAGGCCTTGGCCACACCGGCGGCGATTGTCCCTACACCGGGACGTGATACTAGTTTTACTGAAATCAGGGCGCTGGGATTAACCTGCTTAAGGTCAAAAATCAGCTGCGCCAGATCTTCAATCGAGTAAATATCATGGTGCGGTGGCGGTGAGATCAATGTCACGCCCGGAACCGAATAGCGCAGCCTAGCAATTAGAGCATTGACCTTTCCACCCGGCAGCTGACCACCCTCACCTGGTTTGGCACCCTGGGCTACTTTAATTTGGATTACTTCAGCGCTGGAGAGATAGGCTGGTGTCACGCCAAATCGGCCCGATGCCACCTGCTTAATTTTTGATGACCTTATGGTGCCATAACGGGCGGGATCTTCGCCGCCTTCACCGGAATTTGAGCGTCCCCCAAGAGTATTCATGGCTTCTGCCAAGGATTCATGGGCTTCGGGAGACAGGGCACCCAAGGACATACCCGCGGAATCAAAGCGTTTCAAAATCGACTCTATAGGTTCGACAGCGTCCAAGTCTATGGCACTGGCCTTATCGCTGATGGAGAGCAAGTCGCGCAAGGTCGCTGCAGGTCTGGTATTGACCAGAAGTGCATAGTCCTTCCACAACTTGTAATTATCAGTCTGCACCGCCTCGTGCATAGTCTGCACAACATCCGGGTTGTAGGCATGGTATTCCTGACCATGGACATATTTCAGTAACCCACCCGGACTGATTGGTTTGCGTACCTTCCAAGCTATGGCGGCAAGTTCAGTTTGATCCTGCTCTAGGTCGGCAAAAGTTGCACCCTCAAGACGACTTGTCAGCCCTGGGAAACACAGCTCGATAATTTCTGAGTTTAAGCCAATAGCTTCGAATAATAGTGCACCACGATAGGAGGCAACCGTTGAAATGCCCATTTTCGAGAGGATTTTCAACAGGCCTTTATTGATGCCTTTGCGATACTGTTTAAACGCAGTGTCTACGTCTACCAGCAACTCGCCACTGCCAATAAGGTCACAGAGCACATGATAGCTAAGATAGGGATAAACCAGCGAGGCACCACAGCCGATCAATGTGGCTATCTGGTGTGAATCACGGGCATAGCCCGTGCTAACTACAATATTTGTATCACAGCGCAGGCCCTGTTCGATCAGATAGTTATGCACTGCACCACAGGCTAACAGCGAGTGAATCGGCTGCTTGCCTTCAGCAATATTGTGGTCAGAGAGAATACAGATAACTGTACCCTCACGAACAGCGTCGGCGACCTCTTTACAGATACGCCGGATCGCCTCCTTGAGGCTTTCCTCCTTGATGTCATAGTTAAGAGCAAACTTCTTGACAGGAAAATCATCGAATTCATTGCGTTTGAGCGCATAGTATTTACGTGGCGAAAGCACTGGGCTGGACAGACCAATACGCTGTCCCACAAAGGGGTTTTCCTGGAACATACTCTGTTCGCGGCCCAGTTCAACACCCAGAGACATCACAACTGCTTCACGCAATGGATCTATCGGCGGATTGGTTACCTGGGCAAACTGCTGCCGGAAATAATCAAATGGGTTGCGATGCTTGGCCGACAGCACAGCCATTGGCGTATCATCACCCATGGAGGCAACAGCTTCTTGGCCGCCTTCGGCCAATGGACGCAGAACCTGGTCGCGCTCTTCAAAAGACACCTGAAACATCTTCATATAGGTCTTTATCTGTTCGCGGCTCAACGTACCTTCCAGCTCAATACTGTCCATATCAAAGCTTGATTCAACCGCATAGCGGCCTTCCCGCAACCACTGTTTATAGGGATGACGAGCGGCAAGTTCGTCTTCCACTTCGTCGCGGAACATAATGCGACCCTCTTGGGTATCGATAGAGAGGATATCTCCGGGTCCAAGGCGACCTTTAGAAACTACATTTTCCGGTTCATAATCATAGACGCCGACCTCTGATGCCACGGTAATCATATCGTCGCTGGTCATGACCCAGCGCGACGGGCGCAGACCATTTCTATCCAGCGTACAGACAGCAAAACGGCCGTCGGTAATAACCAGCCCAGCTGGACCATCCCAGGGCTCCTGATGCATCGATAAGTAGTCATACAGCGCGCGATGATCAGGATTGCGATCCTCAACATTCTGCCAAGCCGGCGGCACCAGAGTGCGCACCGCCAAATGTAAATCCATTCCACCAGTTACTAGCATCTCAAGCATATTATCGAGGCTTGAAGAATCTGAACCGGTGCGATTAACCAGCGGAGCGGCTTCCTGTAAATCAGGCAATAGATCGGTTTTGTACTTGGGCGTGCGCGCCACAGACCAGTTGCGGTTGCCAACAATAGTATTGATCTCGCCATTGTGAGCCAGCATTCTAAAGGGCTGGGCCAATGGCCAGCGCGGCATGGTGTTGGTCGAGAAACGCTGGTGAAATACGCAGATTGCAGTCTCGAGACGCTCGTCTGCTAGATCCAGATAGAAACCAGGCAAATCCACCGGCATCATCAAGCCTTTATAGCTCAAAATATTGGTACCCAGACTGGCTATGTGAAAGCTGTTATCGCCCTCAAGCCTAATCTCAGCTTTACGCCGACCCATGTAGAGCCGAGCGCTAAATTGTTTTTGATCAGTGATCTCACCGGGGCCGACAAATACCTGCTCAAATGCCGGCAGTGATTCTATGGCGATAGGGCCAAGGCAATCTGTATCTGTGGGGACTTCTCGCCATCCTAATACCGCTAAGCCCTGATTATTAAGCTCTTGCTCAATAGTGGCTTTGGCTGCGCTGCGCTGCTCAGGGTCGGTATTTAACATTACCGCACCTACAGCATAGGACTCTGGCAGATCAATATTGAGAGACTCTTTTACCACGATACGTAAAAAGCTGTCTGGCTTTTGCATTAGCAATCCGCAGCCATCCCCGGTCTTACCGTCGGCAGCAACGCCACCGCGGTGAGTCATACAGGTCAGCGCCTGAATAGCATTTTGCAGCAGTTTATGGCTGGTTTTACCCTTTACTTGGGCAATAAGGCCAAAACCGCAGTTATCTTTAAAATCGTCAAGCCGACACAAGCTTTGAGTCATAATTAAACTCTAAAAGTTATAGTGGTGGGTACGCAAAGACGGAGTTGCTATCTTTGAAGGCACAAAGCCCGTTATTTTACACAGCGAAGTCGAATACGACAATCAGTTATATCCGACGATAGAAGCCACTAGCCTAATCGGGCTACGCTTCGACGCAAATAGAGCAAGTGGGGCTAGTAAATTACAGTCACTAAGATGTTACGTACCACTGACAGAGAATGGTTTACCGGTGGCACGCCTTGTCTAATGTTTCCTCAAGCAACTGCAGACGGAAATCCGCAGTCACAACTGCGCTACCGATCCCATTCAACAGCACCAGCCGCAACTGGCCATCTAGAACCTTCTTATCACGCACCATCAGCGCCATAAAATCATCGGCTTGCATAGCCTGCGGTGGGGCCACAGGCAGAGAAAATGAGGTGATCAACGCTTTGGTCCGATCCATATCCTGTTGTGAAAATGCGCCAGACAGCATTGACAACTGTGCCGCCATAGCCATTCCTACAGCAACGGCTTCACCATGCAAAAGACCTGTGTAGCGCTGGAATGTTTCTATCGCATGACCAAAGGTATGGCCCAAATTGAGGATAGCCCTAACACCCTGCTCAGTTTCGTCAGCACTGACAACCTTGGCTTTATTGAGGCAGGAGCGCTCAATCGCATAGGCTAGGGCCTGAGGATCGCGGTTTAGTAACGCCTCAACATTCTCCTCCAGCCAGAGGAAAAACGCATCATCAGAGATTAAACCATACTTGATAACCTCGGCCATACCAGCGCAAAACTCACGTTCAGGAAGCGTGGCCAGAGTATCGGTGTCAACAATGACAGCCCGAGGCTGATAAAAGGCGCCGATCATATTTTTACCCAGCGCGTGGTTGACCGCTGTTTTGCCCCCAACTGAGGAGTCCACCTGCGCCAACAGGGTCGTGGGAATTTGGATAAATGGCACGCCGCGCTGGTAGCTAGCGGCAGCAAAGCCCGTCATATCACCCACCACACCCCCACCGAGGGCAATCAGGGTCGTTTTGCGGTCATGCTGTTTTTCAATCAACTGAGTGAAGATAAGATTGAGATTATCCAGAGTTTTGTACTGCTCGCCATCTTTCAGAATAACCTGATCGACCTGCTTGTCCTGGAGCTGCTCCAAAACAGCCGGCAAATAGAGCGGCGCAATAGTTTCATTGCTGACAATTAGCACCTTTTTTCCCTGGACATACTGGCCGATACCAGCCTGCAAAATCTGCTCTGAACCAATATGAATAGGATAACTACGCTCGCCCAGATCAACATTGATGGACTTGGCAGGGCTAGAAATGGTGCTATCGGCGACGCTCATGCAGGCTACAACTCTAGTTAACGGCTTAGTTGATCGACATTATGCTTAGACGTAGCGAATTATCAAAGCTCTGATA
The DNA here is from genome assembly GCA_913060735.1 of uncultured Cellvibrionales bacterium. Lineage (GTDB taxonomy): Bacteria > Pseudomonadota > Gammaproteobacteria > Pseudomonadales > Porticoccaceae > HTCC2207. Next base: position 5,579 of record CAJXVK010000113.1, read on the forward strand.
ATGCTTCTGCGAGTTTTTTTGCAATTCTACTCGGCTGGGTGGAGCCAGAGGGAAATGTCAGATCTGCTATCTCGCGATACAGAGGATCACGCTTTTCGACTAACTGATCGATCACGGCGCGGCGATCGTCGACCTGCAGCAATGGTCGCTTCTTATCCCGCCTTGTACGTTCATATAGCTGTTCTTTAGTGGCGGATAGATAGACCACCTGACCGTTTTCCTGGAGTGTTTTGCGGTTTTCGCTGCGCAAAACAATACCACCGCCAGTGGCAATAATACTGGAGGGCGATGTTTCTATAATGGCCTTGAGTACCTTGGATTCTCGATCGCGAAAGCCCTGCTCGCCCTCCATATCAAATATCCACTGAATATCGGCGCCAGTGCGCGCTTCGATCTCATTGTCAACATCAATAAAGGGCCGACACAAAAAGTTGGCTAACTGTCTACCAATGGTGGTTTTTCCGGCTCCCATGGGGCCGACTAGAAAAATATGTTGTTCGCTCATCGATCCAGAAGATTATCATCAATTATTTTCGGGGTTACAAAGATGAGTATTTCACGTTTTTCAATATTTCGCAGGTCATTTCTGAAAAGCTTACCCAAATAAGGGATATCGCCCAGTAAAGGTATCTTTTTTGTACTATTTACTTCTTCAGTTTGGAAAATACCGCCTAATACTAGCGTCTGACCATCTCCAACCAGCGCCTGAGTCTCGACACGGGTCACGTCAATTGAGGGTTCACCACCTGATATAAGCGAGCCCACCGAATCCTGAGAGACCAATAGATCCATAATAATTCGATTATCTGGCGTAATTTGAGGGCTGTCTCTTATACACATCTGACGCTGCCGACGAGCGATCTAGTGTAGAT
>CAJXVK010000114.1 GCA_913060735.1 uncultured Cellvibrionales bacterium
TACGAGATCCTCTCTGGTCTCGTGGGCTCGGAGATGTGTATAAGAGACAGGACGAATATCTGTCCAATTGTGTCAAACAAACCGTCGACTAGATACGTATCCAGCCAACTTTGCATCGCTACCGGCAGCATATTGCCGCTGGAGATAAAATTAAGAAGGGCCCCCGCAAGGAGGCCCATTAGCATTGCTACAACGATTCGCTGAGTTAGACTCATAATGTAATCCTATTACCCTACAGCTAGATTTTTATAGGCCCACTCAGCTATTTCTATTTATTTAATTAGAAGCTGTAGTTAGCTCTTAGGTACCAGGAACCACCTTCGTAGTTTGCCGCGGTACGACGCGGGTATTGCAGTCCCACACTCATACGGTTGGCATTGGGTGCGCCAATTTCATCGACATATTTATCGAGGATATTAGAGCCACCAGCAGTGATTCGCAGATTTTCACTGACATCATAACCCAGTTCTATATCCAAGTAGATAATGCTATCAATTAGGGCTGATGGATCACTTTCTGCACCTATAGTGCCACGCTCATCATAATGTTCGCCATAGAAGTTCAGGCGAGCCATGAGGCTCCAGTTATCATTGATATTAGTCATGGTATTAAGAACCCAACGATTCTCAGGGTAGTTTTTCTCAATATCTTCAACCAATGAATCGCTAACAGGCGTGACGCCATTGATAGTCTTTTGACCAGTCACTTCGATAGTATTATGGTTAAAGGCCAAGCTAGCCATTGTTTCCATACCAGGCACAAGCTCGAATGTTGACGATAAGACTAGATCAAAGCCTTGGTGCTCTACATCCATAGCATTGGTATAGAAAGAGATTGAGCCACCATTACCATTATCGATATCACCAGTGCGGTAGATTCGATCATCGACTTCAACCTTGTACATATCGAATGTTAGCTGGGTGTTATCAGATAGGGCAGACGTAAAACCAACGCTCATATTGAAGGACTCTTCCTCTTTCAATGCCGCGCCACCAACCGCAACCGCTGCGGCACTGGTTGATGGCACCAGGCCCTCTTCAACCTGCAAGCCAGAAGTACCATCGAACGTAGTAATCACAGTACTTACATTAGCCTGACCGGGAGTCGGGGCATGGAAGCCTGTAGACATGGAACCACGCAGAGTCAGTGAATCGCTAACCGTGTAACGACCGGCAACCTTACCATTGACTGTGCTGCCGAAATCAGAGAAGTCCTCATAGCGCAATGCATATTGCAATAATAGGTCATCGCTAACATCGTGCTCTAAATCTGCATAAAGAGCGATATTGTCACGCGAGAACTCACCGGCAGCTTCAGGCTGAGCCGTGCTCATACCACTAGTATTGCCATCAATAGCAGCCTGCTCACCAGAGATAGTAGTGAATGTCTCTTCACGCCATTCTGCACCAAAGGCCAGATTTACATTGGCACTCAATGCTTTGCTGAAGTCAGCATTAATATTGGTTTCTTCTTGATCATAACCACCCATATTAAAATCGCGCTGGAAGCTGCCGTCAGCAGCTACACCCAGATTTGGCGCCGTGGTGTTGTTCAAAGTGTAGCGCAGTTCGTTAGAACCAGTACCCACACTCATATCATAGGAAATACCATTCGCCATCTCACCTTTGATACCGGCAACCAATGACATATCTTTTTGAGCACCGTCTAGGAAAGGTGTATAGCCTTGTCGCAGCGTACCAGCTACCCAGTCAGTATCCTGACAGAGCGTTGCAATGGTACTGTGAGCCGTAGAGCAGTCACTGTCATAACCAGCGCGATAGAAGAAACGATAACGACCATCAGTCTCCGCATAACCACCGTGAACATAGGCTTCGTTGCCATTACCCAAATCAAAACCAGAGTTGAAGAACAGGCGATCACCGCTAGTTTCAGGACGACCCCAGGTCTGTACAAATGGTGCATCGCCGAAAGGTGAATCAGCACCAACACCGGTCACACCAGCATCGATTAGGCCCTGACCTACAGGACGCTGAATACCGCGTGAAAGTGCATCGTTATCAATACTTTCGAAACTAACATTCAAAAATCCATCATCACCCAGAGCAAAACCACCATTGGCAGAAACTCGAGTGGACTGCTCGCCTTCGAAGAACTCGCCATACTGCACCTGAATCTGTCCGCCTTCAGAGGCGTCCTTTAGCTGCAGGTTCATTACACCAGCGATGGCGTCAGATCCGTACTGTGCCGCAGCACCGTCACGCAGCACTTCAATGTTTTTCAATGCGATGCTTGGAATCATAGCGACATCAACACCATGGGCACCGTTACCAGCCGCAGGTGCAAAGAACTGAACCAGTGCTGAACGGTGACGACGCTTACCGTTAACCAATACCAACGCTTGATCAGGTGCCATGCCACGCAGTGACGTAGGACGAATAAAGGCACTACCATCTCCCGTTGCAGGCGTTGCTGTGTACGATGGCACCAATGCTTTTAAAGTATCAGTAATATCTGCCTGGTTACCAAAAGCGCTTAGCTCCGCTTCGGAAAACACATCTACAGGTACTGTTGAATCGGTCGCTGAACGCGCCTTATTACTTCTGCTGCCCATTACAACTACTTCTTCTAATGCAGCGGTTTCCCCACCTTGAGCAAACGCTGGTTGCGCAGATGCAATAGCACCTGAGATTGCCACCGCCAATATTGAGACTTTCTTTAAATAAGTCATATTTCTCTCCTAATAGTTTATTTTTACTACTTTCTTTTTACATTGCCGCCAACATCACGGCTTTTTTATAATCGGCGAATCAAAAGTCTTCGCCCCCCTTCACTTTTTCTACTTTCATCCTTACTGCTTTTCAATTTTTACTACTTTTGATCTCTGGTACTTTTCAATTTACTGCATGCCTAGAACCAGCCGCGCTTCATCTGCTGAGGCAATCCGACGTCCCATACGTCCAATACTCTCTTGAACCTGAGTGACTAATGCACCATTATTTGCCGCGGTATATCCGTTTATTAGCTGCATATTATTTTCAAACCCCACTCGAGCATGACCACCTAGACCTGCCGCCACCAACATGCAACTGGCCTCTGTCGCCCCAAAGGCGCACACCGACCAAATTACCGCAGTATCTGCTGCTGCCAGCATGGGCAGCAATTCCACTGCCGATGATGCACCACCTTCGCTATAGCGCCCCAGTACATAGAGGACCGACACATTGTCGCCAGGAATAACTCCGCGCTTACGCAACGCATCAAATCGCTCTACATCTGCTGCTGAGTAAAGAATATATTGCGCAGCCACTCGCTCTTGTTGCAGCCAGGCAAAAAAGCTTGCCGCCTTGATCTCATCCTCCGCTCGAGGGCAGAGTTCACGCACCGCCAGTGATACTGCCTCTGGCTTTAATTCCTGTACCGTCTGAATTTGCTGATCAATGCTATAAATCCCCACTGCCTCTGTAGTGATCTGAATAATCATGTCGTCACCCACTGCATTGCGTACCGCCGTTGTTGCAGCTCTATAAGCATTAACATCAAGCGAGTGCCCATCCTGCCCATCTCGCACATGCAGGTGAATCATGCAGGCACCGGCATCGCGACATTCAACGGCGCTATCAGCCAACTCCGATGGCGTAATTGGCAAGCTGCTGTGGTCGGTCTTTTGCTTGCGAGCGCCATTGGGCGCAACAGCAATCATCATTGGGTTGTGATGGATCACGCCATGACTCCCGCATCACAGAGTGCCGCATCGACTGCATCGCCTAACTTTTCGGTGATTTCTGCAACATGGCTGCGATCAATAATATAAGGGGGTGCCAACAAAATATGATTGCCCTGTAATCCGTCAATGGTGCCGCCGCCCGGGTAGCAGGCGAGACCACGCGCCATGGCATGGCGTTTTATTGACGAATGTATAGCCAGTGTATGCGGCAAAGGTTCCTTGCTCTCTCGGTCGGCGACCAGTTCTAGCCCGCGAAATAATCCACGCCCGCGAATATCACCAATAAAAGAATGATCGGCAAAGCGCTGACGCAGAGACTGATCTAAGACATCACCCATAGTATTGATATTCTCTAGCAGCCCGTCATCCTCAATGGCTTGCTGCACAGCCAGCGCAGCGGCACAGGCTGTAGCATGGCCTATATAAGTGTGGCCATGTTGAAATAGGCCAGAGCCATCGCGGAACCTGTTATAGATTTCAGAGGAACAAAGCGTAGCGCCAACTGGCTGATAACCGGCTGCCAACCCCTTGGCGATGGTGATAATATCCGGGCGAACGCCCTCTTGTTCACAGGCAAATAAAGAGCCAGTCCGGCCCATGCCGCACATCACCTCATCGAGAATTAGCAAAATGCCATGGCGGTCGCAGATCTCACGGATCCGCTTAAAGTAACCGGGCACCGGTACCAAAACACCACCGGTGGCCCCCACAATAGGCTCAGCGATAAATGCGATAACGTTTTCTGCACCCATTTCCTGAATTTTTTCATCCAGTTCATTGGCAACACGCAGACCATAATCCTGCTCTGACTCACTCTCTTTTTGATCGCGGTACTGGTAACAGGGGCTGATATGTTCAACATCGATAAGGATTGGTTCGAACTGCTTGCGGCGCCACTCATTACCACTTACCGCCAATGCGCCCAGGGTGTTACCGTGGTAACTCTGGCGCCGAGCTATAAATTTCTGCCGCTGCGGCTCACCGGATTCAAGAAAATACTGTCGCGCCATTTTTAGTGCCGCCTCAACCGCCTCAGAACCACCAGAAACAAAATACACATGCTTAATACCCTCGGGGGCGCGCTGCACCAGAAATTCGGCCAGCTCTTCGCTGGGCTCTGAGGTAAAAAAACCGGTATGCGCAAAGGCTATGCGATCAAGCTGCTGCTTGATCGAGTCAATCACTCTGGTATGGGAATGTCCTAGACAGGACACTGCAGCGCCACCACAGGCATCCAAGTAGCGATTGCCCCCCTGGTCGACGATATAAGGGCCATCACCGCGGACTGCAATGGGTAACTGCCCATTGATCAGACGATGAAAAATACGGGTTTGGTGCTGTAACATAAGGCTAGATTCATCAGTAAATAATCGTTCCAGCCTACTGTTGCCAACAAGCACAAAACAAGGCAGTTTTTTTACCCTTCTCTGTTAGATAATCTAACAGCATGATAGAAATACAACACCGCTCTCACGATCGAGAAAAGCGAGAGGAAAACCCACATAAGGCTCAGTCAGCTCAAACCATATAGCTGCTGTAATCTACGGGTTTACGGGTAAAAATAGTTGCCTGCTGATGAATCCAGTCACGAAAAAGCGATATTTTACGCTGATCAGCTGACTGCTTGGGATAGTAAAAATTGTAGGCTTTGCGATGAGGAATAATGCAGTCAAATGGGATAACCAAATGGCCAGCGGCCAGATCATTGGCGGCCAAGATGCTGCCAGCCACGATCACTCCTCCACCCTCAACAGCGACCTGTAAAGCAAGGCCTGAGTCGGCATAGAACAGGCCTCGACTCTGTTCGGGATAAACTACCCCTACCTCAGCTAGCAACGCCTGCCATGCCTGTCCATCATCATCATGTATCAACGAGTGATTAAGTAAATCCTGCGGCTGCCGCAATGGCCGGCCGCCGCTGATCAACGACGGTGAGCAGGCGGCGAAGGTATCTACATCGATAAGCTTTTCCATCTCGATACCATTGATAGTGGTGATACCCCAGCGAATCGCCACATCTACTCCATCACCCAAATTAGCTGGAAAAGAGGGTGAGGGTGCCAGACGCACGTGAATGTTCGGATGATTCTGCTGAAAATCAGGCAGGCGGGGGATCAGCCAATGAGAGGCGAAAGAGGTCGTAATACTGACGGTTAAAATCTCGGTATCGCGATCAGGTACTAGTCGAGCGCTAATCTTTTCAATACGATCGAGGCTGTCAGTGATAACCGGCAGTAACTCAGTGCCCGCGTTATTAAGAAATACTTTGCCATGGGAGCGAGTAAATAATGGGCGCCCAAAATAGTCCTCTAGAGTCCGAATCTGCTGGCTTACCGCACCATGAGTGACACAGAGCTCTGAGGCTGCCTCAGTAAAGCTAGTCAGGCGCGCAGCGGCTTCAAAAGTCCGTAGAGCGTTTAGTGGCGGTAGTTTTCTCACAATAGCCTTATTATTATTATTTTAGTTCCGATAATACAGTGTTACTGGCGCTTTTAAAGACCATTTGCAGCACCAAAAGGATGATCCAAAGTCTTACTAACCCCGTAATGGTGTTAAGGTAGCAAATAGCAGTGTAGATATGTTGACCAAAAAAGAAGCGATCGTGGACAAACTGTCTCTTATACACATCTGACGCTGCCGACGAGCGATCTAGTGTAGAT
>CAJXVK010000115.1 GCA_913060735.1 uncultured Cellvibrionales bacterium
GAGATCCTCTCTGGTCTCGTGGGCTCGGAGATGTGTATAAGAGACAGATCAATTAGAGATCAATTTGTAGACCGTGAGGGCTTTGATAGCTGGGCAGAAAAATACAGCGCAAGACTCACCCAACAAGACCAGACAGACCACCAGCGCCGTCAAAGCATGGACGCCGTAAACCCCAAATATGTGCTGCGCAACTATATGGCCCAGGCCGCTATAGAGGCTGCCAAACAGGGTGATTACAGCGAAGTAAATCTGCTGCTAGAGATTTTGCAAAGCCCTTATAAAGAGCACCCAGAAGCAGAGAAATATGCAGGCCTGCCACCAGATTGGGCAGATCAACTATCCGTCAGTTGCTCGTCTTAGGCGACTTTAGCTGGCAAATCACCTGGGTTTCAAGAATGCGACTTAGTCTGTTAGAGAAAATAGACTGACCAAAGAGCAAGAAAAATAAAAGGAATACTGGCCAGGCACATAATCTGCACTGGATAATCATTTTGGTAACTGACAACAGCGTTTTCAAGGCTATAATAATCATCAGCAAACGAACCAGAGATAAGCCCGTGTCCAAGCCGTTAAAAAATATTGTCGCCCTAATAATTACCTTAGCCTTCAGCCAGCTCGCCGCTGCTGATATTTTTTGGTTTGTGCGCAATAGTGATGGCTCTACCAACTGGCAATACGTCGCTAATTTTTCTAGTAGCATCTTGATTATTGCCGTATCTATTACCGCGTTACGCCTGTTCTTTAGCCGTCGCCAGGCGCGCCGCTATAATAAAGAGCTTGAAGAGATCCGCACCCAGCTGGAGCTGCGCGTTAAAGAGCGCACGGCAACCCTTGAAGACGAAGTGGCCGAGCACCGTGACACCACCGCCCGCCTGCTCAGCTCAGAATCCTATATCACCAGCATCCTCAGCTCTATGCCGCTAATGCTGATTGGTCTCAACAAAGAAAATCAGATTACCCAGTGGAATCAGCGCGCCGAAGAAATCAGTGGCATTGCATCAAGTGCGGTAATGGGTGTGGACCTATGGCAGGCCTACCCGACCATTACTATCACGCCGCAACAGATTAAGCAGGCACAGGATGACAATAAAACCCTGACCATCAAATACAGCCAGCGCGGCCAGTACCATTTTGATATCACCATCTATCCATTGCAGAACCAGCTGGAGACCGGTGTGGTAATTTTGATCGATGATGTGACTCAGCGTGTGCACAACGAAACATTACTTATTCAGCGTGACAAGATGTCGTCTATGGGCGAAATGGCATCAACTATGGCCCATGATATTAATATTCCACTGCGCGCGATTCTTAAAGATGTGCAAACAGTGAGGCTTGGCCTAACCGATGAACCTATCGATGGCATGGGACTCAGTGAACTGCTAGAAGACGCCATGATTCGTGGTCAGCAGGCGACATCGGTGATCAGTAATCTAGTCGACTATTCTGGCAGCGGCGGCGGCCAAAAAACCATGGCCGATATGAGAGATATTGTTAACCACAGTGTCGAATTAGCCAATGATGTGCTGGCGGTAATGGCGGGAATAAGGTTTCGCGATATTAAAGTGAACATTGATTACGCTGATGATGTGCCTGAACTGGCCTGTTATATCACCGAACTACAGCAGGTATTTCTAAGCCTGTTCCGTCACTCATGCTATGCCCTTGGCAAAATTGATGATCTGGACCACTCTCCCGAAATAGATATTGAAGTCACCAAGTTTTATGAAAACCTGTGGGTGCGCATCCACCACAATGGTCGCGGCATCAGCATGGACGACCAGAAAACCATCTTTGAGCCCTTTGCCGCCGATGGCGATGCCAATGGCTCCTACGATGCAGGCAAGCGCCTATCTTTCTCCCACTTTATTATCACAGAGCAGCATCAGGGGCAGATCGCGGTGACCTCAGATCCAGATGTTGGGACCACCTTCCATATACAGCTACCGCTGCAGTAGGCGCTCATAGACTCTTTAGTACTTCCAGCGGTGGCTGCACCACCGCTTTACGGCTGTAACCAACACCTAATGCACCGACTAAAAGTCCTCCTGCCAATGGGCCTGCGAGCCATAACCATGGATGCAGAGCAAAGGGCAGATCAAACATAAAGCGTTGCAGCATAGCCACTGCAGCTTCGGCACCGATAGCGGCCAAAAGGCCAGCCATTATTCCCAAAGTACTAAACTCTACTAGCTGAATACCCAGTATCAGACGTCTGGAACTACCCAGAGTGCGCAGTATGGCGCTCTCTTGGAGGCGCTCTGACATCGACAGGCTCACCGCGGCAAACATCACTAGCACACCGCAGCTTAGTATTAACATTGTCATTACTTCTAGACCACGGGTAACCTGCGACACAATTGTGCGAATGCGATCAATAATTTTATCTAACTCTATCACCTGCACCGTGGGGTACTTGCGCAGCAAGTCATTGACCAACAATTTTTGCTGGGGCGGAATATAAAGGCTGGTCATACTGGTGCGCGGATACTCTTCTAACAACCCTTCGGGAAATAGGAAGTAGAAGTTAGGCGTCATATTGTCCCAGTTAAGAGTGCGGGTATTAACCACCTCTGACTCAAATGTCAGCCCACCCACACTAAAGGTAATTCGATCGCCCAACGTTAAACCAAGCTCTTCGGCTATCTCATCTTCGAGGGACACCGGTGCGATGGTTGCAGCGCTATCAACCTCATCCCACCACTGCCCTTCAGTGACCTTATTACCCTCGGGCAATTCTGCCGTCCAACTAAGATTGAGTTCGCGGCGGAAAGACTCATGGCTATCTTTTTGTGCCTCAGTTATTGGCTGGCCATTAATCGCGGTCATTCTTCCGCGCACCATGGCGTACCAACCGGCCGTCTCAAGATTTTGTGCATTGACCAGGTCGCGCACCCCATCAAGCTCGTAGGGCGCTACATTGACCAAAAAGTGATTAGGTGCATCTTCTGCCATCTGAAAACGCCACTCATCAATTAATGAGGTGCGTACCACAACCATAATCATCAGCAGCGCAATGGCCCCCGAAAAGCCCACCATCTGGACCAGACTTTGCGATCTGCGTCGCCATAAGTTATTTAGCGCTAAACGCCAGATACTACCCAGACGCTGGCCATAATCTTTACCCAGACGCAGCATCGCCAAACCAATAATAACAGTGGCCAATGCGGTCAGCACAAAGCCAGCCAAAATGGCCAGCGATAGATACAAACTATTGCTATACCACAGCAGCAGTCCAGCCACGGCAGCTATGCCAAAGGCACCACGGATGGCGGAACTCACCGGCGCAACTTGAATATCCTGACGCAATACCGCCAGTGGAGACTGTGCCGGTAAATGCCAAAGTGCAGGTAAGGTAAAGCCACCCAAACAGAGCAGGCCGGTGGCCATACCGGTGACCCATGGCCTAACGCCCGCCGAAGGTAGTGCGATGGGTAACCACTCACGCACAATTGAAATTAATAATTCAGAAAAACCATAGCCTACTAATAGACCGACAAGCGAGCCACCAACACCTAGCCATAAACTCTGCTGTAGATACAGGCTACGCACTCGACTGGCAGAGATACCCCAACTTTTAAGCAGAGCTACTTGCTGCGTTTGGTCCGCCGCAAAATGATGGCTGGCTAGAGCCAGTGCTATGCCAGCCAGCACCACACCAATGCTGCCGGCTAATAATAAAAAGCGCCGTCCCCTATCCATGGTGCTGGCAATACTGGCTTGGGCCTCATCTGGCGTAATAAGACGATCATGAATACTCAACTGATCTTTCAGCCAGTCACTGTAGCCGGCGAAAGCATCTTGGTCAGCGCCCGCGGCCATTAGATACTTATAAGTGACACGGCTGCCGGGTTGCACTATGCCTGCAGCTGCAACATCCTCCCAGTTCATCAGTACACGTGCACCAAAGAAACTGTAGGAACCACTATCGGGCTCTTCGACAATTACCTGGGTCACTCTTAGGACCGTATCGCCAAGTTCTATGCTGTCGCCAAGTTCAATATTAAGTAGAGGTAACAGTCGCGCATCGACCCAGGCTTCACCGGACGCTGGCCCATAATCGACCGTCTCTATCAGGCTCTCATCCAATGTAAATGGCATCGTTGAACGTTTAATTAAACCGCGCAAGGGATAGTTACTTTGCACCGCTTTAATAGAGGCCAGATGCATATCTGACTGGTGGTACACCATGGAGGCAAAGCTCACCATCTGTGAGGTTTCAACGCCCTGAAGCTGCGCTTCGGCTATCCATGCCTGTTGCGTTGGCTTATTGCTGCGCACTACTAAATCAGCAGCCAAAAAGGCGCTAGACTCTGCGGTCAGTGCGCGCTCAATGCGTTCGGCCAGCAATGACACAGACGTCACCACTGACACGGCCAGTACCAGCGACCAGATAATGAGACCCAACTGACCGCCGCGCCAAGTGCGCAGCAACATTCTTAAGGCTTGCATCAGTATTTACTACCCTGGACTTTTGGATTGGCGACTGCTGCATTTATAACTGCTTTCTTTTTCGCCGCAGGCTGTTTCTTAATAGCGCTCTCTTCAACCTGCCGACCCGCAGCCAATACCAAACGCTGACCACAGCGTGCGGCAAGATTATATTCATGGGTCACCAGTACTAATGTGGTGCCCTCCTCTTTATTGAGGTCAAACAGCAGGTCATTAATTTTCTCGCCGGTACCTGTATCCAAATTACCGGTCGGCTCATCGGCGAATAGAATGGTTGGTCGACAGGCAAAGGCTCTAGCCACCGCGACTCGTTGCTGTTCACCACCAGATAACTGGCGCGGGTAATGGGTGGTGCGATTCTCTAGACCTACTCGCTGCAAATAGTAGGCGGCGGTTTTAAGCGCGTCTTTATCGCCCTGCAGCTCTAATGGCAGTGCAACATTTTCTAGGGCGGTTAATCCCGGCAATAGATGAAATGACTGGAAAACAAAACCCACATGGCCTGCTCGCACTGCGGCGCGACCCTCCTCATCCATGGCGGTAATATCCTGACCATTAAGACTGACTGAGCCCGCTGTCGGTAGATCAAGACCAGCCAAGATACCCAGCAAAGTTGACTTACCTGACCCAGAGGGCCCGACAATGGCTAAACTCTCACCAGCTGGCAACGATAAGTTGATCTTATCTAAAATACTTAGCGTACCTTCTGCGGTGCTGACTTGCTTACTGATATTACTGACTTCGATCATTTCAAATGTCCATTGCTAGAAAAATTGCATACACTGCAGGCAGTGATTAAAAATTATAGAGATACTTTATGCGGCTTTTTATAACCACCACTTTTATTCGGCGCCTATGGTGCCTGTTAATGTTACTCGGTGCCAATACTTATGGATCAACACTTCTAGTTTTAGGCGATAGCCTCAGTGCGGGTTATGGGGTCAATCAAGAAAGTGGTTGGGTCGCGCTACTGAGAGACGACTTGGGCAACGGGCATCAAATCATTAATGGTAGTATTAGCGGCGATACCACAGGGGGCGGTTTAAATCGATTACCCCTATTACTGGAGAAATTCAGTCCTGATTATGTACTCTTAGAGTTGGGTGGCAACGATGGTCTGCGCGGCCAACCGCTCAATCTGATGCAACGTAATTTGCTGGCAATGATTGAGCTGTGCCGCCAAGCCGGTGCCGAGCCAGTGCTCTTTGGGATGCGCCTGCCACCTAACTATGGCCGCCGCTACTCAGATGCATTCGCCGCAATCTATCCGCAGCTATCTGAGCAGGAAAAGGTCATGTTAATTCCCTTTGAACTTGACGAACTAGCCATTACTGAGGGCATGATTCAGGAAGATGGGCTACACCCAACAGCATTGGCTCAGCCAATTATTAAGGATGTGATTAAAGGTTATCTAGAGCCTCTGATGAAAGGCGCCTCTAATAGATAGCACCTCTACCAACTATTCACTAAGCACTGAGCACAAACACAAGCGCCAAACCATTGTTACACCAGCGTTGACCCGTCGGCTCGGGGCCATCATCGAAGACATGTCCCTGATGACCGCCACAGCGTGCGCAGTGATATTCAAGACGCGGCCAGATCAATTTAAAATCTCGTTTAGTCTCTAAATGATTATCAATATGAGTGAAAAATGACGGCCAACCTGTGCCGCTTTCATATTTCATTGCAGAGGTAAATAACTGTCTCTTATACACATCTGACGCT
>CAJXVK010000116.1 GCA_913060735.1 uncultured Cellvibrionales bacterium
GGCTCGGAGATGTGTATAAGAGACAGGTCCCGGCAGCAGCCGGCTGCTGTCTTTAACACCACTATGGCGTTTAAGCATACTTTCAAAGAGATCGCCCAACACAGAGTACAGGGCCACTGGAATAATAAGAATAAATAGGCTGCTGAGGACCACATCCGGCAATACTGTCACCAGGCCAACAATCAACAGCAGTTGAAAAAACATTCCGCCCACAAAGCCCTCCCAGGTTTTTCCCGGACTGACAATCGGCGCCAGCTTATGCTTGCCCAGCAGGTTACCGGCTATATAGCCACCGACATCGGCTAAAGCGATAATGACAATGGCCAGTAATAACAACCATTGACCAGACTCATGGTGCAGAATTGAAGCCACAGCTGCCCAGGTAAAGGTCAGCAATAGCAGGCCTAGCAGGCCCAGCATTGGACGTGCAGCCCACAGAATGGCACTGGACGGATAGCCTTGAATCCACAGAAAGATAATTGCCCACAGGGCTGCAGCAACCTGAAACATCTGTTGCGCACGGGCCTGATCAAAACGCTCAAACAACCCCAACCAATGACTTGCTGCGGCCATCGACAGGCTCAATAACAGTAAGTACCCCGCCTTGCCCACCGCAGAGCTTAGTTTCATAAGGTTGGACCATTCCCATCCAGCAATAACAACCAGCAGGCTGATCACCAGTGAAAATGCCAGTGCTGATAAATTTAAAAGCAGCGCTAGAAAGGCAGCAGCCAAAGCGACTGCAGTGATAACCCGCTGCTTAAACATGAGCACTATGCCCCAGACCTTTTGACGGATCACTCTCTTCACGAAGACCAAAGCGGCGCTGTCTAGAATAGTACTCATTGGAGGCCATCTCTAAAGCCTTGGCATCAAAGTCTGGCCAATAGCAGTCAGCAAAATAAAGTTCACTGTAGGCCAACTGCCAGAGTAGAAAATTACTGAGACGCTTTTCGCCGGCTGTGCGAATGCAAAGATCTGGGTCTGGTATGCCGCCGTCAAGCATGTATTTAGCAAATACCTGTTCGTCGATATCTGAGGGGCGCAATCGGCCCATCTGAACTTCGGTAGCCATTTTCTTGGCCGTATTGGCTATGTCCCAACGGCCGCCATAATCAACGCAGAGATAGAGGCACAAATTGCCATTGGCCGTCATGGTCTCGGTATCGCTAATTAAAGTTTTTAGGCGATCGCTAAAGTGAGTGCGGTTACCTATCACCTTTAAGCGCACATTATCATCGCGCAGAGCTTTGGCTTCTTTCTTTAGGTAGGAGGAAAAAAGCGACATCAGACCGCGTACTTCAAGATCCGGGCGTTTCCAGTTTTCACTGCTAAACGCAAACAGAGTAATCGTATCTATACCGATCCTTTTGGCAGTTTCCAAGGCGTCACGAATACGCTCAACACCCGCCTCATGACCGGCTATTCCGCCCAGGCCACGCTGTTTTGCCCAGCGATTATTACCATCCATAATAATCGCCACATGTTTCAGTGGATGCGGATTCTCAAGGGTTACAGGATCAGCCATGATCTTAATTACCGAGGAGATTAAATCTCCATTAGGTCCTTTTCTTTAACAGCCAGAGCTTCATCAACGCGAGCAATAAAACGGTCAGTGATCTTCTGAACATCGTCCTGTGCTTTGCGCTCTTCGTCTTCACTGATATCTTTTTCTTTCAACAGATCTTTAACCACAGAGAGTACATCGCGACGGACATTGCGCACAGAGACCCTAGCACCCTCGGCTTCAGCCTTAGCTTGCTTGCCATATACCTTGCGTGTCTCTTCGGTGAGAGCAGGCAGCGGAATGCGAATAACGGTACCTGCACTAGAGGGGTTTAGGCCTAGGTCGGATTTCATTATGGCTTTTTCCAATGCCGGAACCAGTGATCTTTCCCAGGGTGTAACCGACAAGGTGCGTGAATCTTCAATAACAATTGACGCGGCCTGAGCAATGGGCGTATCAACACCGTAGTAATCTACTGAGATACCGTCCAGCAAGCTCGGATGCGCTCGGCCAGTACGGATTTTATTAAATGCATTTGCTAGAGCGTCCAGTGACTTGGACATCCGCGTCTGTGCATCCTGTTTTAAATCATCAATCATTTTATGTTCCCCTATCCCTCTTCGATCAGCGTACCTTCATCGCCGCCAACCACAAGATTAAGTAATGCTCCCTGCTTTGACATACGAAACACTCTGAGCGGCATATTGTGCTCACGGCATAAACAGATCGCAGTGAGATCCATCACGCCTAACTTTTTATCCAACACCTGATCATAGGTCAGATTTGAATATAGCTCTGCATCGGGATGCAGCATTGGATCCGCTGAATACACACCATCCACTTTCGTTGCCTTGAGTACCACATTAGCATCTATTTCAATCCCACGCAGGCAGGCTGCAGAATCGGTGGTAAAAAAAGGATTGCCGGTACCGGCTGAAAAAATCACCACATCACCATCTTTAAGATAGCGGATAGCACGCCGACGGTCATAGTGTTCAACAACACCGCTCATCGGAATAGCCGACATAACATGGGAGGAAATGTTAGTGCGCTCAAGAGCGTCACGCATAGCCAGAGCGTTCATCACGGTGGCCAGCATACCCATATGGTCGCCGGTGACTCGATCCATACCAGCCGCATTAAGAGCAGCCCCGCGAAACAGGTTGCCGCCACCAATAACCAGACCAACCTGGACACCAATGCCCACTAGCTGACCAATCTCGAGGGCCATACGATCGAGAACTTTGGGATCAATTCCAAAGCCCTCCTCACCCATGAGCTCCTCACCACTGAGTTTGAGAAGGATACGTTTGTACTTTTTCTCTTTACCGGCGGCTGGCATAACTGCTCCTATTGTCTATTTTATTCGCTGACGCCCGCTACCTGTGCAGCAACTTCTGCAGCGAAATCAACTTCTTCAACTTCAATGCCTTCGCCCACTTCAAAACGGACAAAAGAAACGACTTCAGCACCACCAGCGGCCACAAGCTTGCCTACAGTGTTATCTGGATCCTTCACAAATGGCTGATCAACTAGGCTGCTCTCTTTCAAGAACTTGCTGACACGACCTTCAACCATCTTAGCCGCAATCTCTGGCGGCTTACCACTCTCAATAGCCTGCGCTGTGAAAATAGCGCGTTCAGCTTCAATAACATCAGCTGGCATTTGGTCAGAGCTTACTACTGCAGGGTTAACCGCTGCAACATGCATAGCAACATCTTTCGCCAGCTCTTCGCTACCAGCAGAGAGACCAACGATAACAGCAATGCGGTTATTGCTGTGTACATAGCCGCCGACTACTGGCGCTTCAACAATACCAGCACGACGGGCAGAGATATTCTCGCCAATCTTCTGCACCAGCGCTTCACGAGCAGACTCAAGGCCGTCAGCCATCAGCGCAGCAATATCAGTTTGCTTAGCCGCGAAACCAGCATCCAAAACAGTGTTAGCAAAACCCTGAAAGCCCTCGTCACGAGCAGCAAAATCAGTCTCACTATTGACTTCCAAAACCATGCCATAAACGCCGTCAGTCTTCACCAAAACAATTCCATCTGCCGCAGTTCGGCCAGCCTTTTTGGCCGCTTTCATGCCGCTAGACTTGCGCAGCTCTTCAATCGCTTTATCAATATCAGCACCGGCTTCAGCCAGCGCTCTTTTACATTCCATCATGCCTAGACCTGTGCGGTCTCGCAGCTCTTTCACTAAAGATGCTGTTACCTGTGACATTGTATTCCTCTCTTCAAACATTAATTCAGTTGGAAAAAAGGGGGCTGTGGCCCCCTTTTATTTTGATACCTATGTCTTAACCTACTCTGCAGCTGCAGCCTTAGGTGCTTCTTCAGCAGCCGGCGCTTCTGCAGCAGCCTCTGCCGCTGGTGCAGCTTCAGCAACTTCTTCAACAAACTCATCTTTCTTGTTAATTGTTGCAGACTGAGCCTTGCCTTCAAGAACAGAGTCAGCGATAGACGCAGCGTACAGCTTAATCGCGCGGATAGAATCATCGTTACCTGGAATAATATAATCAACGCCATCTGGATCGCTGTTAGTATCAACAATACCAACAACAGGGATGCCCAGCTTATTGGCTTCATTGATTGCGATACGCTCGTGATCAACATCGACGACGAACAGAATATCAGGCAGACCGTTCATATCCTTGATACCGCCGATAGAGTTCTCAAGCTTGGCTTTCATGCGCGTACGCGTGAGCACTTCTTTCTTACCCAGCTTATCGAATGTCCCGTCACTCTCTTGCGTTTCCAGATCACGGAAACGACGAATCGAGGCACGAATAGTTTTGTAGTTAGTGAGCATGCCGCCCAACCAGCGATGGCTGACGTAGGGCATTCCACAACGCTCTGCTTGCTCTTTAACGATTTTTTGTGCAGCACGCTTGGTGCCAACGAAAAGAATTTGATTACCTTTAGCAGCTTCAACACGCAGAATTTCTAATGCTTCGTTAAAGGCTGGCACAGTGTGCTCAAGGTTAATGACATGAACTTTATTTCGTGAACCAAAGATAAACCGGCTCATCTTGGGGTTCCAGAAGCGGGTTTGGTGGCCGAAATGCACACCAGCCTGCAACATATCGCGCATACTGACAATAGACATAAGATTTCCTCTTGGGGTTAAGCCTCCACATCCCCCAATGTTCAACCCATATAAGCATGTAAATTTGCCGCTTATAAGGCACCCAGAACACCGTGTCGGAATGTGTGTGTCGTTAAGTTAAAAATTACCGCTGCAAGGACATCCTCACAACGGCGCGCTTTATACCACATAGGCAGCACCAGATAAAGCAAAACCGCATATAAAAAACCCCTATTAAGCGTTGAGTAAATCTCTGCAAAGCAAGGACTGGCGGTTGATCGCCCTTAATCCGGCAGAATAATCAAAGATAGGCCTTTAAATAGCTGCCTAGCCCTCCCGCATTGGCGAATAGATGCGTACAATAGGTCCCTGAACAGGCCCCTTAGGAACAGTTATGACCGTAGAGCTACGAACCCCAGATCAGATCGCAAAAATGCGCGAGGCAGGCCGCTTGGCAGCCGAGGTGCTGGAACTTATCGGTGAGTATGTGGTGCCCGGTGTCAGCACTGAGGAACTGGACCGCATCTGCCACAACCATATCGTCAATGTGCAAAAAGCGATCCCCGCCTGTCTTGGCTATCGCGGCTTCCCCAAGTCAGTATGTACCTCGGTTAATCAGGTGGTTTGTCACGGCATCCCCAGCGAGAAGAAAACCCTTAAAAACGGTGACATTATCAATATCGACGTTACCGTTATAAAAGATGGTTGGTATGGCGATACCAGCAAAATGTACTCAGTCGGCAATGTACCCACCCATGCCGACCGGTTGATCAAAGTTTCGCAGGAATGCATGTACAAAGCGATTGAAATTGTGCGTCCCGGCGTTCGTCTCGGCGATATTGGGCATGTTATTCAAACCCATGCTGAGGCAAACTACTATTCAGTCGTGCGTGACTACTGCGGTCATGGCATAGGTCCAGAGTTTCATCAGGAGCCACAGATACTGCATTACGGCAAGCCAGGCACAGGTCTGGAGCTAGTGGAAGGCATGTCTTTCACCATTGAGCCCATGATCAATGCCGGTAAGTACACTACCAAATTAAAGCGTGACGGCTGGACCGTGGAAACCTCAGATGGTCGCCTGTCATCGCAGTGGGAACATACAATGGTAGTAACCAGCACCGGCGTTGAAGTCCTTACCGCCAGACAAGAAGAATCTTTTTAGAAAACATAATATCATGGCCTTTGAAAATTCAACTGCGCAGTTAAATGCGCCACTCTTTTTCGATCAAAAGCGCTTTGTTCAGGATATAGCCAATGGCGATGCAATTGAGGTGTTTCGCAATGCACTCGCCGCGTCAAGCAACCATTTTAATAATCGCTTTCACGAGGGTGAAGAGGTTCATACATTGGTTAATGAGTCGGCGCGCTTTGCCGACCTAGTTCCTGTCTCTTATACACATCTCCGAGCCCACGAGACCAGAGAGGATCTCG
>CAJXVK010000117.1 GCA_913060735.1 uncultured Cellvibrionales bacterium
GGTGAAGTATGGGTTCGTGGGCTTCAAGTGACGATGGGTTATTGGGAGCGCCCTGAAGCCACAAACGAAGCTATCGACGCCGAAGGCTTCTTTAAAACCGGCGATATTGCAGTGAAGCTGGATGACGGTTTCTACAAAATCGTTGATCGGATCAAAGACATGATTCTGGTATCCGGTTTTAATGTGTACCCCAACGAGATTGAAAACGTAATTACCAGTCATCCTGATGTTATGGAATGCGCTGTAGTAGGCGTTAAGGATCACAAGACAGGGGAAGCGGTAAAAGCGGTTGTTGTGCGCAACAATAGCACTTTGACAGAAGTTGAGCTTGCAGCGTTTTGCCGTAAAGGTCTCACCGCATATAAAGTACCAAAGGTTATCGAATTTCGGGACGATCTGCCAAAATCCACGGTAGGGAAAATTTTACGCCGTGAGTTGCGCTAAGCTAGTACATTTGCTCATTAATAAAAAAATTAAAAAGCATTAACTATGCCTGCACTGCCAATTAATGATCGCGATCTGGAATTCTTGAGCTTTCGCACTATGGAGAACTTTACAGACGGCTGCCACCAGTTTTATATCAAAGGCATTACCCTCGGGTGCTTCGATTGTTAAAATATGGATATTGCCCCGCTAACTGAATCATAGATTCGCCCTCTGTTTAGCCGCCTTACGCATTACAAAAAACAAGGGCAAAGGCAAATACGATTTTACAAAATAAGCACGATTACCAAGTTTATGAGGGTTGCGAATTAACTGCTTCTTTTGCACCGATTGCTAGGCTATATCGGCCATCTGGTCAGCGTCCAACTCAGATGCCTCAAATATCTCGACAAGACGCTCTGCAAATGTCCGCTTCTTCCCTAGCGTGACTGAGAGCAATCACCCGCCCCAGACCAATGGCCGCACGGGTGAGTATCACAGGTTTCTTTTTTACTTACTTTTCTGTCTGGATAAAGTCTCTGAATCATTGCGGCATCACAACAGACTGCCGACTTGACCTTTATTTTTTAAATGCCTGATTCTGGCGTCGGCAATACCGTTCTTAACCACTGGCGGAGTGAAACCATCGAATAGGTCACTGTGATAGATACCACCCTCCATAAGCGCCGGCTGCACTCCAGTTTCATACAGAATCTTATCAACAAAGATTTGGTCGTCAGTTGACAGTGCCTGAAAACGCTTTTGCACCTGTTCAAATGACCAAACTCTGTATTGGTGAGTGCTAAAATTGGCGTTCATACCATAGACCTGAGCCTCAAAGCGTTTTTCACCGGCTTTGCTCGCCAGCGCGCAGGCCTTTGCGAACGGCACATAGGTTTTAGCCACAAATTCGAGTAATCTCCCGAGGGTATCGGGAAGGCCTTGATCGAGGTCTATCCAATCACCAAACTCAGTCTGCCCTGCACAACCGCGGGGGTCACCAAATTCTCGGATTGAGTCGAGCCAGTTACAGGTTCTGGGCCCATAGACCTCCATGGTTTCGTTTGAACTGGGATCATTATAAAGGTGAATTTGCAAACTACCGCAGAGGGCAAAGTCAGCCACCGAGGGCTTAAAGCCGAACAGAAACTGATGATGCAAAAAGTGCTCTTCGAGGATATTCAACAAGTCGAGAATTTGCTTATCCAAATTGGCACGCACCTCATCGCTTAAACCCAGATGCTTATCAAAATTCGGTTGACGACTGGCAAACATGGTAGCGATATCTTGAACCGTTATATCCTCCTTAGCATAGCAATACGCTCGACTTAGACGGTGACTTACGGCGCGTTTATTCTGCTGATTACCCCAGCGCGTGTGCATATGAATACGCGGCATATATTCATCGGCAAAGTCTTCCAGTAGCCACATCAAACACTGCAAACGTGGCTCGCAAGGAATAACAGACTTTTCGGTGTAACGCTGTTCAAACCACTCAATAATCGGCGTGGAATCTTGCAGCACTTGTTGATCCGGGGTGAGTATCACAGGAATAACGACCTGACCGACAAGTTTGGGGAGCGTCTTTATCGCGGCATTATAATTGGCCTCGATACGTTTATAAGGAATGCCTTTATAGTTCATGTAGGTCATGACTTTATGGGAGAAAGGCGAATGGGCACTTTGCCAAATTCGATAATACTTCTCCTCACTGGGCTGCAAAACCTGAGCTTGCTCATGTAAATGAATTTCCCGCTGCAGGTTTTTAGGAATGAAATTACCCATACCAACTCCGATCAAATTTTATAATCTCTTCACCGCTGGTGGCTGCCAGATTCGTTTCAGCATCGCTTCTCCCGTGCCGTAAACACGCAAGGTGACACGGGTCTGTTTCTCGCCCGCCGGCAACCAATTATCTACCTTACCCTCTGGCGGTGTGCCGCCGATGAGAATCCGCAGGCTGCCGTCAGCTTCATAGGTCAGATCCTTTGAATGAGAGTTGATGGCATAGCGGTCATAGGGATTCAGCATCAGGTTGGCGTCTTGGTCGTAAATAGTCAGCGACCAAAAATCCTTGGCGGGCGGGGTTTGGCCAGGCTCAAAGTGGATTTCGTAGGTATTGCTACTATTGATCTCGTCTCCGTGCTGATCTTGGGTCACCCCCATATACATGGCTTCCTCGGCATCATTGGCGACAATACCCCGCATCGACTGAATAGCTGCGCGAAAATAAAAGTCACCAAGAACACCGGAGCGGCCGAAGCCCACTGGCGTCACACCCCAACCATTAACCCTTCTTTCTTCAGGCGTACTGTAGTCGCGAAGAATCATGGTGCCATCAAATACAGCCGCCTCTAAGCCTGCACGCGCGCTGTCGTCAGCTTGATAAATATCCTGGTTCGGCCCAATATGTAAGTCAGCCCAATCTTTCAAATAGCGTTTATCGCGCTCCGGAACGCCATTGACAGTCATCGCCCGGTTCACGTTGTGCCAAAAAGACAACGGATCAGATATCACCATTTTTTTTATGTAATCAACGACGTCTGTTTCAAGCAGCATCTCACTTAACTCACCAACATCGGGAACAGGTGGGTGCGGCGGTCGCGGCGGATTATCTTTACCCCAGTCACTCAAGGCCACAATCTGCATTTGTGACTGTATGGCTGCAACCTGTGCGTGATCACTGGGGTCATTGAAGTCAGAATAAATTCTGGCCATAGCATAAAACCAAGGGGTTGGGTTATGGGCCACAAACTCCACATCATCCGGCAAAGTCCCTTCCCAATCCTGCGGCACGATGGCGTAGTTACCGCCACCATTACCGTGGGTGCGCTTGCTGATATAGGAAAAATTATCGGAATCAAAACCCGCCAGCTCAATCGAAAAATATCGGTCACCCGGAATCGGCGGCACACTAATAATGATCGGCTGTTCTTTTGCGTATACCCAGGCTGGAGAGTAGAGCGTATCAGCATTCGGCGCGCCACCGTCGCGATAATATTTAGGATCGATAAAGCTCGAATGCCAGAACTTGTTTACCGCATCCACTGGCCCCTGATAACCTTCTGGCCCCTTAGGCTGACTCCATTTATAGCGCAGCACTGTGTTTAATTGGTACGGGAACGCATAAATCATCGCGTTCACACCTTTGGCATAGGCATATTGTTCACGCCAGTCTTTATTAAAGTTGATCTGCAAGTAACTGCCGCCGGCAACCACTAATATCACCACTAGGCCCATAAAAACTTTTAACGATATTGATTTCATTTCTCTATCTACCCTTCTCTCTGTTATTGCTTTATTTCTTTGGAACATAAACTCGATACAACAAACCATGTGCGCCGCTGGTTGAATAAAAATCACGATCGAAACCTGGATAAAAAGCCATCGCTGCCGCGTAACGTGCTCCCGTAGCAACACGACCTTTTTCCTGCCCAGTTTCAATATCAACCACCACCGCATCGACGTTATCGTCTTCGAGCACATCATCAAGCATGACCTCACCGGTATCAGGGTAATAGAACACCTGATTAGAATTTCCGATATCATGCACCCACAATTTTTCATACTCTCCCGGCCCATTAAATCGCCAGGCTCCGGTTTTCCTATTGTTAGTATCAAAGGCTAAAATAATTTTTCTATCTTGCACATAAAGCGGGGATGCCGCATGACCACCACCGGACAAACCAAAAGGCGTAAAAGCATCGGCTGAACTGCAGTCAGTGGTGGAAACCCGGTGCACTCGCACGGGAGCCCGCTTCGGTGTCGAAAAAGCCATCGGTTTGGTACCAACGGGGTAGGCACGCATAATCGTCGTTAGTGGTGGAGTGTCACCCATATCCATAAACCAGACACTGTCATCACCCACGGTATTGCACCAGGCAAAGCTCTGATCTTCGCCAGGCAGGTCATAGGAGGCATTCCAGTTTTCATCCAGAATCAGGTTTTGATCTTTGTAGATCAGGCGGTGAATATGGGTAGGCGTGGTGGCGTAAACAAATTCGCCCTCTAGGGTCAGATCGACACAGAAACGGCCAATAGAAGCACCAATAAATTCAACTATCTTGACCACCTTTAGCGTGTTTGGATCAAAAATCGTAAAGACCGATTTTTTGCTGTGATCGTGCTCGAGATTACGAGTAATCATCATGCCATCAGACAGCAGACTGATGCCATTGTGGGCATGATCCACGGACAACTCCAGTTCCGCAATGAACTCAAGCTCGAGGGTCAGTTTATGTATGCGATTGCCAAAGCCGGTAATAATGGTGCCGTCAGCCAGCACCGCAGCGCCACCACACCAGTTATGTCCGCCGGTGGTTAATTCAGGGGACTGTCTAATCGTTTCTAGGGTAATCGGGTCAACCTCTTCCACCCAACCAATGGAAACATCAGGCTGGGAAGGCACAGAGCAGCCAAAAATAAATAAGCGTTTATCGGCATTAACGGTGCCGACCACCCACCTGCCTTTTGAAAACTGCCGTGAAGTGACGCTTAATCTTTCATCTGGCTGAATATTCAAGCCGGGGCTTCGCGCATGTTTTTGGCGTCTAACTCCGCCATACTCAGTGGCACAAGTCGAATTCTGGTAATAACCATTGAGCTCTGATTGATAGTCTTGCAGGGTCATCAGCACATACTCTCTTCTATGGTTGGCCGCTAGCCCAAATCGGTGAAGACCAGGCTCTTTCCTGAATGGTTGCCGGTACAGTCGGGTCAGGTTCTCTGCCAAGGCGAATAGCATCAAAGCTCGACCAACGACAGGTCGGATTCATTAATACGCGCACATAATAAAAGGCACTTTGATTAGAGTTGTAATCCGGGTCACGCCAGACGGTCTTTAATTCAGTTGCACCAGTGCCAGCACTGAACTGGCAGCTGGTGAGATCGACGCTGGCACCATTGTCGGGACAGCGACCGGTTGTAGGATCAACTTGCAGACCATCAGCACAGGCGATATCAATCACTTTTTCATGAGTTTGACCCGTCGCATCAATCCAACCTTTGACCATTTGAATGCGTTGCAGGGGAGCGTCCATGGCATCGCGCACCGCCCATATAAAAAACTCGGGACTCTGAACGCGCGCATCAACAGTTTCGCGAGCGGGAAGTACTCTCCCCATAGGAACTGCATGAGCCTCCAGATAAGGCATCAGTTCGGGAGCGTCGATCATCGACTCATCGATATCCCAACCGGCATAAAAACGCAGCGCAATACGCGGCCCTGAGGTGGCATAAGTTTCGCGGCGTGCGAGCGCGTCGAAAATGGCTTCACGGGTATTCTCGGGTGCCCAAACTGCGGCAAGCCCCCCCGAGGTGTTGAATTTAAGAGAGGACCTGTACGCTTTCTCGCTCGTGCTTGTGTGCCTAAGACGGCGCAATGCGGGAGATTGAACGGTGCCTGCCGAGCCGCGATAATCCCATTCCTCAACATCCCCAGGATTGGAGTTATGGCTATCAGTGGCCGCGACAAAACCATTTTGCAGGGGGTTGAAACCAAACTCCTGCTCAAGCTCCAGACCCACCTTCATACCCTGGCGAACCTGTCTCTTATACACATCTGACGCTGCCGACGAGCGATCTAGTGTAGATC
>CAJXVK010000118.1 GCA_913060735.1 uncultured Cellvibrionales bacterium
CTTATCAATGGTCGGCGCTAACAGATTCCGTTCAATACCCTGCTCTATCCAGTTGATCACGTCAGCGCGACGGCGCTTGTGGATTCCCAGTATCACCCCTTTAAGCTGTGATTCGGGCGCCAGAGCTTCAAACCATAGACGGTAAAATGCCTCCACATGTTTTGGCGCATCGGCACAGAATTGAGTATGGGCATCCAGAGCTGCTGCAATCGCCTCATACCCATATTTATTTTTGGTAACCTGTGTCAGTTCACCCAGCCATTCATCACCGACCGAGCGCAGTACAAAATCAAATAGGCCCTCTTTATTGCCAAAGCGATAGCCTGCCAGACCACGGGAGTACCCGGCTTTTTCACCCACATCTTTGAGAGTAGCCTGCCCGGCACCGCGCTCGACTATTAGGTCGACCGCAGCTTCTAGCATTTTGGCATCGGATATTTCTTTGCGCTCAACCTGGGTGAGACGTAAGGCTTTGGCCATATTTAAACTCTTAAATTATTATTGTGCCTATTACATATTTCGCCGGTACTGACCGCCAACATCAAACAGTGCATTGGTGATTTGGCCCAGCGAACAGCAGCGCACTGCATCCATTAGCACCTCAAAACCATTGTCACCCTGACTCACCGCATGTTGAAGTCGCTTTAGCATCAGCCCAGCCTCATCCGTATTGGCACCTTGGAATTCGCGCAGTCGGAAAATCTGGCTCTGTTTCTCTTCATCGGTTGAACGCGCCAACTCAATTTCAATCGGCTCTTCATCAGACTCACTAAGGAATGTATTCACCCCCACAATCGGAAATGAACCATCGTGCTTCTTATGTTCATAGTACAGCGACTCTTCCTGAATCTTACCACGTTGGTAGCCAGTTTCCATGGCTCCTAGAACACCACCGCGATCAGAGATTTTTTCAAACTCCTGCAGAACCGCTTCTTCAACCAAGTCAGTTAACTCATCAATAATAAAGGCGCCCTGACTAGGATTTTCATTTTTGGCCAGGCCCCACTCCTGATTAATAATCAGCTGAATAGCCAGTGCGCGGCGCACAGATTCTTCAGTGGGTGTGGTAATGGCTTCATCATAGGCATTGGTATGCAGGCTATTACAGTTATCGTAAATCGCGATAAGTGCTTGCAGGGTAGTGCGAATATCATTGAAGTTCATTTCCTGAGCATGCAGTGAGCGGCCGGAGGTCTGAATATGATATTTGAGTTTTTGGCTGCGCGCATTGGCGCCATAGCGATCGCGCATAGACACCGCCCAGATGCGACGCGCCACTCGACCCATCACTGTGTACTCCGGATCCATACCATTAGAGAAAAAGAATGATAGATTGGGGGCAAAGTCATCAATACTCATACCGCGGGCCAAATAGGCTTCGACAAAGGTAAAGCCATTGGACAGGGTAAAGGCCAGCTGCGAGATCGGATTAGCCCCGGCTTCAGCAATATGATAACCAGAAATCGACACTGAATAGAAATTGCGAATCTCCTGATCAATAAAATACTGCTGCATATCGCCCATCATGCGCAGACTAAACTCAGTGGAGAAAATACAGGTATTCTGACCCTGATCTTCTTTGAGAATATCTGCCTGCACTGTGCCCCGCACATGCTTTAGGGTATTGCTGCGCAGAGTTTGGTACTCAGCGGCATCGGGCTCGCGGTTATGCTCAAGGACAAACTTATCCTGCTGCTGATCAATAGCAGTATTTAAAAACATCGCCAAAATAGCGGGTGCTGGGCCATTGATTGTCATGGACACAGAGGTAGTGGGATTGCACAGATCAAAGCCATCATAGAGTGCTTTCATATCATCCAGCGTACAGATAGAGACACCCGCATTACCGACCTTGCCATAAATATCTGGACGCTCATCTGGATCCCAGCCATACAGGGTTACCGAGTCAAAGGCGGTAGAGAGGCGCTTGGCTTCACTGTGTTCAGATAGCGCCTTAAAGCGACGATTGGTTTTAAAGGCATCGCCTTCACCGGCAAACATACGCGCCGGGGCTTCTCCCTCGCGCTTAAATGGAAACACACCAGCGGTATAGGGAAACTCACCGGGCAGGTTTTCACGCATCAGCCATTTAACCAGTTCACCGTTATCTTCATAGCGCGGTAATGACACCCGTGTGATTTTATTGCCGGACAGGGAAATAGTGTTGAGCTTGGTAACGATCTCTTTGCCATTGGGTAATACATCGACTTTTTCATCACCGGAATAGGCCTTGACCTGATCTGGCCAACCCTCCAATAACTTGCTCGCCCGAGCATCCATTGCCTGTTTGCGCTCAGCAATCAATGTATCTATGGTCGCGGGCGTGTCGGCACCACTGTCGACAAGCATTTTTTTAGTGGCCGCCAGCTGCTGCTGTTGACGAGCTAAGTTCGCCTGCACTGTAACCTGCTGGTGATAGCCGCGCACGCCAGCAGATATCTCAGCGAGATAGCGCTGACGATCGGCCGGCACTACAACGGTTTTTTCTGAGGGTGTTCTGCAGGTTACTTTATCCAGATGCTGTTCAAAGGTGCGCAATCCGCGCGCCTGTAGCAGACCCAGTAATTCTTGATAGGCGGCGGTGACGCCATCGTCATTAAAGCGTGAAGCAATGGTGCCAAATACTGGCATTTCATCCGGCATCTGGGTCCAGGCTTCGCGATTGCGCTGGATCTGTTTACACACATCACGATAGGCGTCATCACTGCCTTTGCGATCAAACTTATTAATAATCGCCAGCTCGGCATAATCCAACATATCAATTTTTTCTAGCTGGCTCTGGGCGCCAAACTCTGGCGTCATAACATAAATGGGAATATCCACATACGGAACAATACCCGCATCGCCCTGACCAATACCTGGGGTCTCTACCACGACCATATCGAAGCCACCCAGTCGCAGCGCGCTAATAATATCCTCCAATGACTCTGGCACTTCGCCTGCCGCACCTCTGGTGCCAATCGAGCGCATATAAATATTGCTGTGATAAATAGCATTCATGCGAATGCGGTCGCCCAATAGAGCGCCACCGGTTTTTCTACGCGTGGGGTCAATGGCCAGCACAGAGATTTTTAGATCGTCGTCACTGTCCTGACGAAAGCGCCGAATCAGTTCATCGGTCAACGACGACTTACCTGCACCACCAGTGCCCGTAATGCCCAAAACTGGAACCTTATTGGCTAGAAACTGCGACTGTTCATGCAGGGATGCTTTTTGTTGTTCGGTTAATCCATTGCGCTCAATCGCAGTGAGCACTTGAGCTAGCTGGCGCTGACCGCCAGTTCCGCTCAACTCTTCGGAGGCTGCTGCGGCGTCGCTATAATCCCCCAGTGAGCAGCGTGCGATCATATCGTCGATCATGCCGACCAGGCCCAGATCCTGACCATCGTAAGGTGAGTAAATTCGCTCTACACCATAGGCCTCAAGCTCCTTAATTTCTGCTGGGACAATAACACCACCGCCGCCGCCAAAGATTTTAATATGTTCTGCGCCCGCCTCTTTCAACAGATCAACCGCATACTTAAAGTACTCCACATGGCCACCCTGATAGGAGCTGATGGCAATGCCCTGAGCGTCTTCTTGCAAAGCCGTTTCAACCACTTCGGCTACCGAGCGGTTGTGCGCCAGATGAATCACCTCAACACCTGCGCCCTGCAGTATGCGGCGCATAATATTGATCGCAGCATCATGGCCATCGAAAAGGCTGGCTGCAGTAACAAATCTCAGGGGAATACCTTTTTTCTCGGCTTGACTGGCACCAGCGACACTGGCTTTCTGGTTGGCGGACGTACTCATATCTTCTCCATGCCCAAGGGCAAGTTGAGTGGCATTTATATAGTCTGGTCACCCAGTTTAATTATCTTGCTTGTTGCATGCAAGTATCCTAATAAATAGGGGTCGGGAAATGAGGTCAAAATTAAATTGGCCGTTCATCTCCATAGTTAAAATAGTCCGCTATCGCCAGGCCTGCCGCCACACTAGTAAACGGGTCATGCTCAACCACCTTGCCGGCGAATTGATTATCCAAAATATCTTTCACTGCAGGAATTAACGAGGAACCGCCAGTGCGCAAGACCAGATCTATATCATAGGCCTGAAGACCGGCTTTATTGAGTATCAAAGTAATCGCCTGTTCCAGCTGAAACAGTAAGTCAGAAATCATCACCTCAAATTCCCAGCGCTCAAGTGTCACCTCTATATCGATCTCCGGAATATCTAAGACGGCCGAGTCCTGCACGGATAACTCGGCCTTAAAGGCTTTAATTGCCTCAAATATCTGATAGCTGTAGTTTTGCTTAATTAAGTCATAGAGTCGTTTAAACTTGGTCGCCGCCTCATCGGGCTCGACCATGCGCTGTATAACTGGCGCTGTGTATTTATTCTGGTTGAGCATGTAGCTAACGGGCCAGTTAATCAGCAGATCTTCAAATTCGCCAAACGGGAACAATGTATCTACTTCGGCGCCATCGACAACCCGGCTCCAGCGCTCTCCCTTGCCTAACAGAGGAAAAACCAGCTCGCGAAAAATAGTCTGATCAATTTTATCGCCACCCAACGCAATACCATGTGTCGCCTCCACCTTAAATGAATCACGAGTGCGACTAAGAATACTGAAATCCAATGTGCCGCCACCAAAGTCGACGGTCAATACCCGCTGATCCTCATTTTCAGGATGGTTATATAAATAACTAATCGCCGCTGCGGTTGGTTCAGGACAGAACGACTGCTGAGTAATACCGGCATGACCATAGGATTCGCTAAGACGCTCAAGGGCAATATTATTGCGCCCCTGCTCAAGACCTTCAAAATTTACCGGATGACCAATACAGGCATGAGACGTATCTTCTAGTCTGTGCTGTAGTGCCTTGCGAACGCCAACCAATATTGGCGTTACCAAAGCAACCAAACGAAAAGCGCGATCAAAAATCATCGTACGCCCGCTATCTGAATTACCCAATAAACGCTTGGTACCTCGAAAAAGACGTCCGGGCAGTCCAGAATCATTAAATGCCTGACCATAGACCTTGCTGGTCTCACCCTCTCCGGCTGGGCCATCGGCACTCCCAGCACTGGTTCTGGCTTCCCCTAAAACCTCAACACTCAACTCGACCTTTCTGCCCTGATTGCCCTTGATATAGTCATCGATCGCTTTCTGCCCAGTGGAGGTCACAAAGTCCCTATCCACATAGTTGGCTGACGGCATAATAGCGCTGTGCTCATCGAGTTTTACCAGCATTACCTGCTCGCCATCAAACACTGCCGCGGCACTATTACTGGTACCGAAATCAATACCAATACCAAAGGTCGATGATGACTCGCTCGAAAAAGACTGCTTGGGGGGTTGCATAGAAAATTGTCGCTATGAATAAAAAAAATGACTAGAAGATAGTGGAATTCGAGTATTTTAGACTAAAATGCAGGTCACCGCTTTAGATAGATCATGCCATAGCCCATTAAAGAGACTGCAAATATGAATTCCAGCTCCCACTGCATCGTTGTAGGCGCAAGCCATGCCGCCGTACAATTAATCATTAGTCTGCGCCAAAATGGCTGGGAAGGCAGCATCACTGTTATCAGCGATGAAGCTCATCTACCCTATCAACGACCGCCTCTCTCTA
>CAJXVK010000119.1 GCA_913060735.1 uncultured Cellvibrionales bacterium
TATTATCGGGACGATTAAGCCTAAGCGTCAAAATGCCATCATCAACCAAATATTCGATAGTGTTGTAATTCATAACTAACCCTTGTTTGGGTACCCAATATTATCGACTAAAGCCCGGTTCGCCATCTGAACTAGGCCAGTGACCCAAAGGCTCTCGATTAAATTTCGAGGGGATATTAGCATTTACAAAAAATACAAACCAGAATAACGGTTATTTAAAATACCAATCCAGAAGCCATCAGGATAATCCAGATAGTATGTTGGCCAAGAGATCTTTCACTGCGTTCAAGATGGCTAGGTGAAAGTACAAGATGGCCAGATTGAGATAAGAGCGTTTTGATTCTAGCCAACACCGCGATAACTTAGACAGCATCTGCCTGAGCGCCAGCGAGTTGTGCGAATGCTGACAATTATAAATCCATGGGGCCGACCCCAAGTATTGGACAAGAGAGTGGCCCGCACGAAACCAACAGATCTTTCGCTGCGCTCAAGATGATGCGCGGGACTTAAAGATAAATGGATTTAGGTTACGACGCTTTTATTACTCCGGTCGCATATGCGGGAACAGCAATACATCCCTGATAGAAGGCGAGTCAGTCAATAACATCACCAAGCGATCAATACCAATGCCCTCACCTGCCGTAGGCGGCATGCCATATTCCAATGCGCGAATATAGTCGGCATCGAAATGCATGGCTTCATCATCACCGGCATCTTTTTCAGCGACCTGCTGCTTAAAGCGAGCCTCTTGGTCTTCGGCATCATTAAGCTCCGAGAAACCATTGGCAATCTCGCGACCACCGACAAAAAACTCAAAGCGATCAGTCACATGAGGGTCTTCATCATTACGGCGCGCCAGAGGCGAAACCTCCGCAGGATACATCGTAATAAAAGTAGGCTGCTCCAAAAGATGTTCCACCGTCTTTTCAAAAATCTCGATCTGAACCTTACCCAGACCCCAAATATCTTTTAATGGAATATGCAGATCTTCGGCAATCTTGCGCGCACCGGCTTGATCGCCCAACTGCTCCGCACTAATATCGGGGTTGTACTGCAAAATCGAATCAAACACCGACAAGCGAATAAACGGCTCAGCGAAATCATAATGAGTTTCACTCACCACCTCACCCTCAACATCCTTAACCGTATTCACCACCTTAGTCGAACCCAGCACCTCAGTAGTCATCTTGCGCAGCATATCTTCAGTTAGATCCATCAGATCATTAAAATCAGAATACGCCTGATAGAACTCCAACATAGTGAACTCAGGGTTATGACGGGTAGACAAACCCTCGTTGCGGAAATTGCGATTAATTTCATAGACACGCTCAAAACCACCTACCACCAAACGCTTCAAATAAAGCTCCGGTGCGATACGCATATACATATCAATATCAAGCGCATTATGATGAGTCACAAAGGGTCGAGCCACAGCACCCCCGGGAATCACCTGCAACATAGGTGTTTCAACTTCCAAATAATCCGCATCATTTAAATAACGACGGATAAAGTCCACCACTTTAGAGCGAATACGGAAAGTATTGCGCACATCCGGATTAACAATCAGATCGACATAGCGCTGACGATAGCGCATCTCCTGATCAGCCAGACCATGAAACTTATCTGGCAGCGGACGCAGCGCTTTAGTCAGCAACTGATACTCGTCCGTCTGCACATAGAGATCACCCTTACCCGACAGATGTAATTCACCCTTAACACCGACGATATCACCCAAATCCAACGACTTAGCGAAAGGACGCGCCTCTTTGGTCACATAGAGCTGAATGCGGCCAGTGCTATCTTGGACCACAATAAATGCGCCACGGTTGCGAATAACGCGACCGGCAACGCTGACAATTTTGCCCAGCTTTTCCAGATCTTCCTTAGTCTCACCACCAAAGCCAGACTGCAGCTCAGCGGCCATGTGCTCAGGGCGAAAATCATTGGGAAATACTGTACCGCCCTCTTCACGCAATGCAGTGAGTTTGGAGCGGCGCTCAGCAATTAACTTATTCTCATCTTGTTGGTCGGTCATATCTCAGTCTTTATATTCAAATTTAATTTAGTTAGCCGGCAATCAAACCCTGCTCGATTCAGGATTACAGTGCTCTAAAGCCCCGCTTTTAATGAGGCAACAATAAACTGGTCGAGTTTGCCATCCAATACCGACCCAGTATTTCTAGTCTCAATACCCGTGCGCAAATCCTTAATCCGGGCATCGTCCAACACATAGGAGCGAATCTGACTGCCCCAACCAATATCAGACTTAGTGTCTTCATTTGCCTGCGCTGCATCAGCACGTTTTTGCATCTCAGCTTCATAGAGCTTAGCGCGCAACATCTGCCAGCAGGTATCCCGGTTCTGATGCTGCGAGCGCTGGTTCTGGCACTGCACTACTATACCACTGGGCTCATGGGTCAGACGCACCGCAGAATCGGTTTTATTAATATGCTGACCACCGGCACCAGATGCACGGTAAGTATCCGTGCGAACATCCGACGGATTAATATCAATCTCAATATTGTCATCAATCTCAGGCGACACATAGACCGCAGAGAAAGATGTATGACGGCGATTACCAGAATCAAACGGAGACTTACGCACCAGACGATGCACACCAATCTCAGTACGCAACCAACCAAAGGCATATTCACCGCTAATCTGCACCGTGGCACTTTTAATACCAGCCACATCACCTGCAGAGCATTCCATCAACTCCGCTTTAAAGCCTTTATCGTCAGCCCAGCGTAAATACATACGCAGTAACATCTCAGCCCAATCTTGAGCCTCAGTGCCACCAGAGCCAGACTGAATATCCAGATAAGCGTTATTTGGGTCCATCTCGCCACTAAACATACGGCGAAATTCCAGCTTCGCTAGCTGCTCATCCAGAGCGGTAATTTCCACCTCCACATCGGCAACAGTGTCTGCATCATCTTCATCCACCGCCATAGCCAGCAGCTCGCGGTTATCTGCAACGCCGGCATCCAAGTCTTCAATGGTCTTAACCACAGTTTCCAGAGACGAACGCTCTCTACCCAACTCCTGAGCACGTTCTGGTTCATTCCAAACATCGGGTTCGCCGAGTTCTAGCTCAACCTCGGCAAGGCGATCTTTACGGTTAACATAGTCAAAGATACCCCCTCAACACGTCGGTACGTGTTTGAAGATCATCGAGGGCGTTATAGAGCGGATTAACTTCCATTGTGCATTCTTGTAGGTCGCGGCGATTATGCGGTGCATTTTACATGACCTGCCAATCACAAACTAGGAGAAAACGTAGTTGATTAAGCATCAGCAGTAGCGCAACATAAGGCCACAAAGCAACAAGAGCCGGAACACATCCTCATGTTACGAATCAGCCTAATTATCATTATTATCCTTTTCGCCTACCTATTTTTTTGGCCGGTACCCGTAGAACCCGTAAGCTGGGATGCACCTAAAAATAAAGGCTTTGTCGGCGCATTTGAACCCAACAACCGTCTAAGTAAAATCGAATTTATTGAGCTCACAGACACCCATGGCCCAGAGGGCCTGGCTCTACTTAATAGTGAAGTGTACACCGCCACCCGCGAGGGCTGGATACTGCGCTACAACGAGGCCAGTGGCGAAATAACTAAACTGGTCAACACCAATGGCAGCCCATTGGGTCTCGTATTTGATGGCAATGACAATCTGCTGATCGCCGATGCCTACAAGGGCGTATTGAGCCTCTCACCCAGCGGCGAACTGACTGTACTCACCAATAGTATGGATGGCCTGCCCATCGAATATGCCGACGACCTAGATGTAACCGAAGATGGCAAAATCTACTTTAGCGATGCCACCACCAAATTTGGCGCTGAGAATAATGGTGGCACCTATGCAGCCAGCCTTCTCGATCTCAGCGAACATGGCAGCTATGGACGACTGCTAGTGTATGACCCCACAGACCAGACCACCAAACTGGTGATGGATGGCCTAAACTTCGCCAACGGTGTTGCCACAGCCGCAGACAGCAGCTTTGTACTGGTCAATGAAACCAGTGCCTACCGGGTTAATAAGTACTGGTTAACCGGTGAAAAAGCAGGCACATCAGAAGTGCTGATCGATAACCTGCCAGGCTTCCCGGACAATATAGTGAGAGGCCGCGACGGGCGTTTCTGGATCGGCCTAGTCTCGCCGCGAAGTCTTGCCTTAGACCTCTTCTCCAACTGGCCACTATTACGCGCCATAAATCTGCGACTACCTAAATCCATGCAACTGGCTGCCGAGTCCTATAGCCACGTGTTTGCTATGGACGCAGACGGCAATGTGATCACCTCATTGCAGGACCCCAGCGGCATACATCACACCAACACCGGCGCCATGGAATCCGACGACTGGCTGTATATCAGCAGCCTGCATGCTGATAATCTAGCGCGCATTCGCAAACAAGATATCGGACTCTAATGACTTTATTTACTGACCGCTTACGGCACACATTTTTTGATCAGTTTAGAGAACAGGGCGATCTGCACTACAGCCCTGTTCTCCCCGCTCGTCTCGATGACCCAGTAATGGTTAGCTGCAACAAACTGTTAGCGGAAGAACTGGGCATTGATCCTGCGGAGCTAGCCACATCGGAAATGTTAGAGATGATGAGCGGCAATTTTATGACCGCCAATATCAAACCCATTGCTCTAGTGTATTCCGGCCACCAGTTTGGTGTCTGGGCCGGCCAACTGGGAGATGGCCGCGCGATGACATTAGGAGAATTACCTGCGGGGAACTCCTCCGCTACATGGGATATACAACTAAAGGGTGCGGGCCCAACCCCCTACTCCAGATTTGCCGACGGCCGCGCCGTACTCAGATCAAGCATCCGCGAATACCTGTGCTCCGAAGCCATGCATGGGCTAGGCATAGCGACCACCAGAGCACTGTGCCTGGTCGACAGTAAAAGCCAAGTGTATAGAGAGGAGATAGAATCTGGCGCCACCGTCTGTCGTGTTGCTCAGAGCCATATACGCTTTGGCTCCTTCGAACACTTTCACTATCGCAACCAGCCAGAATCAGTCAAAGCGCTGGCCGACTATGTGATTCAACGCAACTTCCCAGAATGGGCTGAAGCAGACAATAAATATTATTTGATGTTTAAAAACTGCGTACTAAGAACCGCCAAAATGATTGCCCAATGGCAGTCAGTGGGCTTTAACCACGGCGTAATGAATACTGACAATATGAGCATAATCGGCGACACCATCGACTATGGCCCCTTCGGCTTTTTAGATACCTACGACCCAGACCATATCTGCAATCACTCCGATACCAGCGGCCGCTACTCATTTAAAAATCAACCCAGTGTTGGCTTGTGGAACCTCAACGCTCTGGCTACCTCGCTGACATCATTAATCGACAATGAGGATTTGATCCGCGCGCTAAAACAATACGAGCCAGAATTTTTGGACCAGTTCAGACATATTATGGCGGGTAAGATTGGGCTGGAAGAATACCGGCACGACGATGAGCAGCTAATTAATCAACTATTGGAATTGCTGCAAATCAATAATGTAGATTACAGTATTTTCTCTGTCTCTTATACACATCTCCGAGCCCACGAGACCAGAGAGGATCTCGT
>CAJXVK010000120.1 GCA_913060735.1 uncultured Cellvibrionales bacterium
ATATGTACACCTACAGTTATGGCTTTAAGCCTTGGGTAAAAAAATCTGCTATCGCTGACGGCGACACCATTCTTGAGTACATTCGTGAGGCCGCAGACGAGTATGACCTCAATCGACACATCCGCTACAACCACAAGGTCGTGTCGGCTCAGTGGTCTTCCACTGACAACTTTTGGACAGTCACCGCTGCTCGTTCCGACCCTCAATCCGACACCGAAGAGCCGTTGACCATTCGCTGCCGATTTATCCTTAGTTGCAGTGGCTATTATGACTACGATCAGGGTTATACCCCTGAATTTGCAGGTATAGAAGACTTTCAAGGCGAGATTATTCACCCCCAACAATGGCCAGAGCAACTGGACTATAAAAACAAACGTGTTGTTGTGATTGGCAGTGGTGCCACAGCAGTTACCCTAGTACCCACCATGTCTAAAGACACCGCCAGCTTGGTGATGCTGCAGCGCTCACCGACCTATATAGCTAATATGCCTGCCGAAGATCCCTGGCTAAAACCCTTAGGTAAGTGCTTGCCAAGTAGTTGGGTATTTCGTCTGATCCGCTGGAAAAAAGTATTTCTACAGCAATTTATCTATCGATTATCCAGAAAAAAACCTGGGCGCGTACGCCGTTACCTACTCAACGAAATTCGTAAAGAGCTAGGCCCAGATTACGATATCGATACCCACTTCTCGCCCAACTATAACCCTTGGGATCAACGCCTGTGCGCGGTCCCCGATGGTGATATGTTTGCGGCTATTCGAGAGGGGCGAGCCGAAGTAGTAACCGACCATATCGACCGCTTTAATGGTTCGGGTATCATTTTAAAATCCGGCACCCAGTTGAACGCTGATATCGTGGTCGTAGCAACGGGTCTTAAATTAAAATTCGGCGGTGGCATCATCTACAGCATCGACGGCGATCAAATCGATCTAACGAAACAATTTGTCTACCGAGGCATGATGCTTTCTGGCGTCCCAAACATGGCCATTAGCGTTGGCTACACGAATGCCTCATGGACACTAAAAACTGATCTTACTGCCAAATACATCTGCGGGTTGCTTAAAAAAATGGATCGCAATGGCTTTACCAGTGTGACGCCAACCTTAACAGGTGAGATCGGCGAATTACCGATGCTGGATTTTAACGCCGGCTATGTGCATCGAGCACGAGATCTCATGCCCAGAAACGGTGATCGGGATCCTTGGAAAAATAACGATAGATACACCAAAGACTTTGTCAATTTAGAATTTAAACACAACAAATACAGCGAACTTAAGTTTCGTTGATAACAGAGGTTATACTATGAAAACCAAACTACTCAAATTGGGGCTAGCGGCCTTTGCCCTTGCCGCAGTACTTGTGATTGCCCTGCCCACTATCCTGCATAAGGCAGGCCTCCACCCTGAATACACAGGTGAAACCCATCAGCTGTCTGCCGGCATGCGCGCCCTAATAATTACCACCAGTCACGGAGTACTTAATGCTCCAAACGAAACGACGGGTGACCCTACTGGTATCGCTATTTCAGAATTGACACACCCTTATTACAGCTTTCTGGATGCTGGCATGCAGATTGATGTCGCCAGCATTAAGGGCGGCCAAATTCCTGTGGACCCCAGCGGCTTTGGCCGCGCCAGCATTAGCCCTGGAGACAAGCGTTATCTCAATGACCCGACTCTGCTCGCCAAAGTGGAAAATTCCCTGCGCATAGATGACGTTGATTTCACCGTGTACAATGCCATTTTTATCGTTGGCGGTTGGGGTGCGGCCTACGATCTAGGTTATTCTGAGGTGTTGGGACAGAAACTTAGTGAAGCCTACTACGCGCCTAAAGAACCACTCATCGGTTCTGTCTGCCATGGTGCCTTGGGCCTTATCAATGTAGAAGACCGTGACGGCAATAAGCTGATAGCCGGCCGCGCCATGACCGGGGTCACCGATAAACAAGTGAAAGAGCTTGGTATCGAAATTACCCCCATGCACCCCGAGACAGAGCTGCGTAAAGTCGGTGCGCTATTTGAAAGCCAAACGGCCTTTCGGGACGTTTTTGCCACCCACGTAGCTATCGATAAAGAACAGCGTTTTATCACCGGACAGAATCAAAACTCAGGCATGGAAGCCGCGCAAAAGATGATTGCTATTATGGCTGGTAAATAGGTGGTAATTGCATGGATCAAATAAAAAACGCCAGTGTAACGAGATGGGGAATACGATGATTTTCCGCATGACTTGCCATATTGGAGTGTTAGCTGCTGTTGCATTAATCACTGCATGCTCTGGAAATCAGGAAGAGTCACAAAAGCGATATGAGGCGCAAGAGTACTACCGCACAACCAACACCGTTATCCCAGCAAATAGTGAAATTATCTCGTTTCCATCTTCGCCCTTATCTTCATCAGAGCCCGGCAATACTCGGCTAGATTCTAATCCGGACCGCAATGCCTACTTCGGTGATCTGCATGTGCATACAACACTGTCTTTCGATGCGTCTGCTTTTGGCACCACTGCCACACCAACCGACGCCTACCGCTATGCTCAGGGCGAGGCAATCATGCATCCTAGCGGTTTTGAAGTGCAACTGTCACAACCGCTTGATTTTTACGCAGTTACAGATCATGCAATTATGCTGGGTCTGGTTAACGAGGCGGCCGACACCAGTACAGAATTTTCACAATACGAGCTGTCTCAGCCCTACCATGACATCAATGAATCGCTTGATGGCGGAATGCTCGATTTGGCCAAAAGAAATCTTATCTTCAACAACTTCTTCAGTGACGTGATCGCCAATCTGCTCGACGGAAGCTTCGACAACGCCACCGTTAACAATGTCAGTAAATCGGCGTGGATTGAGACAGTAGAAGCCGCCAACGCCGCTTACCAGCCCGGCCAGTTCACCACCTTTGCGGCTTACGAATACACAACATCTTCCGGGGACAAAGAAAACCTGCATCGCAACGTTATTTTCCGCGGCTCGGACAGTTTACCCGCTGTACCCTTCTCCCGTCTGAACAGCATCAATCCCGAAGGCCTCTGGGACTGGATGGATGTCCTGCGCGAACAAGGTATAGAAAGCCTGGCTATTCCACACAACAGCAACGGCTCCAACGGTGCAATGTTCGCCTTTACCGATTGGGCAGGTAACAATATCGATCAGGAGTACGCAGACCAGCGCATGCGCAACGAACCTATGGTCGAAATCACTCAGGTTAAGGGCACGTCTGACACTCATCCCCTGCTATCAAAAAACGATGAGTGGGCAGATTTCGAAATTTCTCCCCTGCGGGTAGCCTCTCCCTTACCCAGTAAACCTCAGGGCAGTTATGTGCGAGAAGCCTGGCAACGCGGCCTTGCCATGGCCAAAACCAATAACGCAAACCCCTATAAATTTGGCGTCATCGGTTCCAGCGATACCCACACAGCCGCCGCTGCACTGGAGGAGGACAATTACTTCGGCAAAATTGGCTTGATGGACGCTAGTGCTGAGCTACGGGGTTCTGTGCCCGCAAGCTTTCTCTACGGCACTCTGCTCAAACTAGCCGCACCCGAAATGACCGAGGAGGTAGATGGCGAGACTTATCTTAACTTCCAGAATTACAAGTTCTGGAGCGCTTCGGGTATTGCCGGGGTCTGGGCAGAGCAGAATACTCGCGAAGCCATTTATGATGCGCTGCGCCGCAAGGAAACGTTTGCGACCAGTGGCACTCGAATAAAAGTGAGATTCTTCGCCGGTTATCATCTGGCTGATGTACAGCTGGACAGCCCTGACCTGATCAGCAATGCATACCAGAGCAGTGCAACGATGGGTGGTACATTGCAGGCCAAAGATGATCGCACCCCCACTTTCCTGACCTGGGCCGTAGCCGACCCGAATACCGCCAAGCTGCAACGAGTGCAAATTATCAAGGGCTGGTTTGAGAAGGGTGAACACCAGGAACAGGTGTTTGATGCGGTCTGCTCCGATGGCTTGAGTGTTAATCCGCAGACCCATCGTTGCCCCGACAACGGCG
Source organism: uncultured Cellvibrionales bacterium (assembly GCA_913060735.1). Lineage (GTDB taxonomy): Bacteria > Pseudomonadota > Gammaproteobacteria > Pseudomonadales > Porticoccaceae > HTCC2207. The sequence continues at coordinate 4,008 of CAJXVK010000120.1, forward strand.
CGCGAGTTAACCTAGATGATTGCTCAACTACGACCGGTGTTGGATCCGCCGAACTGAAAGGCCTGTGGCAGGACCCAAGCTTCATCCCCGGACAAGAGGCATTCTATTACGTGCGGGTACTGGAGAACCCTGTCTGCAGATGGTCCACCTGGGACGCTTTACGTACTGGGCTTGCTCCGCGATCAGACATACCAAGCACTATTCAGGAACGCGCATGGTCGTCGCCAATCTGGTACAGCGCGACAGGGCAAGACAATAATTTTGTAAATTGAGATGATTATCGGAGTAACTAAACCAATTACATTGGTCGACGTAATGATAATCGGTGCCGGCCGGAAGTAAGGGAATTAGTGGAAGAAAAAGTAAAAAGGGTCATCGTTTGTGTTGTCTATATATTTGAGAAGCCACGATAATGATCGGTCTTGAGGGCAAAATACAATGCAAAAACTAACAATACGAGATTTCACTGTAAGGCCTTTTAGAGCCAGACTGCAAAGCCTCGGTATCAATTATACTGAATTGTATGAACGCATTATTTTACAACGCGAACCCACTGCCAACACCACTCAAGCCGATCACTCCTTCCCTTCTATTCAAGAGATTTTAGAAACAGCTGTGGCAATATCGGGGGACCCAGCGCTAGCGATCCGAATTGGTGAGAGTTTGGATGTGACTGAGTATGGCACTTACGGATTTTGCATCATGAGCTGCGTTAATATGGGGGCCGCGCTCGAGCTCTTTCTTCGCTATGGGCAAACATTCATTGATCACGCCTACTGGAGTCGCAAACAATCCGAAGACGGCGTCATAATCCGCTTGCATCAAGATACATGTAACGATTACCAGAAAATGCTTGTGACTGAATTGGTCTTTTCACAATTGTATGCCAACGCTCGGTTATTGGTCGCCCAGCCACACGAAGGGATCAGGGTGCATTTCAATTATCCCAGACCTACGTACGTTGCTGCCTATAAAGATCTATGGCCAATTCCGATGGAATTCGATCAGGAATACAGCCAGATATTTATACCAAAGCGCTGGTTAAACCAACGCATCAGGACCGGAAACCCAGCGACTAACGTTCTGTTTACGCAGCAGTGCGAAGAAATCCTTCAAGGCATGTCAGATGTTAGGGAGGTCACGGCAGCTGTTCGCCGCTTACTTGTCCAATCGGCGGGAGATTTCCGTAATATAAAAGAAGTCTCTGAGCAACTGCACATCACTGAACGTACACTTAGGCGCCGTTTGTCCGCTGAAGGAACCGATTTCCGTGCCATCTTCGATAATATTAAAAACACGCTTGCACAAAATTATCTGAGTAATACATCGCTCAGCGTTGCTGATATAGCCTATCTCCTGAACTACGGCGAAGCCACAAACTTTCACAGAGCGTTTCAACGCTGGAACGCACTGACCCCCAATGAATACAGAAAGCGTGCCGCTTCATAGAAGTATTGATTTAGAATCCTTTGCGATGGTGTCTTCCAGACAGTCTAAAACTTTATGGTTTATACCAGATAGCCGATGAATAGGCGCGCTCCTGAATAGTATCGGG
>CAJXVK010000121.1 GCA_913060735.1 uncultured Cellvibrionales bacterium
TCCCGTTTAGTGCGCCGCGTCCCCAAGCTGGGTGGTCCCTATGCCTATGTGCGTGCTGGCTTGGGAAACTTTGCCGGGTTTTTGATTGCCTGGACTTACTGGATTGCCTGCATAGCTGCGGTGGCGGGAATAGCGACGGCCTTTGTCGGCTATCTGGGTGTATTTGTACCATTGATAGCCCAGTCAGCGGTTGCATCGCTGGTTGTTTCGCTGGCGTTGGTGTGGACTATCATCGGATTAAATATTCGCAGTGTAGAGGGTAGCGGTAGTTTTCAGGTGGTTACCACGCTGCTTAAAATAGTGCCGTTGCTGGTGATGATAGTGATGGGCTTTGCCAATATGCAGCCAGAGCTATTGCCGCCGATTAATCCTACCGAACTGCACCCTATAGCCTTATTAGCGACAGTAACTACGTTAGTAATGTGGTCTTTTGTGGGGATAGAAACGGCTACTGTACCTGCCGATAATATGGCCGAGCCAGACAAGATGATCCCGCGTATTCTAATAGCCTCAGTATTAACAATATTGACGATTTACTTTTTGGTGAGCCTATCGATTGCACTGGTGGTTCCGGCTGAAGAATTGCTGATATCTACTGCGCCCTTTACATTGGCGGCAACAAAAATAATGGGGCCAATTGGCGGTGCATTTATCACTGTAGGTGCGCTTATTTCTACTCTGGGTTCATTAAATGCTAATACATTGACGGCGGGCAATGTTCCTTTAGCGGCAGCCAAGGATCATCTGCTGCCAGTTAGGTTTGCCACCTTGAGTAAGTCGGGCACTCCTGCTTTTTCATTTATTGTGTCAGGTCTATTTGTGAGCGCACTATTAATGCTGAATTACACTAAGGGCCTAGTGGCCGCATTCACCTTTATGGCTATGTTATCGACCCTGTCGACATTGATGGCTTACGCGTTTTCAGCGGTCGCTGAGTTTTACTTTTTAAAGCGTGATGATGCGGGTGCTGGGCGTAATAGGGCCATTGGTCTAGCTATTGCGGCATTCCTATATTCATTTTTCGCGATCTGGGGTGCCGGCGCAGAAATTGTATTTTATTCGTTTATGTTGATCCTGATGGGCATGCCTTTTTATGCCCTAGTAAGAGAAGAGTCGACAGAATAGCCCTAGGCAGAAAGAAAAAAAGAAAGTAGAGATACGAGAGAATGAGATGTTGAAATTTGACGAATATTCCAAAATCGCACAGGTCGCTGTGCGCCACGCACAGAATGCCTTTGTCAGTGACGAAAAGTTAGCCTCTGAGTGGCAGGCGCTGCGTTTCCATGACAAGCCAGATATGGCTGCTGCACTAGCTGAATATGAGGCGTTCTTGTCGCAGTTAGATTGTGACGAGGTGATTGAGCTGCCAGCGGCAGATACCTTGACCATCGACAGTATTTATACCAGAGACAGTATTTTGGTCAGCCCTAAGGGGCTAATAGTATGCAATATGGGTCGCGCAAGTCGCACGCCGGAGGCCGCGGCAAACGCTGCTGTCTATGCCCAGTTGGGCCATACAGTGGCCGGGCAAATCACCAGCCCAGGCACATTGGAGGGCGGGGACTTTATCTGGTTAGATGAGCACCATGCCGCTGTAGGCTTGGGCCCGCGCACCAATGAAGAGGGTATTAGGCAGCTGCAAGATATTCTCGGCACTGAGGTTGAATTATTTGTGGTTGAGCTTCCGGATCCCGATCATCCGGATGATGTGCTTCATTTAATGTCCATAATCTCCCCGCTAGATAAAGATTTGGCCCTGATATACAGACCCTTTATGCCTCAAGATTTTATTTTGTGGTTACAGCAGCAGGGCATAGCATTTGTCGATGTACCGGAAGAGGAATATCTGCCCATGGGTTGTAATGTGTTGGCTATGGCACCTCGTTCAGCACTGATGCTTGAAAATCTGCCGGGCGTTAAGGCCAGGTTAGAGGCCGCAGGTTGCACTGTGGTAACTTACACTGGATCGGAAATTAGTCGCAAAGGTGAGGGTGGACCGACCTGTTTGACGCGCCCGCTGCAGCGTATTTAAATTAAGACGACTAGCTAGAGTTACCATTATGACAACTAATTTTCGAAGCCTACCAAGCTGGACTTATTCGAGTGATGCTTTTTTTGAGTTAGAGAAGAGAGCGCTATTTTTATCGACTTGGCAGCTGGTTTGCCATCTGTCCAATATTCCCAATAATGGCGATTACTTTACCTTTGAGTTGTTTGACGAGCGCATTGTCGCTATTCGTGGTGATGACGGCGTTGTGCGTACATTCCACAATGTTTGCTCGCATCGCGCAGCGAGGTTGCTCGATGGTGATTCGGGCAACTGTGGCAAGCGCGTTACCTGTCCCTATCACGCCTGGGGCTATGACCTGTCTGGTAATTTGGCCAGCGTGCCATACCGCGATCAGTTTGCCGATCTTGATGATGCCAGCCATGGTTTAAAAGCGGTTGAGATGGAAATATTTCAGGGCTTTATTTTTGTCAAAATACTGCCTGAAGATGGCCCCAGTGTCGCCGACCAATTTGCCCCATACCTTGAGGAAATCCTACCCTACCGGTTAGAAGAATTAGAACCCTTGGCGCGCGTGGTAATGCGTCCGCGCAACGTTAATTGGAAGCAAATTGCCGACAACTATGTGGATGCCCTGCATATCCATGTGGCACACCCTGGATTATCTGCGCTGGTGGGCAATAGCTATGGCTTGGATGTGAGTGAGGCCGGTGGCTATATTCATAAGATGTGGGGCGATGTGCGTGAGAGCCGCAAGAACACATTATCTAATCGTCTGTATGATCAAATTATGCCTTTTGTCGACCATTTAGCCGCCGATAAACAGCGGCACTGGGTGTATTACCGGCTGTGGCCAAATCTGGCCTTTGATGTGTATCCGGAACAGATGGACTTTATGCAGTTTATCCCTATTAGCGCCACCACTACCATGATTCGGGAACTGCCTTATGCGTTGCCCGATGATCGGCGAGAAGTACAGGTGGCTAGGTATCTAAACTGGCGTATTAACCGCCAGGTCAATGCTGAAGACACAGATCTGATTAGCCGTGTTCAAGAAGGTATGGGTACCAGTGGGTTTACTTCAGGGCCGCTAGCAAAAACGGAAATTTGTCTGATAGATAGTGCCGAGAAGATTCGCGACAGTATTCCTGTGGCTCGGTTGAGTGAAAAGCCTGATGAGCAAATACTGGCGGCGGTAAACGCTGAGATGCTGGAAATGCGGTTCTAACTTTTCAAAATTTCGTTAATTCTTTCTAGGCATCTTTCCATGCTGGTGCGAATAAAGCTCTCAAAGGCCACCGGTGTTACAGCAGTTTCCCAGATCAGGCGGCAGCCATCAGCGTTCGGGATTATCTGCATGCTGGCATGATGAGATTCCAGTGGGGCGGGGGTTTCAAAACAGGAATATTCCATGGTGCGCTGATCGTCGTCGCGGCTTAGAATTCTTTCCTTAATATCTCCAGCACCGGGCAGGGATAGAGACCGCACCTCACCATCATATGTGCAGCTGGCCGCGCCCGGCACCCAGTCGATACGATCAGGTGTACCCACGATGGCCCATAGCTGATCTGCTGAGTGATTAAATTGGTGGTCAAATCTTACCGACATACCCTAGCCTGTTCTTTTTTATGCTGCCCCAGAATGATACATCAAGTTGTGTGGAGGATGATAAATTGATTTGCAGGTAGTTGTCTGTAGCTATAGATAGCGGCAAACTAGCAGTAACTTAAAGTTCATCGCCATTTTTACCGGCAGACTTAAACTCGCGGTCTCTTAAGCTGCATCTATCTTCTTTTAAAGCAAAAAATATCTACTCAAATTTACATAAATATTAAATAGAATTGCATCTTATTGGATTAGATCAACAGGTGGTAATCCACATTATGCATCTTGGGATTATCTTTAATAGGCAAGAACTTACTTTTAATGACATGAATCTAGCTAAAATCGTCAGACATAAAAAAACCTCTATTTAGAAGAGGTTTAATTATTGATTATGGCGGACCGGACGGGACTCGAACCCGCGACCTCCGGCGTGACAGGCCGGCATTCTAACCAGCTGAACTACCGGTCCGTGAATCATTTACTCTATTGGTGGGTGGTACAGGGATTGAACCTGTGACCCTCGCCTTGTAAGGGCGATGCTCTACCAGCTGAGCTAACCACCCCCTGAGAGAGCGACGCATTCTACCGAATTGAAGATGCCTGTCAAACGTTTTCTGGTGCTATATACATATTCATTTGACAGCCCTAATATACCGCCTAATTTCACTCGTTTTGAACCCAAAAAATGCAGATTTATAAAGAATTTAGTATCGAAGCCGCTCATTGCCTGCCAAATGTTCCAGAAGGGCATAAATGTGCGCGCCTGCATGGGCATTCATTTTTGGTTTCGATCTATGTCGAGGGGCCTGTCGGAGAGCAGACTGGATGGATTATGGACTTTGGGGATATCAAACAGGCCTTTGCACCGATTTACGATCAGCTCGACCATCATTACCTTAACGATATTGAAGGCTTGGAAAACCCTACCAGTGAAAATCTGGCTCTGTGGATCTGGCAGAAGCTTAAGCCCAGACTGCCATTGCTGAGCGCGGTGCAGATAAAAGAGACCTGCACCAGCGGCTGTATTTATCGCGGCTAACTTTCTATGGCTTGAGCCCGAGTGCCTTTAAGGCCCTCCCAGATGAGCATCTCCACCATCAAACAGATCGGAATTAGGCAGCCGAGTAGCATCTGCTGCATGGTGGCGCAGTAGCAGATCAACCCCAGTATTATCATGCCTCTGATCTTAAAGTACTTAAATAATAACGGCGCGATAAAGGATGGCAGGAACATGGCCGCTACATTTTCCATGGCAATAGAGCGGATTTGCAATAGTGCTGTGTTGGTTGTGCCAAGCAGCACCGAGATGAGACAAAACATGGTGAAGCTCTGTAGCTGCAGAGAAATCGTGGCCAGCCCACAGCCCGCAATACCCAGCCCCATAAACAGCCAAAGGGCTTTTTTACGCCCTAGAGTTTGCATGCTGCGGGAGACGGGGATAACCGCGAGTGCGGTGCCTAAAATCATCAGAGCGATAGGTGTCGTGGCCCAAGTTGTGGAGGGCGCTAGCTCTGCCCCCACCAAACTGCCTACTAGAACCATTAGCGGAATGATAGAGCCCGCCAGAGCGCAGCTTAGGCTTAGAATCCAGACATTTTTAAAATCGGTGGTAAAAGCTATTTTCATAGGGAATTCTCAATACAGGCGTGGCGGAGTCGGCAAGGGGATCGCTTAGCCTAGCCTATATGCTTGTGCGGCGCCTAGCTAAAATAAAAACCCCGCAAAAATGGTTAAAACTATTCTGGTAGGCTACTTTGTCCCACGAAGATATAAATCTAGATAACTTGGATATCACCAATCACCACAATCGAACCAGCATTGAGACCTGTCTCTTATACACATCTGACGCTGCCGACGAGCGATCTAGTGTAGAT
>CAJXVK010000122.1 GCA_913060735.1 uncultured Cellvibrionales bacterium
GCATCCAAAATCTTTTGCGCGGGCACCATCACGCCGAGGTCGATCACCTCATAGTTATTGCACTGCAGCACGACGCCGACAATATTTTTGCCAATATCGTGCACATCACCTTTAACCGTGGCCATTAGGATTTTGCCATTGGCACTGGCGGTGGCATCTTTTTCATCTTCAATATAGGGCTGCAAATAGGCCACGGCCTGTTTCATGACGCGGGCCGACTTAACCACCTGCGGCAGAAACATTTTTCCTGAGCCAAACAGGTCGCCGACGATATTCATACCGTCCATCAGCGCCCCTTCAATCACATGCAGTGGGCGTTCAGCGCCCTGGCGAGCCTCTTCGGTGTCCTCTTCAATAAAGGTGGTAATGCCTTTAACCAATGCGTGTTCAAGGCGGCGGTTCACATTGCCTTCACGCCAGCTCAGATCTTCAGTTTTAGATTGGGTCGAGCCATCGCCACGGTACTTATCAGCAATTGCCAATAGGTTTTCTGTGCCCTCGGGTGTGCGGAACAACACCACATCTTCAACTGCATCACGCAGCTCGTTGGGTAGGTCGTCGTGCACGGCTAATTGCCCGGCATTAACAATGCCCATGCTCAGGCCTTCGCGAATCGCATGGTAGAGAAACACCGAGTGAATGGCCTCGCGCACCGGATTATTACCGCGGAACGAGAATGAGACGTTAGATATACCGCCGCTGATCAGCGCATGGGGCAGGTTCTTTTTAATCCAGCCACTGGCTTCAATAAAGTCGAGACCGTAGCGATTGTGTTCTTCAATACCCGTAGCCACTGCAAACACGTTGGGGTCAAAGATAATATCTTCCGCGGGGAAGCCAATTTCATTGACCAGCATATCGTAGCTGCGCTGACAGATTTGCTGGCGACGCTCGAGGTTGTCGGCCTGACCATCTTCATCAAAGGCCATCACCACAATCGCGGCACCATGCTTTTTGCACAGTTTGGCTTTTTCAATAAAGTCGGCTTCACCTTCTTTGAGGCTGATGCTGTTGACCACTGACTTGCCTTGAATACACTTGAGGCCAGCTTCAATCACTTCCCATTTTGACGAGTCGACCATAATCGGCACGCGGGAGATTTCCGGTTCCGAGGCAATCAAATTTAAAAAGGTGACCATGGCGGGCAATGACTCGAGCATGCCTTCGTCCATATTCACATCAATAATCTGCGCGCCATTGATCACCTGCTGCTGGGCAACCGCCAGGGCGGCATCGTAATTCTCTTCTAGAATCAGGCGCTTAAAAGCTGCCGAGCCGGTGACATTACAGCGCTCGCCCACATTTACAAACAGTGACTCAGAGGTGATGGTAAAGGGCTCTAAACCGGAGAGGCGGCAGGCGGGCTCGATGGTGGGAATCTGTCGAGGCTTTATGGTGGCCACAGCATCTGCAATGGCGCGAATATGCTCCGGCGTGGTGCCGCAACAACCTCCCACAATATTTAGCAGGCCAGCACTGGCAAACTCTGCCACCGTCTCCGCCATATTCACGGGATCCAGATCGTAGCCACCAAACTCATTGGGCAGGCCGGCATTGGGATGGGCGGTAACCAAGGTGTTGGCCACAGTAGAAATATCCAGCAGATGAGGGCGCAGCTCTTTGGGGCCCAGCGCGCAATTTAAGCCAACACTAATAGGGTTGCTGTGGCGCACAGAGTTCCAGAATGCTTCGGGGGTTTGTCCGGACAGGGTTCGCCCGCTGGCATCGGTAATGGTGCCACTGATCATAATGGGTAGCTCAAGATCTAGGGCTTCAAGCACCTCTTGCACCGCGAATAAAGCGGCTTTAGCATTTAGGGTGTCGAAGATGGTCTCGACCATTATCAGGTCCACACCGCCTTCAATCAGAGCATGGGTCGATTCTGTGTAGTTTTCGACCAGCTCATCAAAGGTCACATTGCGGGCACCCGGATCATTTACATCTGGCGAAAGCGAGGCGGTGCGGCTGGTGGGCCCGAGAATGCCGGCAACAAAGCGTGGTCGCTCAGGCGTGGCGAACTCATCCGCGGCCTTGCGCGCAAGCAGGGCAGAGGCAACATTGATCTCGCGAGAGATCGTCTCCATTTGATAATCTGCCTGAGAAACTTGGGTCGAGTTAAAGGTATTGGTCTCAATAATATCTGCACCGGCCTCAAGGTAGGCTCGGTGGATATCGCAGATAATCTCGGGCTGAGTCAGGCTAAGCAGGTCGTTATTGCCCTTAAGGTCGGTATGCCAGTCGGCAAAACGATCCCCGCGGAAATGTTCTTCCTCGAGGGTATGACGCTGAATCATGGTACCCATGGCGCCATCCAGAACTAAAATGCGTTGCTGGGCTGCGTCTAGTATCTTTTGCGACATAATGCTGCTCCGTGCCTTTATTTGCCTGCTGCATCAAAATATTTTGATGGATGTGCATAATACCAAGATAAATCTAAAAAGCGACCTTTAATATCAAGTAAGCGTTGGCCTGATCAGGGCGATGGCGTAAAATACCTAACATATTTACTTAAACATAGACTCTCTAGATTGGATTTTAGGATATAACCATGCTTAACGTGACCATTACAGAATCAGCGCAAGTGTATCTTGCTGGCCTGCTCGAAAAACAAAACTGCGAGGGTATTGGCGTGCGGATGTTTGTCAGCGATCCGGGCACACCTAAAGCTGAAACCTGTATTGCCTACAGCCGCCCCGGCGAGCACAACGAAGAAGATATGGTGGTTGAGTACGAAGCGTTTAACGCCTACTTTGAGCAGCGCAGCATCCCCTTTCTAGATGAAGCCAAAGTTGACTTTGCCGAAGACAAGTTTGGTGGCCAGCTAACGATTCGCGCGCCCAACTCAAGGTTGCCCAATGTGACAGACGATAGCCCCATTGAAGATAAAGTGAATTATCTGCTGTATAACGAGATTAATCCTGGTTTAGCGTCTCATGGGGGGGTTGTGTCGCTTTCTGAGATGGCCGAAGGTTTTGCTGTACTAGAGTTTGGCGGTGGTTGTCAGGGCTGTTCTGCGGTGGATCTGACGTTGAAAGAAGGGGTTGAGAAAACCCTGATGGAAAAGATCCCTGAATTGAAAGGCGTTAAGGATGTGACCGACCATACGGATACCTCCAACGCCTATATGTGATAAGCCGACGGCCTGTTAGCCAGAGAGAGTTTAAGCTCCTACCCTGTGGGAGCGCAGCGAGTCGAAGGATCTCAGCCTTTAGATCAGATCTCTTCCTAAGCCATAAAAAAACCCCGCTTTTGCGGGGTTTTTTATTTGAGCCTAAAAGTCGGTTTAGCTAACTTCGATAATCTGCTCTGCCGCAATCAGCTTGCCTTCCTCCGCTGACTTCTGGAATGACTCAATCTGGTCAAAGTTCATATAGCTATAAACCTCAGCCGCCATTGAATCGATCTTGCTGGCATATTCCATATACTCGGCAGGCGTTGGCAGTCGACCCAAAATACCACCCACAGAGGCGAGCTCTGCACTGGTCAGGTAAACATTGGCGCCATCACCCAAACGGTTGGGGAAGTTACGGGTAGACGTCGACAGTACGGTTGCACCGGCTAATACACGCGCCTGGTTACCCATACACAATGAACAGCCTGGCATCTCAGTACGAGCGCCAACTTTGCCATAGATATTGTAGTAGCCTTCTTCCATCAGCGTGTGGGCATCCATACGCGTCGGAGGGCAGATCCAGAATCTGGAGTCTACTGAACCGGCTTCGTCTAGGAGTTTACCGGCGGCGCGGAAGTGGCCGATGTTAGTCATACAGGAACCAATAAAGATTTCGTCAACTTTGTCGCCGGCAACTTCTGAAAGCAGCTTGGCATCATCTGGATCATTGGGGCAGCAGACGATGGGCTCTTTAATATCGGCCAGATCAATTTCAATAACCGCAGCATATTCTGCGTCAGCATCCGCTGACATCAGTGTCGGCTCTGCAAGCCACTCTTCCATTTTGCGTACGCGGCGCTCTAAGGTACGCACATCGCCATAGCCTTCGGCGATCATCCAGCGCAGCAGGGTGGCGTTTGATTTTAGATACTCAGCAACTGAATCTTCACCTAGCTTAATGGTGCAGCCTGCGGCTGAACGTTCGGCGGAGGCGTCTGATAATTCAAAGGCTTGCTCAACGGTTAGGCCTTCGATGCCTTCACCTTCAATTTCCAAGATGCGGCCGCTGAAGAAGTTCTTTTTGCCTTTCTTTTCTACGGTCAACAACCCTTCTTTAATACCATAGTAAGGAATGGCATGCACCAGATCACGCAATGTGATGCCGGGCTGCATTTTGCCTTTAAAGCGCACTAGCACTGACTCTGGCATATCCAATGGCATAACACCGGTTGCCGCTGCGAAAGCGACTAGGCCGGAACCGCCGGGGAATGAAATGCCCATAGGGAATCTTGTGTGTGAATCGCCACCTGTTCCCACTGTATCTGGGAGTAGCATACGGTTAAGCCAGCTGTGAATAATGCCGTCACCAGGACGCAGTGAAACACCGCCGCGATTCATTATAAAGTCGGGCAGGCTGTGCTGGGTGCTGATATCAACGGGCTTGGGATAGGCCGCGGTGTGACAGAATGACTGCATCACCAAGTCGGTTGAGAAGCCCAGGCAAGCAAGGTCTTTTAGCTCGTCTCTGGTCATTGGGCCGGTGGTGTCCTGTGAACCAACGGTGGTCATTTTGGGTTCGCAGTAAGTGCCGGGGCGGATGCCGTCGGTGCCACAGGCTTTGCCGACCATTTTCTGGGCTAGCGTGTAGCCTGCGTCAGATTCTATGGGTGCGGTTGGCTGACGGAATACGTCTGATGGGGCAAGACCCATATGCTCGCGGGCACGTTGGGTTAAACCACGGCCTACGATCAGGTTGATACGGCCATCGGCCTGTACTTCATCGAGAATCACTTCTGATTTGTGTTCAAATTCTGAAACGATTTCGCCAGCTTCGTTAAGGATTTTGCCTTCATAAGGGAAGATCTCAATCACGTCGCCATTGTTAATATTGTCTACTGGAGCTTCAAAGACTAAGGCGCCGGCATCTTCCATGGTGTTAAAGAAGATGGGGGCGACTTTGCTGCCAAAGCAGATGCCGCCGCTGCGCTTGTTAGGCACGCCGGGCATATCTTCGCCGAAGAACCACAGCACTGAGTTTGTAGCTGACTTACGAGATGAGCCTGTTCCTACTACGTCACCGATAAAGGCTACAGGCAAACCGCGGGCTTTTAGTTCGTCGATTTGGGTCATGGGGCCGGTTACACCGTGCTCTTCTGGGTGCATACCATCGCGGGTCATTTTAAACATGGCGCGGGCGTGTAAGGGGATATCGGGGCGCGACCAAGCGTCCTGTGCAGGGGAGAGGTCATCGGTATTGATTTCGCCGGTGGCTTTAAATACGGCTACTTTGATGCTCTGTGGTACGACATCGTTATTAGTGAACCATTCGGCATCGGCCCATGACTGCATTAC
>CAJXVK010000123.1 GCA_913060735.1 uncultured Cellvibrionales bacterium
AGATCCTCTCTGGTCTCGTGGGCTCGGAGATGTGTATAAGAGACAGATATTGTTCTTACGCAACATTGCGAGTTTGGCCAGCATGCTATTGCGGTCATCTTGAGCACCTATATAGGCCCAAAATCGGGCATTTGGAGGCCTGGATCTGTGCAACGATTCAGCCTCAAACCCTGCAATAGCCAGTTTCACCTGCGCTTTTTCAAGGTGCTGCTCCGCTATAAACGGGCCAATTAGCTCGCACCAATCAGATTGCGCTGAATGAGCAGGAGAAGAGTTAGTGTTGATAGCCAACTGACGTTCGATAGGTTCTGGCAGTTCAGCTAGTAACAGCAAGCTGGGTGCATTCTGCCCGGCGTGACTACCATTAGACCCATAAGCGGAAACTGGTGTAACAGTCCGGTTATTGTGTGCAATAAAAAACAACAGGTTTGCCAATAGCGCCATAAGCACTAGCCATTTCATCAGGCCGGCACCAGCTCTAGATCCTGAACGGACAGGCCAGCTAAAACCAAATCTGGATTGTAGTCTGCTTTTAGTGATAACGCATCTATCAATGTCGGTGCATCGCCGCCAGTGATGACCACGGCTGCTGGGTAGGTGGAGGCCAATTTCTCAACCACCGCTACAGCGGCAAGCAGGCAACCTCTGTTAACAGCATCTTCAGTGATGGCGCCGGGGACGAGCATATTAAGTGCATCTATAGGCTCAACTTCCTCTGCAGTCCGAACCTTATCAGTACCGCGCCACAGGGCCTCGCGCATTAGGCGCAGGCCGGGCAATATATAACCGCCAACATGCTGGCCATCAGGTGACACCAAATCAAGCGTCATAGCACTGCCCACATCGACAACTAACACTGCGCCCTGATACTGCTGATAGGCTGCGACTACTGCTAGCCAACGATCAACCCCTAAAGCTTGAGTCTGCTCGTAGCCACAGGACACACCGCCAGCATTGGCTGAAACCTGCGCAAGCTGGAGTTGGACATTAAATTGTTGGGCTAAATGGAGGCCTATCGACCGCGCGATATCAGGGTTAGCTACTGAACAGAGGCGTGCATCAGTAATTGAGGAAATAGCGGAGAGATCAAGCTGGCCATCGGTCAGTGTGGTTGTTTCCTGAGATCCGCGCTGCAAGACCTGGTCGCCCTTAACAACGCGCCACTTGGCTTGAGTATTGCCCACATCGATTTGTAAATTCATTTAGTTCGCCTCAGGCTAAGTTCGCCACCTATAAAACTCTGCACTTTGCCATCAGCCAAACGTAATTGCACCGCACCACTATTATCTACACCGACGACGGTGCCTGAAATGGAGTCTCGCGGCGTACTAATCGTGCCTTGCTGCCCTTTAAAGGCGTCCGCGGCCTGCCATTCATCTCGATAACCAGCAAAGCCCACTGTTTCGAAGTCATCCAACAGGGTAAAGATATTATCAACTAAAACTGCAGCCAATTTGTTTCGTGAGATTGGCTCTTTGGACTCCGTTCGCAAATCAGTCCAAGGCTGATCAATATCAGTTGCTGTGGACTCAGGCATGGAAACATTGATGCCCACACCAATAATCACGGAACACTGGCCCGCGGGATCACCAATCATCTCAAGCAGGATGCCACCCAGTTTTTTATCGGCGATATAGATGTCATTCGGCCACTTTAAGCGGATATTATCTAATCCCAGCTCAGCCAACGCCCGACGCACAGCGACGCCAATACCGAGGCTTAGGCCTTCAAGTGCCTGAGCTCCCTGCTCAAATTCCCACAGGATGGACATATAGATATTTGCCGCAAAGGGACTAACCCATGTTTTGCCACGGCGCCCACGGCCCGAAGTTTGGCGCTCGGCGAAGACGACAGAAGCGGAGTAATCCGATTGTTCAGCACGATCGCGCACATATTTGTTGGTTGAATCAAGAGTTTGGAATATTTCTATCTGACGTGGCATCTGAGCATTAGCACTAGATAGATGAGCCGCAATGCTATCTTGGCATAACAGGTCAAACCCATTAGCAACGCGATAACCCGTGCCCTTAACAGATTCGACCTGCAAGCCCATCTCTTCCAGTTTTTGGAGTTGCTTCCACACTGCCGTGCGGCTGACACCGAGCTGATCACCCAAGCTTTCGCCAGAATGAAAATTGCCGTCTTTGAGTATATTTAAAATTTTATCTTGTAAGTCAGACACATTAGTCGCCCTAATAGTTACTGTTATCCTGAGATGTTAATCCAAACAAAGCGAACGCCGAGCACTAGCATCAGCCAGCCAAATGATTGCTTTAAGATTCGCTCATTTGCCCTGTGCGCCAACAGCGCTCCAATGCGCGCAAAGGGTGTGCTGGTCACAATGATCCCCAGCCAAGCGGGTAGGAATATATAACCCAAGCTGGCGCCTGGCAACTCTTCGCCAACCAAGTTAGGGCTGCTATAAACTAGGCTCGCCACCAAGGCAATTGGTAACCCGCATGCTGCCGCAGAACCAACAGCCTGGTGAATTCTGATTCCAACATGGGTTAGAAATGGAGTAGTTAACGAACCTCCGCCAATGCCAAATAGTGCCGAAATGCCACCTATACCAGTGCCCGCTGCCGCGAGAACTACCGCCGCAGGTGGTGGTCGCTGGGCAGAAATCACCTTATAAAAGAGCATCTGTAGGCCAATAAAAATCATAAAGCCCCCAAACATCAGCTGCAGTAAAAGACCTTCCAGAGATATGGCAAACACACTGCCTAGGGCCGAACCAAGGATAATGCCAGGAGCAACCCGCATAACTAGATCCCATCGAATGGCGTCTTTTTGATGATGCGTATAGATGGAGCTTAAAGAAGTGATAATGATGGTGGCTAAGGAGGTACCAATCGCTAAATGAGTGGCGATCTCTGGTGAAATTCCCTGAGCGGCAAAGGCAAATATCAGCAGCGGCACAATAATAGCTCCCCCGCCCAAACCAAACAGGCCGCTAATTAAGCCTGAAACAGCCCCTAGGCCTAGATAAAAAACGTATTCCATCTGCTGCGCTCGCAAGTTTTACAATGAGGGCATTATGCCTTAAGTGCCCACTATTCTCGCGCCGATGTGCTGCAATCGCTAAGCAAACCTGCGATGACTTTGCGGCTAGGCTCCATCACGATAAAGTGCTGAAGCAAGTCCTATCGACATAAGAATCAAAATTAGCAAAAACGGCAAGGCGACAATAATCGAAATGCTTTTTAACGCCGCAATGCCGCCGGCCATAAGTAATGCTGCAGTTACTAATCCCTCACTCACACCCCAGAATAGACGCAGATGTTTGGGCGGATGTTTATTACCCATTGACAGTATCGTGCACAAAACCAGGGTACCGGAATCTGCTGAAGTCACAAACCAAGTTAGTAGTAAAAAGGTTGCTAACGCAGCGACAGCCAAGGTGGCTGAGCCCAGACCTAGCAATTCAATACAGCGATAAAGTGCGGCCGTCATATCAGCATTAACGGCTTGAGTAAGCCCACCAGGACCATATAACTCGATATACATTGCTGTGCCACCAAAAATGCTTAGCCACAGCATGCCCACTAGTGTAGGTATAACCATGGCACCAATCAGGTATTCTCTAATGGTGCGACCTTTGGATATACGGGCGATAAACATACCTACAAAAGGCGCCCAGGCTCCACACCAGGCCCAATAAAAAATAGTCCAGTTACCCTGCCAGCTTCTGCTTTCTAACGGCGCTATCCAGACACCCATGCTAATGAACTCTGATAAGTAATCACCGAGGCTGGTGAAAAATACGTTCACAATAAAGACTGTGGGGCCGGCTAATAAAAATATACTTAGTAAAATAACCGTCAGCCGAATATTCCACTCGCTAATAAGCTTAATGCCTTTCTCAACACCAGAGACGGCCGAAACCGTTGCGGCAGCTGTTACCAGGGTAATGACTATAATCTGATTAGACGTGGACACGGCGATGCCAAATAAGTAGTTGAGCCCAGTATTTATCTGCACCACACCCAGCCCTAATGTCGTGGCGACACCAAAGATAGTCGCAAACACTGCCAGTAAATCGACGGCATGGCCAATTGGGCCGTAGATACGATCTCCTAAGATAGGATAGAGCGCGGAACGAATGGTTAGGGGCATCCGTTTTCTATAGGCAAAGTATCCAAGGCACAGACCAGTCAAGGCATAGATTGCCCAGGCGTGCAGACCCCAGTGAAAGACGGCAATATCTATGGCTGTCTGAGCCGCAGCTTCAGTATTAGGCTGTTCACCGCGCATCGCCAGAAAGGGGTTAGCTTGGAAGTGATAAATGGGCTCGGCGATACTCCAGAACAACAAGCCAACGCCAACACCGGCACTAAATAGCATGGCAAACCATGAAAACGTTGAGAACTCCGGCTTTTCATTGTCAGCACCCAGTCTTATTCGCCCAAAGGGGCTTAGCATCAGGAACAGACAAAAAAAGATAATGGCACAGATAATAAGGATGTAGAGCCAACCTAAGTTGCCTTCGAGCCACATTTTGATATTGATGAACAATTGGTTCGCGGCTACATCATTGACAATCGTAGTGATGGAAAAACCAATAACCACCAACATTGCCATAATAGTCATCTGTGGGTGAGTGCCTTCCCAGAGGCCTGACCTAAAAACAGCTCTGCGGGCTTTATGATTCAAGATTGCGCCTTTTAATTTTTATATCCAGCATTGTACAGACGCGGGGATACCCACACACCTATATAATTATCTGAGTATCTGTTGCCAGCGGGGCATTTTGCCCAGATAGAAAAAACCCCCAGCATCAAGAATACTGGGGGTTTTTAATTTAGAAGCCTGGCAAAAGCTTGCCCCGCGAGCAACGCGAGTGCTCTGGGTATGACCGTAGGTTATTGCTAATGCCCAGATAGAAAAAAACCCCAGCATCAAAGACACTGGGGGTTTTTAATTTAGAAGCCTGGCAATGACCTACTCTCACATGGGGAAACCCCACACTACCATCGGCGATGAACCATTTCACTACTGAGTTCGGTATGGGATCAGGTGGTTCTAGTTCTCTATGGTTACCAGGCAAACTGGTATGAAGAACGTAGTGTTGAATACCATCCTGAGCGCAGCGAAGGACCTCCTTCTGCTGGCAGAGAATGCAAAACTACATTCGACAAATTAGGTCGATGATTATTGAATACAATTTTTTCATGGCTAGCATGTACTTCAGACAATCTGTCCGTCGTCTCGCTTGCATTATATAGTCAAGCCTCACGGGCAATTAGTATTGGTTAGCTCAACGCCTCACAGCGCTTCCACATCCAACCTATCAACGTCCTAGTCTTGAACGGCCCTTTAGGGAACTTAAAGTCCCAGGGAAAATTAATCTTGGAAGGGGCTTCCCGCTTAGATGCTTTCAGCGGTTATCCTGTCCGAACGTAGCTACTGGGCAATGCCATTGGCATGACAACCCAAACACCAGGGG
>CAJXVK010000124.1 GCA_913060735.1 uncultured Cellvibrionales bacterium
ATCTACACTAGATCGCTCGTCGGCAGCGTCAGATGTGTATAAGAGACAGGCTTGGACCTATGACCTTGCGACAGAGCGTGGCGTTGAATCTACGCCAATTGTGGTAGATGGAGTCATGTATGTTACGTCTGCTTGGTCGGTAGTCTATGCCCTTGATGCAAAAACGGGTCGTGAACTGTGGGTTTATAATCCTAATGTTGATCGAGCAGTTGGCGCCAAAGCCTGTTGCGATGTCGTTAACCGCGGCGTGGCAGTATGGCAGGGAAATGTCTATGTCGGCGTCATTGATGGGCGGCTTGAAGCCTTAGATGCAGCCACTGGCGAAAAGGTCTGGAGCACTGTGACCGTTGACCAGTCAAAGCCTTACACCATAACCGGTGCACCGCGAGTGGTTAAAGGAAACGTACTTATTGGTAATGGCGGTGCAGAACTGGGTGTTCGAGGCTATGTAACTGCCTACTCTGCTGCTACGGGTGATCTGGTTTGGCGTTTTTATACGGTACCAAACCCCAACAAACAGCCTGATGGTGCTGTCTCTGACAGCGCACTCGCGGATATTGGTAATCTCACTTGGGGCGACGAAGGTGCCTGGACCACAGATGGCGGTGGCGGTACAGTTTGGGATTCGATTGTCTACGATGATGTGAATGACAGTATTATCTTTGGTGTGGGAAATGGCTCACCTTGGAACCGCGATGTTCGTGATTTTGGCAAAGGCGATAATCTATTTTTATCCTCTATTGTTGCTGTCGATGCCACAACCGGGAGTTATAAGTGGCATTTTCAAACTACTCCTGGAGACAATTGGGACTATACCGCCACCCAAACGATTATTTTGGCTGATCTACCAATCGGAGTGGATGGGGCAATACGGCGGGTTGCCATGCAGGCCCCTAAAAACGGTTTCTACTACCTATTGGATGCTGCCACCGGCACGTTTATTTCGGGTGAATCCTTTGTACCGCAGAATTGGGCCGAGGGTTTAGACGTCGATGGACGACCAATAGAAAACCCTCAGGCACGCTATGGAAAAACCCCATTTATGCAGAATCCAGGTCCCCTAGGTGCGCACAACTGGCAACCAATGGCCTTTAACCCAGAGCTTAATCTCGCCTATATACCCGCTCAAGAAGTCCCCGACTTTTATGCCAGTGACCTTCTCTTCGAGGCGCGCTCGCAAAGCTGGAATACGGGTACAAACTTAGCCGCAGGTTTACCCATGGATTTGGACCTAGCAACAGCGATGGCACTAAGAGCCACGCTTAAGGGTCGCCTAATTGCTTGGGATCCTATTACTCAGAGTGCGCGCTGGAGCGTTGAACATAGCAATGCTTGGAATGGTGGTGTCCTTTCAACCGCAGGCGGGCTAGTGTTTCAAGGTCGCTTGGAGGGAGAGTTTGCAGCTTATAATGCGGCAACCGGTGAGAAATTATGGCATCAAAATGTTAAATCAGGCGCGGCATCTGGCCCCGGAACCTATCAGATTGATGGCGATCAATACGTCACGATAACCACTGGTTGGGGTTCTGCCTACGCTCTTGCAGGGGGCTCTGCTTATGATCAACCAGTGCCGCCCATTGTGGGTAAAGTCGTCACCTTTAAGTTAGGTGCAACAGAATCTATACCTGACCCGAATTTAGTCATGGCTCCACGTACGCCTAAAACCGAGAGGTTTGGTGACGCGGACATGATTCAGCTGGGCTTTGAGCAGTACCACTTCAATTGCCGCGTTTGTCATGGCCCGCTAGCAATAAGCTCTGGCGTATTGCCTGACTTGCGTTGGTCGGCTGTCTCGGCTGATGCAGACGCATGGCAAGCCATCGTCCGTGGTGGTGCTCTAGCTGACAACGGCATGGTGTCTTTTGCCGATGTATTGAGTCCGTCTGATGCAGAGGCAGTGCGTGCCTACGTGATTAAGCAAGCACATGATGGAGCAGCGTTGGAGGCCGAAGTTGCCGCACTCATAGCAGCTCAGGCTGCTAACGCAGCACAACCCTAGTATGGTTGCCCGAAGATGACGCTTTCAGCGAGGGACTTCCCTACTGACCGTCATGGCTGGAGTGAGCTTTTATCGACGCGTCACGCATGCAGTATGATCGAAGGCGCCATTCGAACGCCCTGGGTAGTCGTGGGCGCCGGGCTCACCGGGCTGGCCTGTGCGCGGCGCTTAGCTGAACTCCATCCAAACGATGAAATCATACTACTTGATGCTCGATTGGTCGGTCAGGGTGCATCTGGCCGCAACTCGGGGTTCACGGTGGGAGTCAGTCATTTCCCCGGCGTCTTTAACTCTGATGAAAAAGCAAACTTCGCTCGAGTCAATCGCATTAACCAAGCCGGTCTGGATATTTTAGATCAGCATATCAAAGCGCTTACCATTAGCTGTCAATGGGATAATGGCGGCTTTCATCATGGAGCCGCAGACAAAACCTCTGTTAAAGAGCACAAGCATTTTGTTAACTATCTCAATGCCATGGAAGTTGAGCACACTAACCTTGACCAACAGGCAATGCATGCTCGTTTCGGTACGTCGCTCTATCAAGCCGGCGTTCATGTCAAGCGTGGCGCGCTAGTGCAGCCTGCGGCTTTGGTGCGAGGATTAGCCGATGGCCTGCCGTCTAATGTGAGACTTGTTGAAAACTGCCCCGTTTTAAGTATTAATAACGGCAACCCAATAAAACTGCAGTTAGGTAATGGTGAAATAACCGCCGACAACCTAATCATGGCGACCAACTATGAAGCTCCAAAACTTGGCTTTTTACGCAGACGTCTTATGGGTAGCACATTGTCAGGAAGCTTTACCCGAGTTTTAAATAAGCAGGAGCTAGCCAGCCTTGGTAGCCACAAAAGCTGGGGGGTCATCTCTTTACATAGCGGCGGTGCAACGCTTAGGTTAACCCAAGATGGTCGTATATGCCTGCGTAATACTGCCGAATACAGCGGTGCCGCATTGCTCTCCCCTGGGGCGTTAAAAGTCCGTCAGACCATACACCGCAGTAGCTTTGAGAAACGCTTTCCGCAGTTAGTCCATGTACCTTTTGAATATGCCTGGTCTGGGGTTGAAGGTATTAGTGGTAACGGTACGAACTTTTTTGGTCAGCAACGAAAAAATATTTACCTTGCCGGTGGTTATAATGGATCGGGAGTTAGTCGAGGCACCGCATTTGGACACACATTGGCAGATTTCGCCAGTGGCGGTCAGTCCTCGCTGATCACTGACTGTCTTGGCTCAGCCACTGCAACCTGGCTGCCACCCAGACCTTTTTTAGATATCGGGGCTATGTTCAGAATTAGTTCCCGTTTTAGGGGCGTAGGGCTAGATCGTTAGTCGGCCAATTATGACTACCATTTCTTTAGGACCATCAAGCCTGCAATCATTAACAGCATGCCCAATCCCAACGCCCAAATACTACCGGTAATCCCGGCTACCACATAAGAGATAAGACTGCAGCTACCATTAAACATAGCATAGGGTATTTGCGTTTTAACATGATCAATCTGTGAGCAACCCGCACCGGTAGCTGACAAAATCGTTGTATCTGAGATGGGCGAGCAGTGATCTCCAAATAGTCCACCAGACAGGACCGCGCCAATAGCAACATACATTGGCGCATCAAACTGGTGCGCAATGGGAATAGTTAGCGGAATTAGAATAGCGTAAGTTCCCCAAGAAGAGCCCGTTGAAAACGAGATAATACCGCCAACCACAAAAACAACAGCAGGAATTAAGTAAGCAGGCAATCGGCCGTCTATTAATGCAGAAATATAGGCTGGCGCACCTAAGTCTTTGCCTATTGCACCCAGTGACCACGCTAACACAAGAATAATAAGCACACTCACTACTTTACTCATGCTCTCTAAATATAATGCAAATCCACCACTTAATGAGCGCACACCATAATGGCGCATGAGCAGCATTAATACCCCCGCAGCACAGATATACCCTGTGGACAAAGATGCTCTAAAAGCATTCGACGGCATATTCGCCATATCCATTGGAAATCCCTGCGGCACCAGCAGAGAGAACATTATTACCAACATACATCCAAGCGGCAGCCAGACCATAATCGGTTTAGCTTTTTGCAAACTACTCTGATTGATCACTTCAGTTTCTAGCGCCTGACTACTTTCCATCATAATTCCCCGAGCGCAATCTTCCTCCGCTTTGAGCATGGGGCCAAAATCTGCTTTTGCCATCACTACAATAGGCACCATGGCCACGGCCAAGATCGAGTAAAACTGAAAAGGCACCGCCTTGATATAGGCCATAAATGCGCCCTCTTCGATACCTAAGTCTTTGTATTCCTGTGCGATCAGCCCTTGAGAATAAAGCCCCCACCCTATAAATGGGATTAAAACCGCCACCGGTGACGCAGTTGAATCAATAATCCAGGCTAACTTAGCACGGCTTATTTTTAAACCATCAATAATAGGTCTAAACAGTGGGCCAACAATAAGAGGTGTGCCTGAGTCGGTAAAAAATAGTAGCGAACCACTGGTCCAGGCAGCCGTCTGCGCCTTGACCTTATTCGTTATGAACTTTGTCATCATTCCCGCAAACGCGGCCGCCCCACCGGACTTCTCCATGAGGCCCACCAAACCGGCAACAAAAATCATTAATAACAAAATACCCACATTAGAACTTTTTGAGGCTTGGCCAACTAAATACTGTTCGATCATAATACTCATGCCGGTGAATACATTGGGCCCGTTGAGCAGAAGTACTCCAGAGAAAACACCTGCAAATAGACCTAGTACCACATTGCGAGACCACACCGACAAGACCAATGTAATGATGACAGGAGCCAGAGATAGCAAACCAGTTTCGGGCATAAAATACTCAGGGTTAAAAGTGCGTGTAAAAGAATAGCATCTTAAGAGCGGGATGGATGCAATAGGCCATATAAGATTCCTATAATAAATCTCTTACCGACTTTAAATGTTAATACAAAAATAGAATTCTCGACTAACTTAGGTGCTGATAGCGCCGTGTCTAAATCAGATGTCAGTGAATACAAGGCCATAACACCCGGTACTATTGAGACGAACTCCATACCAAAGGCTCCTCTGGTTAATTTTTGTATGGCATGCGCCAGCTCTTAGATGCAACTTGATTCAAGTTTTAGATGTCTAAATACCTGAGTAATAACGTTACAGAAATAACTGAGCGCCTACTAAACGTATTATTAGCCAACAATAGCCGTGCATACAGTTGCCTGAATCATCTAAATCAGTACTCTCAAAATATCCACTTTATAAGAATAGGGAAATCTAGTCTAAGTGATCGTGGCAGCTGAATTAATAAAGGTTAATAAGAATACTGATGTCGCTTTGTCGCTTAATTTCATGGGTATATACCTGTCTCTTATACACATCTGACGCTGCCGACGAGCGATCTAGTGTA
>CAJXVK010000125.1 GCA_913060735.1 uncultured Cellvibrionales bacterium
AGCAGGGTCAGTGCGATGCCTTAATTGTTGGCCGCGGCGGTGGGTCATTAGAGGATCTATGGCCATTTAATGAAGAGGCAGTGGCCAGAGCCATCTTTACCAGTGAGATTCCGGTGGTGAGTGCTGTAGGCCATGAAGTGGACTTTACCATTGCCGACTTTGTGGCGGATTTACGCGCTCCAACGCCCTCAGCAGCAGCCGAGCTGCTAAGCCCAGATGGCGAGGACATACTCAACCAGTTTGAAGGCTTTGAAATACTTTTATCCGAAGCGGTAATCCGCAAAATCAGGCACCTCGAACAGCGCACTGATTATCTGCAAAAACGCCTGCAACACCCAGGTCGCAAGCTTAAAGAACAGGCCCAGCATTTGGATCATTTGGATATTCGCTTGCGCCGTGCAATGGCTGGCAAAATGCAGCAGCAGCGCGCGACTATGCAAAACCTGCAAGATACACTGACACGCCAAAACCCCAAAGACGCCATTGCCCAACGCAAACAGGTAGTGGCTAATTCAGTGAAACAGATGATGCGTGCAGTCAGCCAACAGCTAGAACTCAAGCAGAGCAAAACCACCCAAGCCATGCACCTGCTTGATACAGTGAGCCCGCTTAAAACATTGGGCCGCGGCTACTCAATTATTCGTGATAATAATAATGCAGTAATTAAGAGTGTTGCTGAAGTTAAGCCAGGTGATCAGTTAAAGGGTCAGCTGGTAGATGGTGAGGTGGTTTTTGCGGTGACTGGGACTAGTGATAAGACGCTTTAGGTGCCTGTTTGCTGTCGCCCTGAACCAACCACTGTCATCCTAAGTAACACAAAGGATCTGCTGCAGGTACCTCAGATTTTAATGCTACAGAAAAGTCATCGTGGCCCGTCGGCTCTTATAGCAAACACGGCCATAACAGGCTTGCATAACAATACGTTGCGAAGGGTTCAGTATTTTAAGTCGATTTGCATTCTTGGGTAGCCAACTCGGGGGCGCGCCTCAAACTCTGCAAGCCCCAGCACCAATCACTTAACCAAAATCGTTATTTTCTCTGACATTACAGGTCTAGAATGGGGCACGTGGATATGATTACCCAACAACAGCTGCAAGCTGTGCAGGCCCGGCTCAAGCAATAATAAGGTCTCTGTTTGACCCTTACCAAAATGAATAAGCTGGGCGCTACCGGGCAATGGCATATCCATCGCGGGCAGTTCATCAAGGTCAACCAGAAGGTGATGATGGCCGCTATTTTCCTGCTCTACACCTGCCGGAGAAATACTGACGCTCTCACTACCGAACACAACAGTCACCGGTGAGCTGACCTCTTGCATATCTACAGGCGACTGGATCCATACTCGAGCTTCAGCGGCTACTGCAGAAGACAATCCAGTCTGATCTGCCGCTATGGGAAACGAGACCGCCAGTATTATTAATACTAAACTGGTCAGAATAGAGTGGTTTTTCATAGGCATTTGATCCTTTAATTAGCTTGAAAATCTATTTACCGCCCTAAATAGTCACACCTTTATAGGGTTTATGCAACGCTCGCTCAGCAGTATTACAAGTCTATTAGTCTACCCTTAGCCTGCCTATATAAGTTAATCAATAGATAGTCTTACAATACCCTACCCATTAACCAGTAGAGAGCGCCATGGAAACACTAACCTTTGAGCAAGCGCGATTAGTCATTATTGTCTATAGCAGTGCGCTTATCCCTCTGCTGACCATTCCCTGGTTACATCATCGCAAAATAATCCCCAACTGGGTGCTTCCTGTGTATATCAGTACTTTTATTGCTTGCGCACTTGGTTGGGAACTGTGGTTTAACTACGGCATCATCGCTGGTGACGCTGTTGATGCTCGTCGAGCTGTAGGCTTAACTCAAAGGATACCGCTGCACCTAAATTGGCTGCTTAATTCTCTGGCAGATGCTGGTGCCATTTGTTGCGGTGGGCTTTTCGTTACTTGGCTGATTTTTGGCCGCGATCCTGAGTTGTTTGGTCGCTGGCATCACTCGGTATTTTTGTGCCTGCTGTTTTTGTTTCTCGGGCAAAATATACTGGTAGAGATGTTTCTTTATCATGACCAGCTAGCGGTGGGGAAACCCATATCCTGGGCACCTCTATCACCCTTTGGTCCTTGGTGGAATCCAGTGCTATTTGAATTTCAGGGGCGAACCATTACGCTGCAAGGCCAACTTCCCTGGCTACTTATGACGCCGCTTTTTTATGCTGGGATTCTGCTCTACTTGCGTCGTGTTAAGCATCAAGCACTCTTCCCATAAAAAGTTTTAATCGCGCTGCACCGTTTCCAGTTAGCTTCTCAACTTTTAAATTATTGCCGGCAAATGCCTTTATTAACGGAGCTGCGGCATCTTCATCCAGATAGCTCGGCAGCCTGCTTTTGATAATAGGTGAAATTTAATCTCAGTGCGCAGGCCATTTATGTCTATCTAATCAGTGATTACTCCAACTTTTCTCAGCAGCGGAAAGCCCGCCACTATTGTCTCGATCCCAGCCCTTGGCAAAGGTATTGGTCAGCTGTATAAAGCCATCTCCCGCCTGCGCATTTTTTGGCGTGGCGGTTAAGGTGTAGGTCGCCGCCGTCGCAGCAATGGCGATATCATACACCTTGGCTCGACTATCCCGAGGAGACTCACGAAGAATGGCTGGCAACTCGACAGCACTGCCATCAGTATCATGATCATAACGATTGTTTTCAGTGTAATAGCGCTCCATAAATTGTGAGGCTTCCATTAATACTGCCTGCGCATCGGTGCGCCTGGATTTGGTGACATGGTCACTGTAGCTGGGATAGGCGACTGCACTGATAACACCAATAATGGCGACTACAATCATTAGCTCTATAAGGCTGAATCCCTGTGGCGTTCTAGTGCTTACAGTAGAATTTCTCATAGCTCTTTTATTCACTCTATTTGAGTTTTTCTATACGTTTAATTTGCGATCCACTGTCGTCCATATAGAGCCAAATTCGATTACCTACCTGCAGTGTAGATAACGCAATCGCTTTGTTATTGCTGTTAATAATATAGGTATTAAAAGGCACCTCAAATTCGCGATCAGCCACTACGATTAAACGCTGCTTTACATCAATAAAATCGATGCTGGTCTTAACACTTTTTCAGTTGGGGTCTATTTCCTGCTCAGCATAAACCGCTGGCATGGCCAGTGCGCTAACGAGAAAACTAAACAGTAGCGTTATTTTTTTATTGCTTTCATTTTAATATTCCTAATTGGTATTCCATTAACGGATTTCTCGCCAGGGCATATGGCGGTTGCGACCAGAGTCCTCCAGTATGGATTCGACCTCGCCTTTTGAGGTGGTAATATATTTTGATTCAGTGCGGCCGTCGGGGTGATTAATGATGACAGGACGTGAAAGTATGCCGCCATTTTTTCGCTGAATACCTGAGCCATGGATATAGTCATCATGACCATCACTGTCTATATCGCCCGCATTAATCATATCCCGATTATTAAAAAAACGGTCCTTGTTAAAGTCAAAAACAGATTCATCTAAGCGCCCACCATTAGCGCCAGCAACTTCCATTAACCAACTAGTCCCCCCACCGGCACAGGAATCATTGGCCGGGGTTACGGTAACGAAAATAACACGGCCATCTCTAAGGATGGGTGCCTGATGTACGCGCTCGCCCTTTGTCAAATCGATATACCATCCAAGTTTTTCATTGGCGTCC
This sequence comes from uncultured Cellvibrionales bacterium, assembly GCA_913060735.1. Classification (GTDB taxonomy): domain Bacteria; phylum Pseudomonadota; class Gammaproteobacteria; order Pseudomonadales; family Porticoccaceae; genus HTCC2207. The sequence continues at coordinate 3,706 of CAJXVK010000125.1, forward strand.
TGCGATGAACTACCGTCGTCCCATACAATGGGTTTTTTGCTTACTATTCGACCCCGTAGGTCGGTCGACGTAATGGCATGCTCTGTCATGGTTTGCTCGAGTAACCTAGAACGGGTAAAACTATTTGACCTGTTGCCCATGCGATCCCAGATAGCATAAAAAGTCTGCTGACTCTGATCCGTTAAATCGCTTTTACCCAAATATTGGCCTGTGCCAAAGTAAACCAAAAAGCCATCTTGAGAAGGATGGCTTTTTACTTTTAGATCAGAGGTTATAGGCTGTTTAACACTATCAGCTATGGCTACAAATAGCGGGTCTGGGTTATTGGCCGGACCATAGGCTGACGCCCACTGACTGGGGTTAGAGTTGGACAGATCAAAGGCCCATACATTGCCAAATAGATCTCCGGCGTACAGGCGGTCAACAATAAAGTCTCCGTCTTCATCCACTGCCGAGGTACCAATAATGCCATTAGGCCGCGACAGCCCCTTAGGGTCATCGGCACTTCCCTGCTTGGTATCGAGCTTTTTAATCAGGCTACCGTCTTCGGCGTCGAGAATAAAAATCACCCCATTACCGGTGCTACTGGCATTGCCATCGGCCTCAGTAGCATTGAGGCCATTGCCAACAATAACCCCCCATTTGCCATTCGCCAACCGTACCAATAAGGGCTTGGAAAAGGTATAGCCTAAATCTACATCGTCGCTATCGGTAAATTCCCATCGCGCAATAGAGGCCGCATTAGCTTCAGAAAATTCAGCAGGGTTGGTAATATCCAGAGCAAGGTAACCCTGTCCGCCGGTACCTAAGCCAGAGACTAGCAAACTGTGCCAGACCCTGCCGTAGTGCACATCATTTTCTGAAATTGGACCATCTACATAGTTACGGTGGCTATAGTCTGCTTTGGTTAACTGCCACAGGTCTTCAAGCACTAACGTTGGAACATAGGCTAACTTTTCTCCCCCGTCAGACGCTTTAAAACCATGCAACATACCGCCATTAGAGCCAACATACACCATGGGTTCACGGGCTTTATGGTCGGTTTTAAATGTGCCGTAGCTGGCGCCTTCGGTAAACTCTGGCTTCGAGAAATAAAAGCGCTCCGGCGGACCAACATAGGTGGGGATTGAGGAAATAATATCGCCGAGTACTGACTTTCGGTTGCGGAAAATACCGCCCTTACATTTGGCCAGTTCTTGGTCTCTGACACCCCGCAAGTAGTTAAGACGCTTACCGCCTAAGTTGTCAGACTGATCTAAAGATGCTCTCTGGGTACCACCATCTTTTAGTTGATTCCAACGAAATGCCTTGGGTACGTTATCTTCATCTCGGGTAATGATTACTCTATCATTGGGCTCGATTTTAGAGACTCTTTCACCTATTTCCAAACAGAAGCCTCCGGTTAATTTACAACCCGCATCCCAAGCTGAAGAACAAATGCTACCCAATGGCACTGGCCCACAGTTAGTGCCATTAGAGATAGGCCGAGCAATTAAATGACCAATCCAGTCGTTGGTGGTAAAGCGCGCAAAAAATAATGCTGTGTCAGAGGAAATAGTGCCTGAGTTAGCTGTCGCTGCGGCAAACGACCCAGTGCAGAAAAACTCACTGTCAACCACATCGGTAGAGGCGCTTGCCAATCCATCCGGTTCTGTCTCTTATACACATCTGACGCTGCCGACG
>CAJXVK010000126.1 GCA_913060735.1 uncultured Cellvibrionales bacterium
ATAAAAACAGTTCGTTTCTGTGTAATGAGTAGCCGGCCCTAATGTTTTCATACCCTATGGCCGGGGTGTTTCGGCCACAGCACCTGCACTAATCAAATCGTCGACAGACCCATTACTCCGGCCTAATTCAGTCACAATAGCGCGACTATGTTGCCCTAATAATGGGCTGGGTTTAGCCTGTATCTGTTCACTTGCCTCTAAATCGTGGCGCTTTATGCAGGGCGCACAGGTCACATCGGCGACTGTGAGTACAGCTAAGGCTTTTTTATTAGGGTACTTTATCGTAAACACCCACCATTTGGCGATTTAAGGCGAGCAATTGGCCATTGGGGTGGTAAATTTTACCCTCGGTATGGGCGTAGCCCTGTCCCGCCTCAATAGCACTGCACTCATAGTAGAGCAGGTCTTCGACCTCAAGAGCCGGGCGCGGATACATAAACTCTACATTCCAGGTAATGGTGCTGCTGGGTGCCTTGGTGGTCATCATGGGCAGTATAGCGGGTGGCCAAGCATCAATCAGAGCTAGTATGGAGGCATCATTAAGAGCTTCACTGGGCTTGGCAAAACGCATCCAGCCAGTGATTAGGCTGTTATTAGAGCCGCTAAACGGAAAGTTGTCACTGGTTTGGCGAAGATCAAAGTAGCTGACAAAAAATGGCGCTGAATCTTTCTTAAATTCGACGGGCATTTCACTGGTGTCTTGCACCGCTACCGGAAACTGCTTGGCAGGCTCAGTAATCTCAATGGCAGAGACTCGCTGGGTGGTAAAACAGGCGATTATCTCGGTTTTAACCTCCCCATTTTGCAATAGTTGCCCTTCGATTTGGATTACGGATCGGCCCGCTGACAGTATCCTATGACGAAATTCGCAGGTGGTGTCGGCCATGGTGGCCCCACAAAAATGAATATTAACCGTGCGCAGATCGCGACCAGTTAAGTTGATATTTGCTTCTATATGGACTAATACCAGTGCGGCGGTTAGACCACCAAAAATACTGCGTCCCTGACCCCATTCTTCGCTGATGGAAAATTCGGACTCAGTTTTGGCGAGTTCACGATACTGTAAAAACTGCATAAAATTCCTTATTGAGGCCATTATTTAGCGCCCCTTATTAGAGACTATGTGGCCGCTTTAGCAAATAGAAGTAACATAGTTTCCACTGCAAGCTATGGGGTCGTAAAGGCGAGAACGAGACTGATCAGTACTGATGCCAAACTAGCAATCTCAGGGGGTGAAGGCATTGCGGGTGGGCGCAGAGCTGGTCGCCATTAGTTTTGAGGCTGGCCAACTGGATTTTCTGATCCTACTATACGCAAAATCTAATAATAAGAATCTACCGATGAAAGATATCCTAGCTCAGCCTCTAACTTTACCCTGCGGTGCTGTACTTCCCAATCGACTTTCCAAGGCGGCGATGACCGAGGGTCTGGCGCTGCCAGACGGGCTGCCCACACCAGAGTTAAACAGACTCTACGGCCTGTGGAGCGATGGTGGCGCTGGCATGCTGTTGTCGGGGAATATTCAGATTGATCGGGATCATCTAGAGCGCCCGGGTAATGTAGTGGTTGACCGTAAACCTAATAAAGCGATGCGCACCGCGTTAGCGAGCTGGGCCACAGCGGCCACGCGCAATGGCAATCATTTTTGGGCTCAAATTAGCCATGCCGGTCGTCAGACACAGAAGATTGTTAACCCCAATCCCAAGGCGCCCTCGGCGGTTAAGTTAGGGTTGCCCGGCGGCCAGTTTGGTGAGCCAGTGCCGTTAACTAAAGCAGAAATTAAATCTATCGTGCGCCGCTTTGGGGTCTGTGCGGCGGCAGTCAAAGAGGCTGGGTTTACCGGCGTGCAGCTGCATAGCGCCCATGGTTACTTACTATCACAGTTTTTAAGTCCGCGAAGTAATTTGCGCACCGATGACTATGGCGGTGATCTGGCCAACCGCGCCCGTGCTCTATTGGAAAGTGTGGCTGCAGTTAGAGCTGCTGTAGGGCCAGAGTTTCCGGTTGCAGTAAAACTCAACAGTGCTGATTTTCAAAAGGGCGGTTTTGATTTTGCTGATAGTTTGCAGGTTGTGCAGTGGTTAGAGCAGGCGGGTGTCGACCTGATTGAAATCTCTGGCGGTACCTATGAGCAACCCAAGTTGCTAGGTGTGGCTGGGATGGAGGAAGAGGAAAAACAGCAGGTTGCCGAATCTACCATGATCCGTGAGGCTTACTTTGTTGATTTTGCTCTGGCCATGCAGAACAAGGTTTCTATTCCACTAATGGTCACCGGCGGCTTCCGCCAGCGCCTGGTGATGGAGCAGGCCCTAGAGTCTGGCAGTGCCGATCTAATTGGCGTGGGTCGGCCAATGTGCGTTATGACCGACGCCCCCAATCAGCTATTGGCTGGGTTGGATGAGCTGCCGCGCTATGAAAATGACCTGGCGCTATTTCCCCGCTGGCTATCCTTTTTGGGCGCGTTTAAACCGCTGCGCGCTCTGGCTACCTTTGCGGTGCAGTATTGGTACTACGAGCAAATTTACGCCCTTGGGCATCGGGGTGAGGCTGACAATAATCTCACTGTGCTGGCGGCGACCAAACAGATTATGGCGCGGGAAAAAATACTGACCGCAAAATAACGGTTAGTGCAGGTCACCGCAGGCTTGATTGGCCGGCACCGCAACATCCATCATTTTTGGGTTGGGTAGGTCGAGACTGTCCATCAGGTTGATATAGTCGGCCTGACTGCTGATCTGTAGCCTGGGGTTGTTGCGCTTTTCTTCGCCAATACTGCTGACCGTCCAGCCTTTGTAATCATGAGCGGGATAAACAGCACAGTTGTTAGGTAACTGTAAAAGTCGGTTAAACAGGCTGTGATACTGCTGTTTGGCATTGCCATTTTGGAAATCGGTGCGCCCTGTACCGCGAATTAATAAGGTATCGCCACTAAATAGCATGCCGCCGCTGTTGGAGGGTAGATAAAAACAGTAGGAGTCATCTGTATGCCCGGGGGTGTAAATGGCATCAAGTTTAATGCTCCCCCCGCCTATTTGATCACCATCTTTAAAGTTTGCCGACAGGCAGTCAGCCACTGCCTGAGTGCCCATCATGGTGTTACAGCCAGTTTGATCGCGCAGCGCGCCAAGACCGGTAATATGGTCGGCATGGGTATGGGTGTCTATGGCGATGGATAGCTTTAGATCTAGCTGTTCTAAAAGCAGTAGCGTTTGCTCTGTGCTGCTTAGCACTGCATCTATTAGTATTGCCTGTTTGGTTTTTTTATCGCCCAGCAGGTAGCTGTAGGAGGATGATGCAGGGTCAAATAACTGTCTAAAAATCATGCTTATATCATCTCAGTTATGAATTTGTTGGTCAGTGTTACGGACGCAATTGCAACTAGGGCCAGAGCAAAGATTCTCTGTAATTGGGCGCCGGCAACTTTGTCGGCGACTAGGCGTCCGCCCAACATGCCGAGCAAGCCACCAACACAAACCTGTGCTAGAAGTATCCAATCTATGGTGCTATTGGATGCCACAAAACTGGCAAATCCGGTGCCACCCACGACACAGATAACTAGCAGCGAGGTGGCTACTGCCTGACGCATCGACACCTGAGTAATAAAGAGCAGCGCCGGTACGATTAAAAACCCACCACCGACACCAAACAGTCCGCTCAAGAGCCCGACCACTAAGCCGCAGCTAATTAACGCGGCAATACATTTGGGGCTGGTATCAAATTGATCGTCGGGGCTAAACCGACAGATGGGTTGTATAAGGTCATTTTCAACAATATGGCCAGAGCGCACCACGTTGGCGCGCTCGGGACTGATGACTGCTTGGCGCCACATAATGCCTGCAATAATAAACGCCAGTAGACAGAAGCCGATTAGAAGCAATGTTGGCGGCAACTGGGCACCAAAATAATTACCAGTGGGTGCAACTAAGGCCCCGCCTAAGCCCAGTGATAGAGCTGGCACCCACAAAATATACTGGGCACGCCAGTTGCTCAATGTGCCTATTAATGCGCTGACCGCAACGGCGCCCAGAGCAATACCTATGGCGTCATTAATGGACAGGCCAAGCAGAAGCATAAGCAATGGCACGGCAAAGATGGATCCGCCAGCGCCGGTGAGTCCGAGAATAAGCCCGATAACTAAGCCGATGGCCACCGACATGTTATTGAGTTCCGGCTCGGGTATTCCAGGGCATGCGCGCCACCATCATACCCATGCCGCAAGTATCGGTGACCCCAGCGAAGACCAGCCCGGCACCAACAAAACCAGATAGGCCATAAAACCAAGGGCTAACGAGCAGACCAAGTAGCACCCCTAATACCACCAGTGAGCCCGCAGTGATACGAACCTGGCGCTCGAGAGAAATTACCTGACTGGCGCCGATGGTTAGGTTTACTCCCAGTGCTTTGAGCGCGTTTATACCACCTGTGATAATGATAAGCTCGGCATCTAAATTGTTTTTTAGTTTATCGGCAGCAAGAGTTGCCCGGGGGCCGTTAGCGCAAAGAAGATAAACCGGCTTAGCAGATTGGTGCCCCTGCTGTTCAAGAAAGTCCTGCAGTTTGGGGCTATCAAGGGTTTGCACTGGAAAATGGCTACAGCCTTCAAGGTATTCATGTTCTACCTCGGCATGGGAACGCAGATCAAGAATATAAAGTTTTTCCTTTGCCTGCTCATACTGTTGCTGAAATTGGCGGGCAGAAATATTGGTTACCTGGGTGGTCATAGTTTAACTCTCTGTTTTGGTATCTAGTTCTGGGCAATAGATAGATTTTAATACCTGAATAATTTGAATGACATTATCACTCTGTAGGCTATAAAAAATGGTTTGTGCATCGCGCCGGGTGGACACCAGGCTGGCGTTCCTTAATGAGGCGAGATGCTGGGATAGCGCAGACTGACTAAGGTCAGTCCTCTCATTTAACTCTCCTACAGAAAGCTCGCTGCCGATAAGTGAGCACATAATCATCAGGCGATGTTGATTACTCAGCTGTTTGAGGAGTTCGGCGGCCTCACCAGCATGTTTTTGTAATGCCTTTAGATCGGATGCTGTTATGGTTTGAACCATGGTAAAAAAACCAAGTTTGTTAATATTAGGTAATACTATATTAGATGGTTCTAATATTAAAGATGATTTCTTAAACCGTTATTTTGCAGGGTCCGAGGACCGCGGTCCCTAGTCTAGATGGGATAGTTCGGCTAGGGGCCAGATTTTGAGGTTGTTCATTTTCATTTTTTCCTGATCCACCATAAAAC
>CAJXVK010000127.1 GCA_913060735.1 uncultured Cellvibrionales bacterium
CACTAGATCGCTCGTCGGCAGCGTCAGATGTGTATAAGAGACAGCATCATGTTTCAACAGCGAGATAGCTGATGCAGCCGTGGAACCAAAATCATCAGCAGACAGGTCATTAAAAGCAGCCGCTACGTGAGTCAAAGTGTCGGACGCCTGGCCCAATACAAAGTCAGCGATCGCATCAGAGACATCTACACCATTTGCAGCCAGTTCGGTTTTAGCCGCGGCTTGCAACCCAGCAACCTGAGTTTCATCGGACAAATCAACTTCAACCTCTGAGGCCAATACCATACTGGCAAGGGCTTTAAGCGCTGCCGCACTGGCTTCTTCAGGGGTCATTTGAACACCGGCGAGATCGCCAAGGCCAGTCATAGCCTCTGCAACAATCATAGTTGCAGTCATCACCTGCTGGAATACCTTCTCTACCTCATGGGCAACTGCAGGATCTGCATCAGCAGCAAAGGGGTTATAGGTAGCAATATCAACACCAAGAGGAAGAGCCATATCTATGGCCAGATCAGCAGCAGTATAAGTAGGGTCTACTGCCACTGCAGCATGCAGCAGAGTGGTCAATGGCGTTACAACGGTACCAGCAGATGAACCTCTTAGAACCACACCCGTACCGGCAAAGCTTTCTCCGGTGACAGAATCAATGGTATCTTCGGTCATCTCAACAACAATTGTGTAAGTCTCAGGAGCATTAGTATCTTCAATGAGAGAGTAAGCACCATCTGCATCGGTTATCGAAGAGGGTTCATTCTCGTCGTGCACGCCGTTGCCGTTATAATCGCCAAAGGCTTTAGCAAATTGGAATGGTCCATCAATCGCGTTACCAGCTTGCGTATTAATCTCAAAAGCAACCGCACTGCTATCGGTCGAGGTGCTTACAGACTCACCTGATTCTCCGCTAATATCAGAAAAGCTGACGCTAAAGGAAATATCACCAACAGTATCATCAGCGGTCATCGCTCTAGATGCTGTCCAGTCTTCTCCGGAACCTAAAACCGATGTAGCCGCAGAACCGCCAATGGTCACAGAGGGCGCCATAATGGCTTCGCTTGCAGTCACAGTAACCGTGACAACATCGCCGACGGTTACCGTCGCGTTATCGTCTGCTGAAATCGACGCAGAGGTCAGTGATGGCGCACCATCAACCGCAGTGAGGGTATTACCATCACCACCGCTACCGCCGCCACAGGCTGACAGAACTAATGAGAAAACTAGCGCAGAAACAGCGCCAAAATGCTTGCTAATACCCAGCCCAACTAAACAGCCAGTATTACCTGATACTTTAGAGTGCATAACTCCCCCTATGAAGCTATATGAATAAACAATAATTATTAATATTTTCCGAATTGTTATCAGAACGACTTGGTCGCCTGAAAAAATTTCGATCGTTGATTGTCATCGGCCTTGAGCACAAGCTCCACCGCTAAACGTTGAATAGGGGGTTATATGAGATAAACAGGACGTGTTGGAGAAATACCGCTATCGGGATGATTTTAACCGGCTTTACTGCCGCCCAAACAGTTGGGGGAATCTGGTGCTCCCCCTTGGTTATCAGACCATTCTGGGCCTGTATAGGTATGCAGTGCCAGAGCATGCACTGGCCCTTCTAACTCATCCGCCAGCACAGCGTATATAGCCTGATGACGTTGCACTAAACGCTTGCCGTCAAACTGATCTGAAACAACAACCAACTTGAAGTGGCTCTCCGAACCCGCTGGCACCGAATGCATATAACTTTCATTAGTCACCTGCAGCACCTCAGGATTGAACTGCCCTCTAATCTTCTCGGTAATTGTTGCTTCCAGTGGGCCCATCTACATCCCACCAACAAGATTAATCATCACACCAGCGGCAACCGCAGAGCCAATAACACCGGCCACATTGGGACCCATGGCATGCATCAATAAGAAGTTTTGCGGGTTGGCCTCAAGCCCCACCTTGTTGGCAACACGCGCGGCCATGGGAACGGCCGAGACACCAGCGGCACCGATTAACGGGTTAACCTTGTGCTTGGCAAAGACATTCATCAGCTTGGCCATCAACACGCCAGAGGCAGTACCTATACAAAAGGCAACAGCGCCCAAACCTAAGATACCCATGGTTTCAGGGTTGAGGAATTTTTCGGCACTCATTTTAGAGCCCACCCCCAAGCCGAGGAAAATGGTGACTATATTGATCAACGCATTTTGCGTGGTGTCACTAAGGCGATTAACCACACCACATTCGCGCATCAGATTACCAAAACAGAACATCCCCAGCAGCGGTGCCGCGTCGGGCAGCAACATAGCAACCAGCACTAATAATGTCAGTGGGAAGACAATACGCTCAGCCTTGGTCACATAGCGCAGCTGTTCCATTTTAATTTGTCGCTCATCCGGCGTCGTTAACGCTCGCATAATAGGCGGCTGAATAATCGGCACCAGCGCCATATAAGAATAGGCTGCAACTGCAATAGCGCCGAGCAAATCTGGGGCTAGTTTACTGGTGACAAAGATTGCCGTGGGGCCATCGGCGCCACCAATAATACCAATCGATGCCGCTTCACGAATACTAAAATCAAGAATCCCAAAATGGCTTAGGCCGACCGCACCCAGCACAGTGGTAAAAATACCCACCTGGGCTGCTGCACCCAGCAACAATGTTTTAGGGTTAGCCAGCAGTGGACCGAAATCAGTCATTGCCCCCACACCCATAAAGATCACCAGCGGAAACAGTCCTGTTTCAATACCTGCATGGTAGATGTAATACAGCAGGCCACCCGGGCTTTCCATATGCCCCATCGCATCATAGATGGGTGCCGTATCAAAGCCGGCGCCAGGAATATTGGCCAGAATAGTACCGAAACCAATAGGCACCAAAAGTAATGGTTCAAAGCCTTTATTGATGGCCAAAAACAATAGGCCCAGCCCTACTACCATCATTACAAGTTGGCCTAGCTGCAATTGCGCCAGGCCAGAACTCGCCCATAAACTCAGTAAATTATCCATTTTTAGCGCCTCCTTAAGCCAGGGTTACCAAAACATCACCCACGGCGCAGTTATCACCTGCCTGAATACGAACCTCGACAATATTGCCAGTGGCCGTTGCGCTAATGGAGGTCTCCATCTTCATGGCTTCGAGAATAATAATGGTCTCGCCTTCGGTAACCGCCTGCCCCGGCTGGACCAATACCTTAACCACGGTACCAGCCAATGGCGCATTAATCGGATTGCCACCTGTCGCGGGAAGAGCACTGGCAGCAGGTGTAGCGACCGTACCGCCAACGGGTGCAATACCACTGATATCGCCGCCATTGGCAACACTTACCGTATAGGAAACACCTTCCACCTCAACGGTATAAATCTCTTCACCCGCATCGTTAGTCTGCACTGTTGGTTTGCCAGTGGGCACCGGCTCAAAGGCCGCAGGATTATTTTTATTTTGCAAAAACTTCAGACCCACCTGAGGAAACAATGAGTAGGTCAGCACATCGTCAATCTGGCCTTCTCCGGCAGTTAGCGCAAAACCATGCTCTGCCGACAGGCCTTCCAATTCAGCCGTCAGGGCTTCCAGCTCAGGCTCAAGGTTATCAGCTGGACGGCAGGTAATAACTGCTTCGCCTTCATCTAATACGCGAGACTGTAACTCGGCATTCATCGGTGCTGGCGTCGCACCATATTCACCGCGCAAGACACCAGAAGTCTCTTTAGAAATAGACTTATAGCGCTCACCAGTCAGCACATTGAGCACTGCCTGAGTACCAACAATTTGTGAGGTGGGTGTTACCAGTGGAATATAACCCAGATCTTCGCGCACTCGCGGAATCTCAGCCAATACATCATCGAGCCGGTCTTCTGCACCCTGCTGACGTAGCTGGCCTTCCATATTGGTCAGCATGCCACCGGGCACCTGCGCCACGAGGATGCGTGAGTCAACACCGCGCATTGAGCCTTCAAACTCGGCATATTTTTTGCGCACCTGTCTAAAATAGGCTGCAATTTCTTCAAGCTTTTCAATATTTAGACCTGTGTCATGCTCGGTACCCTGAAAGATCGATACCACAGATTCTGTGGCAGAGTGGCCATAGGTCATCGACATAGACGAAATGGCGGTATCAACATTATCAATGCCCGCCTCTACACATTTCATAATCGTGCTGGTAGAAAGGCCAGTAGTGGCATGAGCATGTAACTGAATAGGAATATTAACGGCCTTCTTAAGGCGCGTTACCAGATCAAAGCCGGCATAGGGTGTAAGCAACCCCGCCATATCTTTAATACAGATAGAGTCGGCACCAGCATCTTCAATCTGCCTTGCCTGATCAACCCAGAGTTCAGTGGTGTGCACCGGGCTAACTGTATAAGAAATTGTACCCTGAGCATGTTTGCCAACCTGTTTAACCGCACGCAGTGCAGTCTCAAGGTTGCGCATATCATTCATCGCATCAAAAACACGGAATACATCAATACCATTAATCGCGGCGCGCTCAACAAACTTTTCAACCACATCATCGGCATAGTGACGGTAACCGAGAATATTCTGGCCTCGGAAGAGCATTTGCTGGGGCGTATTGGGCATGGCCTTTTTAATTTCACGAATACGATCCCATGGATCTTCGCCTAGAAAACGGATACAGGAATCAAATGTCGCACCACCCCAGGATTCCATTGACCAATAGCCAATCTGATCGAGTTTTTCAGCAATCGGCAGCATATCGTCGATACGCATTCGAGTGGCAAATAGAGATTGGTGGGCATCGCGAAGAACAACTTCCGTTATACCGAGCGCAGAGGTTTTAGAGGGCATGTTTATGTCCGTGTAAATAAGTTCTAGTTAAATTGGCGTGCAGTGGCAATTATTGGCGATTACGAACGGTGCTTATCAAGGGCGGCCTGTATCGCTTTCACAATGCGCGGCTCAACCGAACCCTGTGTCGCTGCCGTTGCTGTCGATGCAGAAACAACCTCCGGCTCCTCTGCTGCCAGACGATTAACCGCCGATGACATCAGGCTGGTAATACCAACCAGTAGGGTTAAAAAGGTAAAGACGGTACCCATGCCATAGAGCATTAGATCCGTTCCCTGCGAAATAAGCGTTGCTTCCATTAATAATCCAATATATTCCCTGTCTCTTATACACATCTGACGCTGCCGACGAGCGATCTAG
>CAJXVK010000128.1 GCA_913060735.1 uncultured Cellvibrionales bacterium
GCCAGATCGGAATAACCATTATGGGTAAGCGCGGATTGCAGCGCTGCCAGCTGCTCGCTGCTAGGCTCAATCTGGCCATTGGTAAGACCCAGACTAACAGACACAATATCGCTGATCCCTTGCTCTGGGTTTAATAATGGTTCCGGATACAACACTTCTAACCATTCTCCACGGCTATTTTTGCTGCCGACACCTATTGCGAAACTGTACAGATTACTCATGCTTTTTCTCTTTAAGATTAATTAAAAATTGTTTGGTAGTGCTCGGCTTTAAAGCCGATGGACACTGTGCCGTCGACATCCAGAACGGGACGTTTGATCATCGCTGGATACTCTAGCAGCAGGGCAGTGACCGTGTCTCGATTGGTGGCCTCTTGAACTGTGCTGTCGAGTTTGCGCCAGGTGGTGCCGCGGCGGTTGAGGACGGTCTCCCATCCGGCTTGATCAACCCATTGTTCGATAGTTGCTGCATCTATACCGTCGACGCGCACATCGTGAAAGTTGTAGTCAACGCCATTATCAGACAGCCATTTACGCGCCTTTTTAATCGTGTCGCAGTTTTTGATGCCATATAGAGTAGTCACGCTTTTACCTTCCTTGAGTTAGATCGCTAGCATAGCAAAAGAGCTATGGCTTATGGGCGATAAATGGATTTTTACGTTTGGGGTAGCAGGTAGTGCAAATATCACAGACTCTGCCATCACAGCCTCGCGCAGAACAGTATTCGCGGCCGTAGAAGATTATCTGCAAGTGCAGAGCATTCCAGTTGTCCCGGGGAAACAGTTTTTTTAAATCCCGTTCAGTCTGGGTCACATTTTTGCCTTTGGTTAGGCCCCAGCGCTGCGCCAGTCGATGAATATGTGTATCGACGGGAAACGCCGGGTGTCCAAAACCCTGTGACATCACCACGCTAGCTGTTTTATGGCCAACGCCGGGCAATGTTTCCAGGGCATCTATATTGTCTGGGACTTCGCCGTTATAGTGATCGACCAGTATTTTCGAAAGGTTGGAAATGGCGCTGGATTTCTGGGGTGCCAGGCCGCAGGGGCGCACTATTTTATAAATGGTATCGAGCGGCACATGCTGCATATCAAAGGGGTTGTCCGCCTCGGCAAACAGGGCCGGCGTTACCTGGTTAACGCGGATATCGGTGCACTGGGCACTGAGTAAAACCGCGACTAGTAGTTCAAAGTTATTGCGATGATCCAGAGGCACTGGCGTTTCTGGATACAGCTCGTTAAGCCTCTCTAGAATAAATGCTGCTCGTTCTTTTTTAAGCATTGTCAGTCCTTTAAATTATCTAACTCATCAAGCCTTTATTCACTTAGGCTTTTTAACCATTGAGACTCTGCACATACTGTTTAATCCGCAGTGCCGCCTCGACACATTCATCGGTGCCTGCAACCAGAGCCATGCGCACGCGATTTTTACCTGGATTGCCGGTTGCCGAATCTCGAGACAGATATTGGCCCGGTAGCAGAGTAACATTTTGCTGGGCAAACAGTCCCTGAGCAAAGTCGCAGTCATCAATAGGAGTTTCTGGCCATAGGTAGAAACTGGCCTGGGGCTCAGGAAAGGTGAGTACATCCTTTAGGATTTCAGTAACTGCAGCAAACTTTTCGCGGTATAGAGTGCGGTTTTGTATTACATGCTGCTCGTCATTCCAGGCTGCAGTTGATGCGTCCTGAACCGGCAGTGACATGGCGCAACCATGGTACGTTCGATAACTTAAAAATGATTTTAGTATTGCGGCGTCACCGGCAATAAATCCAGATCTTAGACCGGGCAGGTTAGAGCGCTTTGACAGGCTGTGAAAAACGACACAGCGATGATAGTCGCTGCGGCCCATCTGTTGGCAGGCTTCTAATAGCCCAAAAGGTGGTGCCTGCTCATCGAAGTAGACATCGGAATAACACTCGTCGCTGGCGATAGTAAAATCATATTTATCGGCTAGTGCAATGGCCTGCTGCATCTGCTCTACAGACATGATTGCACCCGTAGGATTGCCGGGCGTACAGATTTGTAATAATTGACAGCGCTGCCAAATGGATTCGGGAACAGTGCTCAGGTCGGGGATAAATCCCTGCTCTGGTATGCAGTCGAGATAGTAGGGCTGTGCATCTGCCAGTATGGCCGCACCTTCATAGATCTGATAAAAAGGGTTGGGCGATACCACCACAGGGCTATCTTGGCTGTTATCAATAACCGCCTGGGTAAAGGCAAATAATGCCTCTCTGGTGCCGGTTACCGGTAATACCTGCTGCTCTGGATCAACTCTGTCGAGGCTAAAGCGATTCTCTAGCCAATAGGCTATAGCCTGGCGAAGTTTAGGTCCACCTTTGGTGGTTGGATACTGGGCTAATTTATCAATTGAGTCGCGCATGACTTGCTTCACAAACTCTGGCGACGGGTGCTTCGGCTCGCCAATTGACAGTGCTATATGGTTGAGATGCGCGGGAGGCTCAAGGCCGGCTTTAAGCTGATTTAGCCGTTCAAAGGGGTAGGGGTGAAGATTTTTTAAATTGGCGTTCATGAGCCTATTTCCAAATATTTATTTGCTGTAACTCTGAACCCTGGGCGTCTTCCTGATTGCGCTGGTCCAGTTCGGTACAGATGGTCTCCTGAATTTTCGCACTAAATTCAGGGTCGGTTAATGGCTCGTGGTTATAGTCGGTAACATAGAATGTATCTTCAACTCGCTCACCCAGAGTAGAGATTTTGGCGTTGTAAAGATTGAGGCCATAACGCAAAAATATACTGGCTAGATGGGCTAAAAGGCCAGGGCGATCTGGTGTGATAACTTCCAGTACAGTGGTGTTGGTCTCGGCATCATTGCGCAGTGATGCAATTGTTTGCAGGGTAAAATTCTTTAACTGGCGTGTGGTGCGACGCTGCACATCAAAACTAACCGCACTTGGGTCGAGAATTCCCTTGCGTAACGCCGCTATGATTTTTTTACTCAGTCGCGCATTAGCACCTACTGGATGGCCTTTGTCATCTAAGACATAGAATACATCGAAGGCGCGGTTGTCATGGGTAGTGTGTAGTCGCGCATCTTGAATCGTAAGGTTCAACTTATCGAGAATGGCCGCGGTAATAGAGAAGATATTCTGGCGGTCTTTGGCATGCACGAATATCTGCGTAGCTACCGGGACTTCACCACCGACATCACATAACAGAAGCACGGGCGCGTCGTCATCTGGGTTGGCAATAATGGCTTGGGTAAAGGTGGCGACGTCGTCGGCGCGCTCGCGCAGAAAAAATTCTTCATCGACATCGCTCCAGACAGCCAGCGCCTTAGTCTCGCTAATCCCCTGTGCGGTGAGCAATCTCAATGCCGCATTTTTGGCATCGGTTACCCATTCGGATTTATCGGCTGGCACACCGAGGCCGCCCTGCAATGCTCGTTTGGTCTCGAAATAGAGATTGTGCATCAAAGAGCCTTTCCAATCTGTCCACAGTCTTGGATTGGTGGCATTAATATCGGCGACGGTCAGCAGATAGAGGTGCTCCAGATGCACCAAGTCGCCAACATGGGCGGCAAATTTGTAGATAACATCTGGGTCTGAGGTGTCTTCACGCTGAGATACTGTGGACATTAGCAGATGATTTTCAACCAGCCATTGCAATAGTTTTATTTCTTTGGGCTGCAGACCATGACGGCCGGCAAAGTTGGCTATATCTGCAGACCCCAGCAGTGAATGGTCGCCGCCACGTCCTTTGGCGATATCGTGATACAGCGCGGCGATAATAATCAATTCCGGTTTGTGAAGGCTTTTAAAAATACTGGCGGCCACTGGAAATGACTCGGCACCCTCTGTGCCGCCAAAACGACGCAGATTTCTGATGACCTGCAATGTGTGCACATCGACAGGGTAAATATGGAATAAGTCATGTTGGGTCTGCCCAACAATTTTGCCAAACTCGGGCAGATAGCTGCCGAGAATGCCGTAGCGATTCATGCGCCCAAGTTGTATAGATAACTTATTGGGTGCCCTTAGCAGGCGCATAAATAATTCGCGATTGATTGGGTTAGCCCTGAAATTATCGTCAATTAAATTTCTATGCAGCCTGATCTGGCGAATGGCTGAAGCGCGAATGCCCTCTATATTGTCGTTTTCCCCGAGAATAGCAAAGAGTTCAAGTAGCGCTGAGGGGTGGTCAATAAATACAGATTCATTAGCTGTATCCAGGTAGTTATCGCGCACCAGAAATCGTTCGTTAATGGCTGTTTCTACTTTAGTCTTATCTTTGCGGTAAATCGCTTCATCGAGATACTGCAGCAGTACATCGGTCAGTTCACGAATAGACAGTACCACCTGATAGTAGCGCTGCATAAATTTCTCGACGCCGAGTCGACCCGGGCTGTCGGTATAGCCAAACATAACGGCAAGTTTGCGCTGGTAGTCAAACAGCAGGCGCTCTTCAGGTCGATCAGCAATGAGGTGCAAACCGTAGCGGACCTTCCATAAAAACTCTTCATCGCGACGCAGGGTGAGATATTCCTCATCGGATAAAAACCCTGCATGGACAAGCTGTGAGCGTCTGATGAGTTTAAAATGACGTTTGGCTGTCCAGTTAATCAGCTGAATATTACGCAGACCACCTGGCGCCTCTTTGATATTGGGTTCAAGGTTGTACTCGGTGTCGTCATGTTTGCGATGGCGAGCTGCTTGCTCGTCAATTTTGCCGCTATAGAAACTACTTGATGACCATATTTTATTGGGGCCAGTCTTCTTTAACATGGCGTCGCGCAGATCGTTGTTGCCGCAGATTAGGCGCGTTTCCATCAGGTTGGTTGCAACGGTGATATCCGCTTTAGCCTCGTCTACACATTGTGATAGTGACCGCACGCTGTGGCCGATCTTGAGTTGGATATCCCATAAAAAAGTTAAAAATTGCTCGATATTCTGGCGGTACTTTTGTGGCCGATCGCGGCGCATGAGAATCAGTAAATCAATATCGGAATGGGGATGCAGTTCGCCGCGGCCATAACCGCCGACGGCGATAAGGCTTATATCTTTATCCCATTCAAATTGTTGCCAGGCATAGTACAGAACCTGTCTCTTATACACATCTCCGAGCCCACGAGACCAGAGAGGATCTCG
>CAJXVK010000129.1 GCA_913060735.1 uncultured Cellvibrionales bacterium
TCTCTGGTCTCGTGGGCTCGGAGATGTGTATAAGAGACAGGTATTTTAATGCCCCATAGGGCTGATGATGAGCTGGCAATAATGGCGGCGAGACCAAGGGAGGAGTAGAGAATATGGACAGACAGGCCTAAGGCAATACCGAGGCTGCACAGCAGACCCACGCGCTTGCCATTGGATAAGGTTTGCTGCGATACCAATACAAAATCTGGGCCAGGCGTTGCAGCAGCCAGAAGATGTATTGAGGTGATTAGGAGTAAACCTTGGTAGAGGTCCATAAATTCTCTGCTAGTTGTAGCCTGACTAAATAATGTAATAATACGCAAGTCAGCATAATGGAATGAATCCTAGCTATAGGCAAACTAAAGATGGTTGAAGACTCTCTGCGAGATAAAATTTACCGCGTTATTTTTGGCACCGACACCTCTGCGGGCCAGCGTTTTGATATTGCGCTAATTTATCTGATTCTGCTTAGCGTGCTGGCGATTATTCTGAGCTCAATAGAAGCGGTTAACAGACAATACGGTATCTGGCTTTTTGGTCTTGAATGGTTGTTTACTATTCTGTTCTCGGTGGAATACCTTATGCGTATTTATTGCTCTCCCAAGCCTGCGCACTATGTTTTCAGTTTCTATGGCCTGGTGGATCTGCTCTCGGTTCTGCCGACTTATTTGGCATTATTTTTCCCTGGTGCAAACTACTGGCTGGTTATTCGTCTGTTGCGGGTGTTGCGAATATTCCGCGTGCTCAAGCTGGTGCGCTATCTCTCTGAGGCCAATATTCTGTTGCGCTCGATGTATGCGTCGCGGCGCAAAATATTTGTCTTTTTTACGGCGGTTCTGGTGCTGAGTGTGATCTTTGGTAGCCTGATGTTTTTTGTTGAGGGGCCGGAGCATGGGTTTACCAGCATTCCCCGCAGTATTTATTGGACGATCGTTACCATTACCACCGTGGGCTATGGCGATATTACGCCTCAGACGGCGATGGGGCAGGTGATTGCGACTATGGCTATGCTGACGGGTTATTCCATTATTGCTATTCCCACTGGCATATTTACTGCGGAGATTGCGCGCGAGATGCATACAGAAACCAGCAATCGTCGCTGTAATGTGTGTGAGCGGACCAGCCATCATCCTGAAGCGGAGTTTTGCTATCACTGTGGGGTGACGCTGCCCGATCAAAATATTTAGCACTTTTTTTGCGTGTCTACGGTGGGCCTGTAACTGAGTGCCTCCTGGTAATGGGGTAACTTTGGCTTATCTACCCCAGCTAGATCGGCAATACTGCGGGCTACCTTTAATACACGATAAAAACCTCGAGTTGAAAGGGCAAACCTGTCGATTGCCTGATCCATTAGCCGACGCTGCTCGTGGTTGAGTGGGCAAACTTCACGCAGCTCTGCGCTGCTCAGTTGGGCATTGATCTTGCTCTGTCTTTTAATCTGCCGCTTGCGAGCTATGCATACCCGATGCTGAATGTGCTGGTTGCTGTCGCCGGTTTGTTGTTCCGGCGCCTGTTGATTTAATAGCTGGTGGTTTTCAATGCTGGTGACCTGAACTTGCAGGTCAATTCTGTCCATGAGTGGTCCAGAGATTTTGTTGCGATAACGATCTATTTGGTCTGGGGTGCACAGACAGCGCTGAGTACCTAGGTAGCCACAGGGGCAGGGGTTCATGGCGGCGATCAATTGAAAGTTGGCTGGGTAGCGGGTCTGTGCCGCCACTCGCGAGATCATTATCTCGCCTGATTCCAATGGTTCTCTTAATACTTCTAATACGCTGCGAGAGTACTCGGGCAGTTCGTCGAGAAATAATACGCCGCAGTGCGCGAGTGAAATCTCGCCCGGTCTGGGGGTGCTACCTCCGCCCACTAGTGCTGCAGCTGATGCGGTGTGATGAGGTGACTGGAAGGGGCGGCTATAAATATTATTGCGCAAGCCCTTGCCTGCGACGGAGTGAACAGCCGCAACCTGCAGGGCCTCTGCATTAGTTAATGGCGGCAAAATACCGGGTAGGCGGCTGGCAAGCATGGTTTTGCCGGTGCCAGGTGGGCCATAAAAAAGTAGATGATGGCCGCCACTGGCAGCTAGTTCCAGCGCGCGTTTGGCATGTTGTTGACCAATAATCTCATTGAGCTGATCCCCGGCTGGAGGATCCTGTGGTGTGAGTTGCTGCCACGGCTCTAAAAGTGCCGCCTGATGCAAATGAGCCGACACCTCAAGTAAATGATTGGCCGGTAAGATAGATAACTTTTCTACTAGGGCCGCTTCTGCGGCATTACTCTGACCAATAATCAGCTGTTTGCCTCTGGCGGCGCAGCCCAGTGCCGACGGCAGCACTGCCTCAACAGGACGCAACTCTCCCGACAGTGCCAGCTCACCAATAAATTCATAGTCAGACAAACTGTCCATGGGAATCTGACCAGAGGCGGTGAGAATACCAATGGCAATGGCCAGATCAAATCGACTGCCTTCTTTGGGAAGTTCGGCGGGGGCTAGATTAACGGTGATGCGGCGCGCTGGAAATTCAAAATGCGAGTTAATGATGGCGCTGCGCACACGGTCTTTACTTTCTTTAACCGCGGTTTCTGGCAGGCCGACCATATGGAAGGCGGGCAGGCCATTGGACAGATGAACTTCGACCGATACTAGGGGCGCCTGCACACCCTGTTTGGCTCTGGTTTGCACCACGGCAAGTGACATTGCACATTCCCTGTGTTGT
Source organism: uncultured Cellvibrionales bacterium (assembly GCA_913060735.1). Lineage (GTDB taxonomy): Bacteria > Pseudomonadota > Gammaproteobacteria > Pseudomonadales > Porticoccaceae > HTCC2207. The sequence continues at coordinate 2,718 of CAJXVK010000129.1, forward strand.
GCGATTACTCACTTGCGACGAAAAACTCAGTGCTCGTGCAGACATCTGGTATTGTCGCGGTAAGTTATTTGTCTGCCTGCTCTTTTAGAGTGGCTTCGAGTTCTGCGAGTTGCTTTTCGAGCGCGTCGATTTTCTCCCGCGAGCGCATCAATACGGCGCGCTGGGTATCAAATTCTTCCTGAGATACAAGCTCTAGCTTGCTAAAGGTGCTCATCATGGCTGAGCGCAGGTGCTGCTGAAGTTCACCGCTAATAGCCTGTGCACCAGACAATGTCTGGTTAAACTGCTGAAAAAATTGGTCGTATAGGTCGTCTGAATTCATGTTCGGGGCTCCATTGATGGCCAGATTTTAGCAAATATTGGTGGATTGATCGCGGCCTATCTTGATTTGGTGCGCCTAGTATCAAGGTTTGGGGCTATCAGTTCCAATTTGGTGCGTGATTATTTATTAACCCCTATCAAGTTGCACCAAAATAGACCAAACGTTGCACTTTGGGAGCAATAAAACGGTAAATACGCTGCTATTTAAACTTGGCACGCAATGTGCATTCACCTATCCGACACGCTAAATTTTTATTAATAACTTTGTATTTTAACTTTATATATCTTGGGAGATATTCAAATGAAAGTATTAAAAACTGCAATTTTCGCTGCAACTATGATGTCTGGTGCCACTGCTATGGCTGCTGAAGTTTCTGGCAACGTGACTGTAGCGTCTGACTACTTTTTCCGCGGTATTGATCAAAGCACTGGCGAAGCATTGTCAGGTGGTCTGGATGTTGCTTTTGATAATGGTGTGTATATAGGCACCTGGGGTTCGACCATTGCCTCTTGGGGTGAAGGAATCGAGCTTGATTACTATATCGGATATGCGGCAGGTTCTTTCGATATCGGTTTCCTGCACTATGGCTACCCCAACGAAGAGACTGGCGAACTGGATTTCGACGAGATTTACGGTAGTTACTCTTTCGGTGATGCTTCTATCGGTTTTGCCTACTCAGATGATTACTTTGGTGGTTCTGGCGAAATGATTATGGTTGCTTTTGACTATGACTTTGCTCTAAGCGATGACTACAGCCTGAGCTTCCACATTGCTGATAACTCTATCGAAGACAATGCAACTTTCGGCACTGAAGACTACATTAACTGGTCTCTTTCTCTGGGTACTGAAGCTGCTGGTTTAGAATTTGGTTTGACTTATACAGATACTGATCTGGATACAGCTGACTGCTTCGGTGGTGACAGCAGCTCTTGCAGCTCAAATGTTACCTTTAGCATTACTAAATCTATGTAATTGAACCCATTATCTTGCAATTAAATCTGGGTGGCTTCGGCCGCCCTATGGAGACATGTTATGAAACTAATAACTGCAATTGTAAAACCTTTCAAACTCGATGAAGTGCGAGAGTCTCTTGGTGACTTGGGTGTTGCTGGAGTAACGGTAACTGAAGTTAAGGGCTTCGGTCGCCAGAAAGGCCACACAGAGCTGTATCGTGGTGCTGAATATGTTGTGGATTTTCTGCCTAAGGTAAAGCTTGAAATCGCACTGGCCGATGAAATGGTTGATAGCGCTGTTGAAGCCATTACCAAGGCTGCCCAAACCGGCAAAATCGGCGATGGCAAAATCTTTATTTCCACCCTTGAAGAAGTTATTCGTATCCGCACCGGTGAAACCGGCGTTGAAGCCGTTTAAATCTGGAGATTCTAATGAACGATATTATTGAAATTAAATATGCACTCGATACTTTCTACTTTTTGATGTCCGGTGTGTTGGTTATGTGGATGGCTGCCGGCTTCTCTATGCTTGAAGCTGGATTGGTACGCTCTAAAAACACCACTGAAATCCTGACTAAAAACGTCGCGTTGTACTCAATTGCTTGCTGCATGTATATGGTAATGGGCTACTCCATTATGTATAGCGGCACTGCTGACCTGTTTTTCCCTGATGCATGGTTTGGCAATTCAATTGGTAACGCAACAACTGCTGAAGTTCTAGCTAGCGGTGGCGATACCTACTACTCCGGTGCTTCTGACTTCTTCTTCCAGGTAGTATTTGTGGCTACGGCTATGTCTATTGTATCTGGTGCAGTTGCTGAGCGTATGAAGCTATGGGCCTTCCTGTCATTCGCTGTTGTGATGACTGGCTTTATCTACCCAATGCAAGGCGTTTGGTCTTGGGGTGGCGGCTTCTTGAGCGAGACTGTCGGTTACTCTGACTACGCTGGTTCCGGTATTGTGCATCTATGCGGTGCTACTGCCGCTCTATCCGGTGTCCTGTTCTTGGGTCCACGTAAGGGTAAGTACAGTGCAGATGGAAAAGTAAATGCTCTGCCTGGCGCCAATATGCCGTTAGCAGCCATTGGTA
>CAJXVK010000130.1 GCA_913060735.1 uncultured Cellvibrionales bacterium
CGTCGGCAGCGTCAGATGTGTATAAGAGACAGCTACTGAATTCAAAACCCTTTGGCGCGACCCGAATTACGATCCGAATCAAAGTGCTTTTTACTATGTGCGCGTGTTAATGAACCCGACCTGTCGCTGGTCAAGCTTTGATGCCATTCGCCTTGGCAGGGAACCTGACCCGAGGGTGCCGGCCACGATTCAGGAAAGAGCCTGGTCCTCACCGGTCTGGGCTGGCAGCCAATGACAATGAAAGTGTATGAGTCGATGACCCAGCAAGACTATCAATCAGACCTCCCTGGTTACTATCAGAATTCGACCTGTGCCACTGAATATGGTGGTGTTAGACGTCAAAAGCATGCCAGAAGTCCGGGCTTGAATATTGAGCCGGGCGAGATCCTTAAGGTTAGCTCACGCCGTTTTGCCCGGGGGAGGTGGGTGGTGGGCACCTTCAATGCAGACAACCGGCTTTATGTTTTTGGCTGCTCTGTGCCTTCTCAGCCTGATGTCTCTATTGGTTGGGTTGAAGAGGTTGACCCGATTACCCTTGAAACGATCAGGCAGTCTCCTGATCTAAAGACCGGCGGGCATAACTGGTGCGGTGGCGCTGCGGTGCTGGCGGACGGCACCCTGATTACCGGTTTTGGCAATCGCATCCATAAGCTGACCCAGGACCTTGAGCTTATTGCGGAGCTGGAATTGCCTGTGGATCATGCCCATAACGGCATCAGTTTGTTATCCGATGGCATGATGATTACCCGCAATCTCGAACACGATCACAACAAGGCGTCGGTTTTCACGATTTTTGATCCAAACACACTGAAGGTGGTTAAGACGGTTGAATTTTTGGGCGCGTCTATTGGTCGCTTCTGCGTTGATCCCACCCCTGCGGGCGACTATGTTTACGCGACTACGCCTACCCATATTCATCGCCTGATATACAAAGACCAAAACCTGGTTCTGGATGAAAACTGGAGTGCCTCCTATGACCTGCCTGGTGAAGATCAGAGCTTTGCCTGGTGCAATACCGTGGGTGATGACAGCGTCTGGTTCATGGATATGGGTGACACTCCTCCACTCGAAACGATTATGCGTGCCTATCCTGTTGGCACCAAACCACTGGCCTTTTCCAAGCCCTGTAGTGCTCCGGTGCGTGTACACCGAGTATCCACTACGGATAGTCGTTCAACCGATGTGTTAACGCCGTTTGGTTTACCCAATGGCGGGCACAACTCTTCCCCGCTCTACGTGCAAGATAAAAAAATCCTGTTGACCTTTGATACTAATAATAGAAAAACCGGCGCCTGGCGATTTAATGGGTCGGGGGATTTTGAGGAATTGTGGGTTCATGATATCGGCAATTCTAATCAGGTGTTCTATTACCCTGATACCGGTGAGGTCGTGCTTGATGATGTGCTCGAAGACAATAGCGTCGATACCGTGTTGATTGACATTGAAACCGGAGAAGAAAAAGGCCGTGTAAGCACGGGGGCGCGCACAGCTGCAGGGATGGCGTTTTATCCTGGTTTGGGGCGTGATTTATATTCAACCAGCGGTTCACACGGATTGTTGTATCGCGTGTTTATCGCTTAGGTACTACTTATGCTCTAAGAGAAACTCATCAAAAAAGGAAGATAGCGTCCCTGTGCCCGGCGAGCCATGACCTAATGCACAAAATTATTGTCATCGATAGATGTGCTGTACCAGATAGGCGACGACCAGGCTCTTTCCTGGATAGTTGCCGGTAAATCCGGGCGAGGTTTTTCTCCGGATCGAATGGCATCCCAGGTCGACCAGCGGCACACGGGGTTTTCCAGTACGCGTACGTAATAGAAGGCTTCTTGCCCTGGCACAAAATCAGGATCTTGCCATAGTGTTTTTAGCTCGCTCGCGCCTACATTGGCGGTTCTCGAACAGTCATCCAGATTCACTTTTGCACCGTTATCAGGGCAGCGGTGGGTATCTGTGTCGACACTCAGGTCGTCGGAGCAGGCGACATCATAAACCTGCTCCCGATGCTCGCCGTCTTGCAGCCAGCCTTTAATGATTTGCACGCGTTGTAGTTGTGCGGTATTTGGGTCTGCTAGCGCCCAGGTTAAAAATGTGGGCCGGCGGTCCGCGTCGACAGGCAAAGTGCTGCCCATGGTGACGCCGCGTTGGTATGCGGTACTGATCAAGTCATGACTGGTTAACTCGGCTTCATCGAGCTCGTAACCGGCAAAAAAACGTACCTTGATGCGAGTGCCGCTGGTGGCGAAGGTTTCCTTGCGACGCAGCGCATCGTAGATGGCTTCACGGGTATTCTCTTCTGCCCAGACGCCGGCAATGCCAGAGGCCCCCCAGAACTTGTAGCCGGGGAAGTTAAGGTAGGTTTTACCATCAACCTCCTCGACCATGTCGGGCATCCCAAGTTTAACCAGGGTGCCGTAGAGAAAGCTTGCGGGTATTGAACCCCTCTGTTCCGGGGTGGCGTCCATTATGCTCACTTTGCCGAAGTAATTATCCTCTTCCAATGGCGCCGCTGCCGTATGTGTGTCGCTGGAACCGATGACGCCGAACTTGTAGGGGTTGGCGTTACTGTTTGCCGCAGTGGCAAGGCCCCGTTGCCACGCATCGCGTACGTAGCCACCCGGGGCAACGCTGGGCAAGGCTGTGGCAACGCGCAGGGGGTAGATTTCGAAATTGGCCCACTCGTCGTTAGGTGACAGTAGTGGGTGAGTGTCGGACGTGCCCTTGATCTGTGTGATTTCGACCAAAGGTTCATTGCGCATGCGCTGTTCGGCGTATTCCTGGTCGATGGTGTTCCCGTCCCAGTCAGTAAACGCGAACATCGCGCCGTTGGAACCGTTGCTGTTGTGGGGAATCGCCAGGCTTTCTATGCCTTGCTCGCGCAGGCCGTCCATCCAGTTCCAAAGTCCCTCGGGATTGCTACTGTTCAATCGGGAGAAAGGCACCGCGGGTAACTTGTCTGTACCGCGAAAGACTACATTGCGGTGAAGGTTCCCTAGCTCCTCGGTAGAGGTTGTGTATTCATAGGCTGCAAAGGTGGTGAACTGACCAGGCCGGTAAGCTTCGTTTGCCGCATCAACGGTTTCGACCCACGCGGATTTGCTGACACTGTTGATAACATCGCTGTTGAAGGTTCCATCGAGCAGGTTGGCCACAACATCACTGCGGAAATTGTTGAAGATAAGGTTCCTTTTTGCGATATCGAGCAGGCCGCCATCGACCGAGTCATTGATGTCGTGATAGGACTTTGATAGCTCGTACTCTGAGAACGCGGTGTTGGTGTCTGCCGCCTCGTTAATCAGGCCCAGCATCTGCGCATGGTCCGTTACCGCGTAGAAATCCAGCGGCTGTGCCAGTTGTACTTCAAATCCACTGGGGTGCATGATTGCCTCGCCCTGCGCGTAGCGATAGGCGTCCGCCGGTGTGGCGGTGGTGCCAAAACCAGCGGCATCAAAGGAGAGGGCGGTATGTACGTGCAAGTCGCCAAAGTAAGCATTTCGATCCGCATTGAACGCTCGGCCATCTGCATTAATCTCGGGCGGGGCGGGAAATGAGATAATCTCATTATCCGCCGGAACAACTGTGTTCGTAGTGCGAAGATACTGATTCGCTTCATGGCGCTTTTGCGCCTGGTCGCCGGAACAGGCGCTGATTAACGCAATAGCTGTTAACACACCCGTACTGTAAATCACTCGAAACAACATGAACTCCCCCTGCCTGCCAGCAGCAGCCAGTATATGTGGCTTGGTCTACCAGCGGTGTATCATTTACGGACACGGTATCTATCCGTCTGGAGTCGAAAGGGGTAGTGGTTAGCGGAGGAAAAGCAACGACGGGCTGTCCGGATATGATACAGCGCTTTCGGTCCCAGTGTTTATAATTTCTCCCCTAATAAGAGTAGAGAGAAAAATGAAATCAAGATCGATAAAAGTTCTGATTGCCCTGGTGGTGGCCTTAGCCGTAGCTGGCGGCAGTTACTGGCAAATCAACTTCAATAAAGACTGGCGTGAACAACATGCCTACACCAAAGGTGTGGACGCATTGATATATGCGTTTCCCTATCATTTGAACATTGTACTGCGCTATAAGTGGAGTCAGCCTGAAGCGCCAGAGGGTCAGCAAGTGCCGGTGGACGCGGTAAACAAGTTTTGGCACGCGACGTTTGTCGATCCCAAAAATTATCGTGACGGCGGCGCCCCGAATGCCGATACGCTCTACTCACCAGCCTGGATATACGCCAAAGAACAGCCGATTATTATTACGGTCCCGGAGATTCCGGGTGATCGATATTTTGCCATTGAACTGGCGGGTTTTGATTCAGACAACTTTGCCTATATCAGCAAGCGCCTCCACGGCAATGGTGGTGGAAACTACGCCATCGTGCCGCCGAATTGGCAGGGAGACTTACCTGAAGATGTGGAGTTTGTAGCTCACAACCCGACGCCCTGGTTTTATGCCATGGCGAGAATTTATGCTGACTTCAATGACCTCAGTGATCAGGCAGAGGTAGCGGCGATCCAGTCGAAAATGCAGATTGTGGGCTTGAGTGACTGGGGTAAGGAAGATCCACCCAGGCCTGCGCACCCGCCTGTGCCCGATGTCGGCGATCTGAGTGAAGTACTAATTGAAACTGATGTCGTGAGTTACATCAAAAAAATGGTGATGTCCGACCCTATGTCTTTCTGGAATAACGTCAATCGCGCGATGACCGTCAATGGTGTACCGGAACGTGATCAGCGCTATTTGAAAGATTGGGCCGAGTTCCATATTGGGCCGGACCAGGATGTATCCCAGGCTGAGGACAATGAGCAAGCCGGCTTAGCCAGGGCGGTGTTCGATGGCATCATGATCATGCGCGCCCATGCCACCTCTGAAGAGAATAAGGTCAACGGTTGGGGTGTGCCACCCGTCGGCTTCGGGCGCTCCGGGGTTCACGGTAATTTTTATATCCGCGGAGCCATTCAGTCGATGCGGGGCATCGTCGCCAATGATGCTGAAGAGGCCATGTATATGGCCAGAGACACGGATCAGAGCGGCGACAGCATTACTAGCGAGCACACGTAC
>CAJXVK010000131.1 GCA_913060735.1 uncultured Cellvibrionales bacterium
GCGTAGTGGCGAGATAAACTCTTCGCTATTGGATTTTGGCTCCACGGGGAACACATCGATGGCAGCACCGCCCAGATGATTACTGGCCAGATGCTCGCAGAGACTGTCGATATCGACAATCTGTCCGCGAGCGGCATTAATCAGCATTGCCCCTGGCTTCATCGCGGCGAGCTGTTCTGGGCCCATCAGGCCTCGCGTGGCGGCAGTATCCGGAACATGCAGCGACACGACGTCGCTAGATGCCAATAAACCCTTCAATGTGGGTACCTGCTCCGCATTGCCCAAGGGCAATTTAGTGACAGTGTCATAAAAGCGCACTTTCATGCCCACCGCCTCGGCCATAACGCTTATTTGACTGCCGATATTGCCATACCCAATAAGGCCGAGTGTTTTGCCTCGCACTTCGAAGGCTTTGGCTGCTGACTTTATCCACTCTCCGCGATGGGCCTTGGCATTTTTGTGGGGAATCCCGCGCATCAACATAATCGCTTCGGCAATGACCAATTCTGCAACACTGCGCGTATTAGAGTAGGGCGCATTAAAAACGATAACCCCATGTTCAGTCGCGGCCTGCAGATCGACTTGGTTGGTGCCGATACAGAAGCAGCCGACACTGATTAATTTTTTAGCAGCCGCAAATACCTTGGCATTGAGCTGGCTGCGCGAGCGGATGCCAACGAAGTGTACATCGGCAATTTTCTTCAGCAGCTCTTCTTCTGGCAGAGCAGCGGGCTGGTATTCGATATTTTCGTAGCCAGCTGCTTTAAAGACCTCGACTGCAGATGGGTGCACCCCCTCAAGTAGAAGAATTTTGATTTTTTGTTTACCAAGAGAAAAATTGAGCATGTTATGTCCGCTATCTATGCATTGGGCAGCCAAATTAAGGTCGCTATGTTAACATGCCTAGACCGCATTCCATTGCATAAACCACCTGTATGACGAGGATTTCCGGATGTTATCGGAACAGATAATTGCGCGTTTAACTGACATTGTGGGCAACCAGCGACTCCTTCTGGAGCCCGATGATCTGCAGCGTTTTGGTATAGATCGCACCACCATTTGGCAGGCTAATCCCTGTGCCGTGGTATTGCCGGGGTCGGTTGAGGAAGTTCAGCAGGTTGTGTTGCTGTGTAATGAATTCAACCTAGCCATTGTGCCCTCTGGCGGCCGCACTGGCCTAAGTGGTGGTGCTGTGGCTAAGGACGGTGAAATTGTAGTGGCCATGGATCGTATAAATCAGATCCTAGATTTTAACCCTATGGATCGCTGTGTCACGCTTGGCGCAGGAATGATCACTGCACAGCTACAAGACTTTGCCGCGGAGCAAGGTCTCTTTTATCCGGTGGATTTTGCCTCGACAGGCTCGAGCCAGATTGGTGGCAATATTGCGACCAATGCGGGTGGCATTAACGTGATTCGCTACGGCATGACCAGAGAATGGGTGATGGGCTTAAAAGTGGTTAACGGTGCCGGTGATATTTTAGAGTTAAACCGTGGACTGGTTAAAAATAATACCGGTTATGATTTCCGCCATCTTTTTATCGGTTCTGAGGGTACCCTTGGCTTGATTTGCGAAGCTACTATTCAGCTGACTCGACCACCGGCAGATTCTTCGGTGCTGGTTCTGGGGGTCGATAATTTCCCCGCTATTCTCGATGTATTGCGCACCTTTGCTTCTCAGATTGATTTAAGTGCCTTTGAGTTTTTCTCTCGGGCGGCGCTGGACAAGGTGACTGAGCATCGCGGCCATGCCAAGCCGTTTGCAACCGAAACCCCGTTTTACGCGCTATTAGAATTTGAGACACCGACAGACACAGTGATGGAAAGTGCGATGGCGCTGTTTGAACACTGTATGGAAGAGGGTTGGGTGCTAGATGGTGTGTTGAGCCAAAGCTTGGCTCAGGCCCAGTCACTGTGGAAACTGCGCGAAGATATTTCCGAGACACTGTGGCACTGGCAGCCCTATAAAAATGATATCTCTGTGCGTGTATCCAGAATGCCAGACTTTTTGCGCGAGGTAGACGAGCTCGTAGCGAGCCGCTATCCAGACTTTGAACTGGTGTGGTACGGCCATATTGGCGATGGCAATCTGCATCTCAATATTCTTAAGCCCGAAACGCTATCGAATGAAGACTTTGTGATCAGATGCGGTAGCGTCAGTGGTGAGATTGGCCAGCTGTTGGCTAAATATGAAGGTAGTATTAGTGCTGAACATGGCGTGGGTCTACTAAAGAAAGACTATCTACATTATTCCAGGTCGCCACTGGAGATGGATTTGATGCGCAGTGTTAAAAAGGCCTTTGATCCGAATTCCATTTTAAACCCGGGTAAACTGTTTGATTAGTTGGGTATCTAACCCAAGGTACATATTGCAGGGAGTCAGTGATGAGCGAGCAGATTATAGAAATAGATACAGCGCATAAAAATGTTGCGCTGCTGGTCTATGCGCTGCAGGGACTTGGGTTTTTTACCGGCGGGTTAACTTTTATAGCGGCCCTAGTTGTGAATTATGTGAAAGTCGATGAGGTTAAAGATACCTGGCTGGAGAGTCACTTTCGCTGGCAGATCAATACATTTTGGTACGGCCTGCTGTGGTCGGCCATTGGCATGCTGTTTTGGCTAGTACTCATGGGTTGGCTGGCCTCAGCAATTGTCAGTATCTGGATGGTCTACCGCATTATTCGAGGTGCGCTGTACCTCAATGATAGCAAGCCGATAATTTTTTAGATCGATGCCAGAAAGGCTCCGAGCAAGAGCCCTGATTCAACCGTGGGGGCTAAAATAATGCAGGGTTACCAACATATTGTTGATGACGAGATTATCAATCTGCCACTGGGCAAAGTGGTTTGTGTGGGTAGAAATTATGCCGCTCATGCCCGCGAGCTCAACAATCCTGTGCCCACCGAGCCGGTTTTGTTTATCAAACCCAATACTGCGTTGGCGTCACTTTCTGAGGCGATTTTTATTCCGTGCCATTTAGGTGAATGTCATTTCGAGACTGAGATGAGTATTCTGATCGGCCAGCCTTTGACCCAGTGCACAGAGCCGCAGGCACAGGCGGCTATCTTGGGCGTTGGCATCGGCCTTGATTTAACACTGCGCGATTTACAGCAACAGTTGAAAGACAAGAGTTTGCCCTGGGAAAAAGCCAAGTCATTTGATGGTGCCTGCCCAGCCTCGGAATTTGTCAGCCCAGATCGACTCGGTGAGCTACAAAACCAACAGATAAGGTTAAGCCTCAATCAGCAGGTGCGTCAGGATGGTAGTAGCGCCGATATGTTGACGCCAGTGCTGCCACTGCTGGTTTATATTAGTCAGTTCTTTACCCTGCTGCCCGGCGATCTAGTATTTACCGGAACCCCCGCTGGGGTTGGCTCGTTAGCTATTGGTGATCAGTTAGACGTTTCGCTATCTGAAGTAATACATTGCCGGACTGAGGTCTGTGCGAGAAAAAGGCAATCTTTATGAGTTTAGCAAAGGGAATTTATAAGCATTACAAAGGCAACCTCTATGAGGTGGTCGATGTGGCCAGACACAGTGAAACCGAAGAAAAGCATGTGGTGTACCGCATGCTCTATGGTGACTGCAGTCTATGGGTACGACCGCTGGAGCTATTTATTGAGGATGTGCAGGTTGATGGCGAGCAGAGACCGCGTTTTGCATTTGTTGAATCAAGCGACTGATGTTATTTATCTCCAGCAGTATCTCTATTGCAGAGGCAGAAATTGAGCTTACCGCTATTCGTGCTCAGGGTCCTGGGGGCCAAAATGTCAATAAGGTGTCGTCGGCTATTCACTTGCGCTTTGATATTCCGGCCTCTTCGCTGGAGGACACCTTGAAACGACGATTGCTCAAGCTGAGTGATCAGCGTATTTCTAAAGAGGGTGTGGTTATTATCAAGGCTCAGCGTTATCGCAGTCAGGATAAAAATCGCACCGAAGCGCTTCAGCGTTTGCAAGAGCTGGTTCAGTCGGCAATGTTTACACCTAAGGCACGGCGGGCAACCAGACCCACGAGAGGTTCGCAGTTAAGGCGTATGGATAAAAAAACCCAACATGGGCAGAAGAAAAATATGCGCTCTAAACCGAGCCTAGATTAAATGACTGATTCTAGTAGTCATCCCTTTGATGCCCTCAGTCCAGACCTGTTAATTGATGCCGTGGAAAGTCAGGGTTTTGTTTCCGATGGCCGGTTTCTAGCACTCAATAGCTATGAAAATCGGGTGTATCAAATTGGCATAGAAGAGCAAACTCCAATGATTGTTAAGTTCTATCGCCCAGAGCGCTGGACTAACGATCAGATTCGTGAAGAGCATGAGTACTGTTTTCAGCTCAAGGACCAAGAACTTCCAGTAGTCTGTCCCTGGCTCAATGCCGAGGGTGAAAGCCTAAGTACCTATGCTGATTTTAGATTTGCCCTGTATGAGCGTAGAGGCGGTCACGCCCCTGAGCTTGATAATCTCGATAACTTATTTATTTTGGGCCGGCTGTTGGGGCGTTTCCATGGTATTGGTGCAATGCAGCCATTTGCTCACCGCCCAACTCTCAATGTTGAGAATTTTGGCTGGCAGTCCTATCGTTTGATCAGCGAACAGTTTATGCCCGCAGAGCTGAGCCCAGCTTATGACTCTCTGGCACTGGACGTACTCAAGGCGGTGGATGAGATATTGGTGGACTATGGTCCGATTAATAATATCCGTGTTCATGGCGACTGCCATTCGGGCAATATACTGTGGCGCGACGACAATCCGCATTTTGTTGATTTTGATGACGCCCGCATGGCGCCAGCTATCCAAGATTTATGGATGCTGTTATCGGGAGGCCGTCAGGAACAAACAGCTCAGATGGCTGAGCTTATTGAAGGCTATAGTGAATTTTATGATTTTGATTACCGCGAGCTGCGGCTGATCGAGGTATTTCGCACCTTGCGAATTATGCATCA
>CAJXVK010000132.1 GCA_913060735.1 uncultured Cellvibrionales bacterium
AACATGAACCATCTAAAACTCCTTATGTGTCGAGACTATCATTTTGATTAGTCACATTATATCCATAAGTGATTGGTTGAAGGCCACTTATTAAAGGGTTTGAGGTACATATGCCCTATCTTTCTGGGCATGCGCCTTTATAATTGCCGGTTCTTTAAGTCGTATTTAAATTTGTAGGTGAATTTGTGGGAAATCTGTGTGCACCTCCTGATACTTTTCAGGAGTTAATCTCAAGACTTCAGGAGTACTGGGGCAAAAAAGGCTGCGTGGTTATGCAGCCATTAGATCTGGAAGTTGGTGCCGGCACTTTTCATCCTGCCACTTTTTTGCGCTCTATAGGCCCGGAGTCATGGAACAGTGCCTACGTGCAGCCATCACGACGACCCACCGACGGACGCTACGGAGAAAATCCCAACCGCTTACAGCATTATTATCAGTTTCAGGTAGTAATGAAGCCTTCCCCCTCGGACTTCCAGGAGCTTTATCTCGGCTCTCTGCGACATCTGGGCATAGATACCCTGGTTCACGATGTGCGCTTTGTTGAAGATAACTGGGAATCACCTACTCTGGGAGCTTGGGGCCTCGGCTGGGAAATTTGGCTCAACGGCATGGAGGTCTCGCAATTTACCTACTTCCAACAGGTCGGTGGCCTCGAATGTTATCCGGTAACCGGAGAGATAACCTATGGTCTAGAGCGCATTGCTATGTATTTGCAGGCCGTAGACAGTATTTATGACCTGGTCTGGGCCCATGGTCCGGACGGCGATGTGACCTATGGCGATGTGTTTCTACAGAATGAGGTAGAGATGTCTACCTTTAACTTTGAACATGCAGATGTAGATTTTCTATTTAAGAGCTTTGACCAATATGAAAAAGATGCAGAGCGCTTAATTGAGGCGAGCTTGCCACTACCCGCCTATGAAATGGTGATGAAAGCCTCACATACATTTAACCTACTGGATGCGCGCAAAGCCATCTCGGTGACCGAACGCCAGCGCTATATTCTGCGTGTGCGCACCTTGGCCCGCGGCGTTGCACAGGGCTATTTTGATTCTCGTTTGGCTAAGGGTTTCCCTCTGGCTAATAAGGAAATTGCTGCAGAAGTAATTGCCAAACACAGTGGAGAATCGAAATGAGCGCAGATTTTCTCATTGAGTTAGGTACCGAAGAGCTGCCGCCAAAAGTACTGTTAAGCCTATCCGAAGCCTTAACAGCGGGTATTGTCAGTGGGTTTAAAAGTCATAACCTATCTTTTGGGGAGGTGACTTCGTACGCTGCCCCGCGCCGCCTTGCCGTTATTATTAAGGACTTAGATACGCAGGCACCAGACTCTGAAATTGTTGCCTGGGGACCACCTACCAAAGTCGCCTTTGATGGCGATGGCAATGCGACCCGCGCCGCTGAAGCTTTTGCTGGCAAAAATGGTATTGCAATCGCCGAACTACAGAGCAATATCGAGAACGATGGCCAGCAGGACAAACTCTGTGTGCGCCGCATAGAAGCAGGAAGTCAAACCAACAGCCTGCTCGGTGAAGTGATCAATGCATCGCTGGCCGCGCTGCCGATTCCCAAACGCATGCGCTGGGGTAGTAAGAAAGAAGAGTTTGTGCGTCCGGTGCAATGGGCTGTACTACTGTTTAATGATCAGGTTTGTCGAGAAAACATTCTCGGTCTTGAGTCAGGCAATACCAGTAGGGGCCACCGCTTTCACTGCAGTGAAGATATTATTATCGAGTCTCCCGATAGCTATGCCGCACAGCTTGAGCGAGCCTATGTGATGGTGGACTTTAATATGCGTCGCAACGTTATCCGCGATGGAGTTGTGAATCTGGCAACTGAGTTTGGTGGCATTGCAGTTATTGATGAGGATCTGCTCAATGAAGTCAGCGCGCTAAATGAATGGCCAGTGCCTCTGCTCGGTCAGTTTGACCATCACTTTTTAGAGGTGCCAGCCCAAGCATTAATTTCCTCGATGAAGGAACACCAGAAATATTTCCATGTAGTGGATGCCGAGAATAAATTGATGGCGGCCTTTATTACCGTAGCAAATATTGAAAGCAAAGACCCTGCACAGGTGATCGATGGTAACGAGCGGGTTATTCGGCCGCGTCTGGCAGATGCTGCATTCTTTTATAAGAACGATAAAGATGCCTCGTTGGAAAGTCGACGAGATGCGCTTAAACAGGTGGTATTTCAAGCGCAGCTTGGGTCTGTTTATGATAAGACTGAGCGCGTCGCTGCGCTGTGTGAGACTCTTGCACCATTTGCCTCTGCTGATGCCAGCCTGGCGCGCCGCGCTGCTGAGCTCAGTAAATCTGATCTAGTAACCGATATGGTTGGTGAGTTCGCCGACTTGCAGGGAACAATGGGTCGTGACTACGCGCTAAACGACGGCGAAGACGCCGCTGTTGCAGAGGCGCTTTTCGAACAATATCTACCGCGGTTTGCTGGCGATGCTGTACCAAGTAATGCGGTGGGAACTACATTGGCGCTGGCCGATCGCCTGGATAGCTTGGTGGGTATCTTTAGTATTGGCCAACAGCCTTCAGGCTCTCGAGACCCCTTTGCCCTGCGCAGAGCTAGCCTCGGCGTATTGCGAATTATGGTCGAGCAAAAAGTTGATATGGACTTGAATATTGCCATTGCCGCAGCGGCCAAGCCATTTAGCAATGGCGGAGATGATTTATGTAAGCAAGTGTTTACTTACGTTATTGATCGCTTTAAATCTTGGTACAGAGACGAGAATATAGATCCAGAAGTATTTTCCTCAGTAGCTGCACTAGGGCTTTCAAGCCCCTTGGATATCAATGCTCGAGTGCAAGCTGTTCATCAGTTTACCCTACTGCCAGAAGCCGCCGCTCTCGCGGCCGCGAATAAACGAGTGTCTAATATTCTTGCTAAACAGCTGGGCGATAAGGCCCCAAAGCGGGTGAGTACAGATCTTTTACAGGATGCCGCAGAGATAACCCTGGCCACAGAGATCGATGCACTAGCCAAGCTAGTTGCACCATTACTTGAACAGCGCGACTACAACGCTGTATTACAAAAGCTGGCTATGTTGCGTGGCCCTGTAGATCAGTTTTTTGATGACGTGATGGTGATGGCTGAAGATCAGGCCGTACGTGAAAATCGACTCGCTCTATTACATAGCTTACGCAAGCTATTTATTGGAGTGGCCGACATCTCGCAACTGGTTCCTGCAAAATAATCTTGAGGTAATTGCTAGCTAACATGACTTTACTCGCGCAACTGGGACGCTCAATGAGATCGCTGCTGTTTTACATTGGCTTTATTGCCATTGTGATCGTTATGAGTGCTGTCTGCTGCTTGTTGTGCTTCTTGCCGTTTAGGTTGCTGCAACGAATAGCCACTTATGGCAATTATCTAACGATGCTGTGGCTGCGCTTTACCTGCAATATTCGCATCCAAATCAGTGGTCAGGAAAATTTGCCCTCGAGCCCCTGTGTCATTCTCAGCAATCATCAAAGTACCTGGGAAACCTTCTATCTGCAGTGGTATTTCCAGCCAGCCAGCGTTATTTTAAAGCGTGAGCTTCTATGGATTCCTCTTTTCGGTTGGAGTCTGTACTTTATGCGGCCTATTGCGATCAAACGCTCCAATCCAGCTGGTGCCATTCGGTATGTGTTAAAGCACGGTAAGCAGCGCCTACAAGAAGGCAATAGAATCGTAATCTATCCGGAAGGGACCAGAGTCCCGGCGGCAACCCTAGGCGAATTTAAAACTAGCGGTGCTGCCATCGCCAAAAATTCTGGCGTGGCTATAGTCCCCGTTGCTCATAATGCCGGTAACTACTGGTCGAGCAATCGCTTTATCAAACAGCCTGGTACCATCCAAATGCATATAGGCCCCGCTATTGATACCAGCGAGGGCAATGCGCGCGAACTAACCGAAAAAACGCGGCAATGGATAAGCGACAAATTGCAGATGTGACCCAACAGACAATGTCTTTGAGAAACCATCAATATAATCGCGCTAAGGTATATAGAAGCCAACCCGCTAAAAAGCTATTAATACATGTCGATTAATAGCTTTTCGCTAAAATTTACTTTAAACGTCTAGATTAACCACTGACAGCGCGTTGCTCTCAATAAAGTCACGCCTTGGTTCAACCTGATCACCCATCAATGTAGTGAACATTAAATCTGCCGCGATGGCGTCTTCAACAGTAACAAGCAGCATACGCCGGCTCTCTGGGTCCATAGTCGTTTCCCACAGCTGCTCTGGATTCATCTCACCAAGACCTTTATAGCGCTGCGTATTAATGCCGCGACGAGACTCTGTCATCAACCAATCCAACGCTTCCTTAAAGCTCGCCACAGGCTGATTGCGCTCTCCGCGCTGCACATAAGCGCCCTCTTCAATAAGACCTTGCAGAACATTACCCAATTCAACCATCGACTTATATTCATTAGAATCGAAGAAATCGCGGCTGAGACTATGGTAGTGAGGTACACCATGGGCAGTAATTTCAATACTAGGCAGGAAGATATTACGCTCTTTATCTTCCTTCGCCGTAACCTGGTAGCGATGCGTACCATTCTCAGTATCACTAAGCTTTTCCTGGAGTTCGCTACACCAGACCTCAAGATCGCCGCTATTTTTAAGAAGTTTACTATCCAAACTACCTGTATATACCAGCGCTTCTAGCACCTCTCGCGGATATACCAGCGACATGCGGTCCATCAGATTAGACACATGTCTATACTGACCCACCAGAGCTTCAAGGGCGGCGCCCTGCATTGCCGGCGCCTCAGCACTTACGTGCAAACTGGCACTCTCAAGCGCCTTTTGGGTAAGATAAACCAACAGCGCAGCATCATCTTTAACATACTGTTCATTTTTACCTTTGCTCACTTTGTACAGTGG
>CAJXVK010000133.1 GCA_913060735.1 uncultured Cellvibrionales bacterium
CCAGCGGTGGTACTTGGGATTTATTTCGTTACCCCGGTATTCGTTCCGACAGCGATATGTACACCTTCGGCTATGGGTTTAAACCATGGAACGACAAATCGTCTATTGCAGACGGCCATAAGATACTCCGCTATATTCGCGAGGCGGCAGCGGAATATGATGTAGAGCAGCACATCCGTTACCAGCATAAAGTGTTGTCCGCCAACTGGTCATCGACTGATCAGCGCTGGTTGGTCACTGCTGAGCTAGGGGATACTGGCGAGCAGGTTAGCATCGACTGCCAGTTTATCTTTAGCTGCAGTGGTTATTACGACTATGATCAGGGCTATACCCCGGAGTTTGCAGGTATAGATGATTTTAAGGGTCGGGTTATTCACGCCCAACATTGGCCCGAGCAATTGAATTATAAAGACAAGCGCGTTGTGGTTATTGGCAGCGGTGCTACTGCCGTCACCCTGGTGCCAACCATGTCCAAGGACACGGCCAGCCTAGTTATGTTGCAACGCTCACCGACCTATATTGCCAGCGTACCCAAAGAACAACCCCTTGCAGAGAAACTGCGCAAATGGCTGCCAGATCGCTGGGTTTTCCGCCTGACCCGCTGGAGCCGTGTATTTTTTCAGATTTATCTCTACCAGTTATCCCGCAAGAAGCCACAACAGCTTAAAAAACTTCTGCTTGGACGAGTGCGCCAGGAGATGGGTCCAGACTATGATGTGGATACCCATTTCACCCCAGACTATAACCCCTGGGATCAGCGTCTGTGCGGCGTACCTGATGGCGATCTTTTTGCTGCTATTCGCGAGGGACGTGCCGAGGTGGTGACTGATCATATTGATCACTTTAATAAAGAAGGCATCGAACTCAAATCTGGCCAACAGCTAGATGCCGATATCGTGGTGCTGGCGACTGGATTGAACCTTAAGTTTGCAGGCGGTGTTCAATATAGTGTTGATAATAGGGTTCTTGATTTCACTGAGCATTTTATCTTCCGGGGAATGATGTTTTCTGGATTGCCCAATATGGCGTTCACGGTTGGCTATACCAATTCATCCTGGACGCTCAAAGCCGATTTGACTGCAAAATATGTATCGCGATTGCTCAATAAAATGGCACGCCGCGGTTACACCAGTGTGACGCCTCATCTAAAAGGCGAAGTTGAGGAAGTACCACTGCTCGATTTTGATGCGGGCTATGTGTTGCGTTCGCGGGAGAGCTTTCCTAAACAGGGTAACCGGCTGCCATGGAAGAACTATCAGAATTACATTCGAGACTTTATCGGGTTGAGCCTTGGTCGCCAGAATGATGACGAATTAGAGTTTCGCTAATGGTCCAGTCCTTATCCCAAAAAATCAGGCTTAAAAACTAACTATGTCGACCCTGTTGCTGGCTCTGCTATTTCTTTTTCTGGCCCTGCACAGCTATCGCGAATATTGGCGTCTGCGCACTTTGCCCCAGCTTCATCATGGCGAGTTTACGGGGGAGTTGATCAAAGTAGGCGCCACCTATATGGCTCGACGGCCAGCTCGCAACGGCTGTTTGCATTCAATTATTTGCTTTCCCGGTTTTTTGGAGGATATGCGTTATTTTCAGGATCTATATAAAGATGAAGATGCTGAACTGATTCTGGTAAATAACGCTAATTATCACTGTCCTTTTTTAAAGCAGGGAGTGATCACCAATGTCAGCAGGCTGGATTGGCCAGAAAATCCTTACCCAGTAGGCACCATCGAATACGATGCATTTTATCTGGGGCTCACGCTTCAGCGACTTGTCAGTGGCCGTGAAGTTTTTTTGCATGGTCATTCTCGTGGCGCTGCCGTGGTGTTAGAAACTGGCCGTCAGTACCCTGAGGTGACAGGCTCGAAGGAGCGCCCGATACGTGCTGTTCTCGAAGCCCCAGTGCTGCCGCAGGCTCGCACAGCGGGCAATGGTTCAGATCCGCTGCCATATCGCATCCGCTGTTATTTTTTGCCAATATTTTTTGGACGCATGCGCAATATCAGTACCGAGCGGCTACTTAAGCTGACTCTGATGCGTCCCACCAATAGGCTAAAAACCGAGCTCTTAAAATCCATCTTTAGTACCACCCGACGCTATGCTACCTGTGTCATCAATTTTAAATCTATTGTTACTTGGCAGCGCAGTATGGGGTTTGAAGTTTATGATAATTTCCCTTTGCTAACCGTCATTGTTGGGGAGCGCGATACGACTTTAGACGGACCCAGTATGCTGGCTAGTGCAGAGCAGGGGCAGATGCGAAACCAGAGCTTATCGATTATTAAGACTGTGAATACCAATCACTTTATTAGCCTAGAGCAGCCGGACAGCATTCGCGCCGTTCTTAGCCTATAGCAAAACTAAAAGAGCTTTAAACTATGGATTTTACTTCCGACCCCCGCTTTAATTTTGCTCGCCAGCAAATTGAGGCGATCAATACTGAAAACTATTCATCGGTGCTGGATCTATTTGAGAGGGCCTGCACTGAATTTTCTGACAGAACCGCGTTTACCTGCCTGGGCCAGGATATAACGTTTGCTGAAATAGATAAGATGTCAGCCAGTTTTGCGGCTTATCTGAGTGGTGATGGGGGGTTACAGCCTGGCGATCGCGTAGCTATCCAACTGCCTAATCTGATTCAGTATCCGATAGCTGCCTGGGGAATTTTGCGCGCTGGTTTGGTGCTGGTAAATACTAATCCGCTCTACACCGAAAGAGAGTTGCGCCACCAATTTCAAGATAGCGGTGCCAAAGCAGTGGTGCTGCTAAGTGATTTTGTTACCGCGGCGGAAAAGGTTATTCCCGATACTGATATCAAACTGGTAATCGCCACCCATGCGCTTGATATGATGGCGCCGCAGCCAGCGCCTGTCCATAATTTGGATAAATCTATTGAGTTGCTTACCCTACCAACAGCGATTTCTCTCGGTGAGGGCAAGGACTCAGGCGGGGGGTTATCAACGGTTCGTCCCTCATTAAACGATCTGGCTGTTCTTCAATATACCGGCGGTACAACGGGCGTTGCCAAGGGTGCCATGCTGAGCCATGGCAATATTATTTCCTGTGTAGCTCAGGGTCGCAATCACTTTGCAGAGCATAATAACGAAAGCGAACCCCGCCTGCTGATCGCACCATTGCCGATCTATCATATATTCGGGTTTAGCCTATATCTTTGCGGCAACTTTGCTTCTGGTGGTCGCTCGGTATTAATTCCCAACCCACGAGACCTCGATGGCCTGCTAGATGTGATGGGTTCTTTTCCATTCACTGAATTTGCCGCGGTTAACACCATGCTAGTGGGTCTGATGGCAAACGAAAAGTTTGATGCCGTAGACTGGTCAAATCTCAAGTGGACTATTGCTGGCGGCGCTGCACTGGTGCCAGATGTGGCTGAAGAATGGGAGCGGCGAACGGATTCCAAGCTTATTGAGGGCTATGGTCTGTCTGAAACCACAGCCAACCTAACCCTGAATTCCCCCGCAACCCGCCGCATTGGCAGTGCCGGTCAAGCCGTGGGCTTTCAGGAAATAAAATTAATGGATGGCTCAGGGGCGCAGGTAGCAGACGGCGAAGAGGGTGAACTCTGGGTGCGCGGACCTCAGGTGATGATGGGTTACTGGGAGCGTCCGGAAGCGACTGATCAGGCAATCGATGCCGAAGGTTTTTTCAAAACTGGTGATGTCGTTGTAAGGCTTGATGATGGCTTCTATAAAATCGTTGATCGGATCAAGGATATGATTCTGGTGTCTGGTTTTAATGTTTATCCCAATGAAATAGAGCATGTGATAACCAGTCATCCCAATGTACTTGAATGCGCTGTTGTGGGCGTTGTGGATGATCGTACGGGGGAAGCGGTAAAAGCGTTTGTGGTACGCAGAAATAGTGATTTAACAGAGACTGCGCTGAGAGAATTTTGCCGCACGGATCTCACGGCTTACAAGGTGCCCAAACATATCGAGTTTCGCGATGAGCTGCCCAAATCTAATGTGGGTAAAATTTTACGGCGCGAATTACGCTAGTCCGTATTGCGGCGTTAGATTAAATAAACAATCTCCCTATCAGAAAAGAAGAAATATTATGAGCTTCAAGAAAACATTATTCGTTACTTCTGCCACTGTTTTGGGTCTTGTCGCACTGTTACTTGTGTCCTGTTCGCCTGATCCCACTCCACCAAGAACCGCACTCGACGATCAACCAGCAAAAATGCTCAGTGCATTCTTTGGTTTAGATAATGCTCTTCCGGGGTTGAGATTTAAGGATGCCGACGGGATGCCGATAACATTCTCCAAACGCGTGCAAGACCCCGATTCTCTCGAGCCTAGCGCATTCACTGTTATCACCCGCTCAGGCGTGCGAGTGCATCCTTTGCACGTCACCACACGCCCAGCGCATGAGGCATCTAAGCGACATTCGGTGTTGCTTATTGGTGAGTTTGGCAATGCGCCTGAGGACCCACCGGTAAGAGTTGAGGTGACCGGCCATTTGGTTTTGGCTGGCGATGAAGATGCACAGGGGCTGTCAGTGGCGGTGACGCCGCTGGAAAATGGTCCTTCACTGGTAATGGCTTACTCCGTGAGCCCTAGTGATTTTGCCGACGATCTTCCTTTGGAGACCAGACAGATTATTGTGGTTGTATGGAATGGTGGCGTAGAGCCGGTTGCGGGTGTAACTCGCGATAACCATCGTCTCGGCTACAGGCTTGAAACCATTGATGGTGGCAGCGTTCAGCCTATTGCGCTTGGCGATATTGGAGGTGACAACTACGAGTACCTGTTTTTAGATACACAGGCAACGGTTATGCGGGTGAGCATGAAAAGCTGTCTCTTATACACATCTGCGCTGCCGACGAGCGATCTA
>CAJXVK010000134.1 GCA_913060735.1 uncultured Cellvibrionales bacterium
CGTAATTTCTTTTATGATCTGGCCCGTATGCTGTGTCAGTCCATTCCCATACATTTCCGGTCATATCGTATAAGCCATAGCCATTTTCGGCAAAGCACCCAACCGGCGAGCTGCCTACAAATCCATCCTCTTTAAGATTTGTATAGGGAAAATGCCCTTGCCAAGTGTTGGCTTTCGCCTGACCCTGATGAGGAGCCTCCTGACCCCATGAGTAGGTCGCACCCTCTAAACCTCCTCTGGATGCGTATTCCCACTCCGCCTCTGTGGGCAAGCGTCGACCCATCCATGTAGCATAGGCCTCTGCATCAGCATGGATAAGATGCACAACCGGAAAGGAGCCTTTTTCTTTGATAGAGCTCCCGGGCCCAAGGGGATGCTGCCAATTTGCACCGGGTACAAATTGCCACCAGCTAGTAGTCGCAGTTACTTTTTCTGGATCTGGCGATACAAACACCATGGAGCCAGGAACCCGAAGCTCTGGCGGAACATTAGGGAATTCTTTTTCGGACAGACCCCGCTCTGCCGCAGTGACATACCCCGTGGCCTCAACAAAAGCGCTAAACTGCCTGTTGGTGACCTCAGTAAGATCAATATTGAAGTCTGCAACGACCCTGGTTCCAGCGGGTCTTTCATCGGCATAGTAACGGTTATCACCAAACGTGAATTGCCCCCCGATAATATTCACAGTATTACCAGTGTCGACCTCAGCTAAACATGTCAGAGGCTTCGTTCTATCTTCACAAGCAACCAGAGACACTGTGAGTAACAGGACGAGAGAAATATTATTAAATGAAGGCATCAACCCCCCCTTTTTTAGGTATCGGCAAGTCAGTCAATGTATGACAGATTACCCCAAAGCCAGCATTGATATGTGTTGACTATTTTTATTGAATATTTAGAACTCGGCACCGCTGTTGTTTCGCGAAAACCAAACCAATTCCATACCGGCTCATTAATATCTATATTGTTGAGAATTGGATTCCATCCGTCTACTACACGATTGACTGGGGCATCACCATCCACTGAGAGACATTTCTAGTGACCAATATCGAGAGCCTCCTTTGCGTCTATGCTATTCTTTATCAACTTCAACGTATGGTATCCACGAAGATTGCTCGCAGTGCGTAGCAAGCTGATTCAAGAAGAGCCTATCGGCTTTCTCTCAAAAAAATCAGTTGCTCATGAAGATCCGCAACAAGCGATTTATAGTCTTTATGTTCAGCCAGATTAACAGTCTCTTTGGGGTCATTTAGGTGATCAAACAGCATTCGCGCTGTTACTTGGCCCTGTTGATCAAACCATTCTGTCATGGCATAGCGATCCGTCTTAATCACATCTGCTGCATGCCAACGTGGAAACACAGCTACTTTGCCTGGAGCATTGACATCTAACAGCTGACTTACGAAGCTATCGCCCTGCAACTGCGGAAGTTTAGGCTTACCCAATAACTCGAGTACGGTGGGGAATATATCGACAAATTCGACCAAACCCTCGGCAGTACCGACTCCCGGTTTCAAGTTCGGGGTCGGTTCACTGCTTGTGGATAAAGTGCTTCCCAGCAGCAGCCCCATAGCAGATGTCTCTGTCAGTTTTGTCGGCAATTTAACGATTAGCGGCGTTCTCGTTGCCACATCAAAGGGCGAGTGTTTAACCCATAAACCATGTTCGCCGAGGCTAAAGCCATGGTCACCAGCGAGGATAACAATGGTGTTGTCATCGAGGTCAAGCTGTTTTAATTTGGCCAGTAATTTACCCACCTGAGCATCCGAGTAACTGACGCTGGCAAGATATCCATGAACCAGTTTCTTTGCCATAGCGTCGGGAACCGGGTGCGGTGCTTTGGGGATACCCTCAAATTTGCGCAACTCACCCCAACTATGGATGGCCTGGCGAGGCGCCCCCACCGGCATAAGTGGATTACTCGCAAGATCGATATCATCTTCCCGATAGAGGTCCCAGTAGCGTAAAGGCACAGTAAACGGCAGGTGAGGCTTTAAAAAACCCACCGCCATAAAGAAAGGCTGGTCGCGCTCACTGGCGGACTCAAGGGAAGCCATAGCCTGATCGGCAATCATGCCATCAAAGTAATGATTATCCGGCACATCTGCGGCTTCATAGGCGGGGCCAGTCCGATCCTTTAGAAAGCTGGCAATGTTTTCCGCGCTCTGATAATTACGGTGTCCTATGCGCTTAATTTTAGCCTTCGGATTCCAGGGTGGCGTACTCCAGCCTGCTTTAGAATCCGCAGAAAAGTGCAATATCTTACCGATACTTTCGCTGTAATAACCCTGTTTTTTGAGATAGCCAAACAGCGTTTCAGCACCTTTGGCGTCCTCATCAATACGCGCTTGATAACCGACAAAGCGTTTTTCCGTTGGCCTGATACCGGACATCATGCTGGCTCTCGATGCGCCGCAGACCGGCACATTGACATAGGCATTAGCGAACAGTACAGCCTCACTGGCCAAACTATCTATGTTCGGAGATTTAACGGCTGTGCTGCCGTAAGCACCCAGTTCTGGGCGCAGGTCATCGATCATAATAAACAGGATGTTGGCAGGCTTCACGTCACTGGCAATAGCGTTAAATGCAATTGACAGGCTGCACATAAAGATTAGCAATAGATTTTTCATAAAGCGGCCTTCCACTTTCGACTTTAATGGTTTGCTAGTGCGCTGCAGGTTTGGCCTTAGAAAGCCCTGCCCTAACCTTATCGGGTTTCATAAAGTCACGCAGATCGCGCTCGCTACCATTACGTAACCATTGGTCTGGGAACTCGGCCGCTTTTGACCGCTCCCCCTCACGGAACACTGCACCATGACTAAATTTCTCGGTGTATGGGACACTTAAGCCATCGCGAGAATCCCCAAGACGGGCAAACAACTTACCACGCAGATCGGCGACTACCGCCAAATACTCAGGGTCGTGGATCAGGTTGTGCATTTCTTTAGGGTCAGTGCGCATATCATAGAGCTCCTCTGTATCCCAAAGACCATGATAGGTAATAAATTTATAGTCGTCTGTGCGCAGCGCAAACGTAGTTGGTGTGCTCGGATAATTAAATTCCCAGTAGTATTCATAGAGCAGATCGTCGCGCCATTCGCTTTCTGATTCGCCCCGTGCCAGAGAATACAGACTCTCTCCTTCAAATTGCTCCGGAGATTCAAGCCCAGCAATATCCAGTATGGTTGGCGCAATATCGATATTGGCGGCAATCTCTTTAACCACATGATTAGCCTTCAAGCCATCACCCCAGGCTAAAAGCGGTACCCGCATGGACTCCTCATAGGCATTACGCTTATCAATCAGACCGTGCTCACCAAACATAAAGCCATTGTCACCCATCAGCATCACAATGGTGTCCTCGGCATGGCCATTATCTTCGAGCCACTTAAAAAGACGACCGAGACTCTCGTCTACCGCAGACAACGCTCGGTGGTAGCGCATTTTATAGGCCTGAACATCCAGTGAACTGTGATAGGGAAAATCAACGCCATGCCAGCTATTGCGCTGATTCTTCACCCACATCGGCTTTCCCGCATAATTTTCGGGGGTATCAGCTTGGCTGGCAGGCACCGGAATGGTTCGGTCGGCATACTGCTCGGCGTGGCGTTGCGCCGGTGCAAAATTTGAATGGACTGCCTTGTGAGAGAGGTACATAAAAAACGGCTCTTCGCTATCGCGACTGTCTAACCAATCCAGTGCGTAATCGGTTAACTCATCAGTGATATAACCTTTTTGTTTCACTGCATCACCATTGATATTGAGCATGCTCTGCTCGCCATTGGGTTTGATTGGATAGTAGTGGCCCTGGCCAGCAAAGCTAACCCAATGATCAAATCCTGGCTGTGGATCATCGAGCTTGCGTCCGGCTGGCGCCAATTCACCCATGTGCCACTTACCGACAAAGGCGGTGTCGTATCCGGCCTTCTGCAAGTACTCGGGGAAAAAAATCGTGCCATCGCGAGGTGGCTTGTTATTGTCGACAACGCCATGGTTATGCATATATTGGCCGGTGAGGATCGAAGCCCGACTCGGAGAGCAAAGTGCCGTGGTGACAAAGGCATTCTTAAAGTGGACGCCTTCGGCAGCCATGCGATCCATATTCGGCGTCTCTATAATTGGATTCATAAAGCCGAGTTCATCGTAGCGCTGATCATCAGTGAGCACATAGATCACGTTCTTTGGCTTGCTGACCCTTGACTGGCCTCCAAAGGATCGATACAACCAATCCATTGAGAAATCAGATTGGTACCTTTTTTGTTCTGCGCGTTGACTGCTTTCCTCTACATCGGTACAACCAACTAGTATCGAAATTAATATAACTACACTGGCTCTACCTAACAGCCCATTTGTCCAATTGCGTTTCAAATCCTTCATATATATCCCTTAAAACTTATTTTCGATTTTTTGTTGTTATGCTTAGCCTTTAATGTGCAGCTGAATGGTTTTTAAGTCGGCTTCACGAGATGAGGAGCCAACCATCAAGGTGAAAGCTCCGGGCTCGACTACCCATTCCATGGCACGGTTGTAATAGGCGAACATATCAGGCCGCAAAGTAAAGCTAACACGCTTTGACTCACCGGCTTGCAGACAGATCTTTTCAAACCCCTTTAGCTCTTTTACCGGGCGGGTTATTTCACTGTAATTGTCACGCACATACAGCTGCACAGTTTCATAACCGGCGCGATCGCCGCTATTGGTAACTGTCACAGAGAGGTTGGTACTCTCGGTTTTTTTAATGCTTTTGGTATCCAAAACCTGTCTCTTATACACATCTGACGCTGCCGACGAGCGATCTAGTGTA
>CAJXVK010000135.1 GCA_913060735.1 uncultured Cellvibrionales bacterium
GGTGATAATCATACCGGACTCATCGAGAAGTTTTATTTTGGCGGGGTCAGTTCCTGCAGCTTTTAGCAGGTTATCCCAGCCAGAGGGCGCGTATCCGACGCCAAACTGTGCAGCGATCTTGCCGCTTAGGCCACGGCCCTTAAGGTATTCTACCGCTGAGCCTGCAGCCTTATTAACACGCAGTTGCTGGCGAAAGAAGCGATCGGCTTCTGTCAGCATTGAATACAGGCTGTCTTTTTGTTTGCTAACTGCACGATCCGGTGCTGCTTCTCGAGGAATTTCCAGGCCAACATTTTTGGCCAGCATCTCCACTGCCGGTATAAAGTCGAGACGATCGAATTCCATTACAAAGCCGAGTGCATTACCGCCAGCGCCACAGCCGAAGCAGTAATAGAATTGCTTATCTTGGGCTACGGTGAAAGAAGGGCTTTTTTCTTCATGAAAGGGGCAGCAGGCTTTGTAGTTCTTGCCGGATTTTTTGAGCTGTACGCGGGAATTGACCACATCAACGATATCGACGCGGTCGAGCAAGTCATCAATAAAAGTCTGTGGTATTAGTCCAGCCATTGGCGCTACAGGTAATTAATTTTCAGGTATAGCAGTGTAACGCCTTCGACGGGGAAATAAACGTGCTTAACTATTTAGTGCCGCTTTTACCAGCCCACTAACCGCACCGCCGTCTGCACGGCCCTGGATCTGTGGTTTGAGGATACCCATTACCTTGCCCATATCGGCCATTGAGGAGGCTCCGGTTTCAGTAACAGCTGCCGCAACCATGGCACTGATTTCAGCATCGCTGAGCGCGGCTGGCAGAAAGTGTTGAATTACATTGATCTCTGCGATTTCGATATCGGCAAGCTCTTGGCGTCCGGCGGTTTCATATTGATTGATCGAGTCGCGGCGTTGTTTAACCATTTTGTCGAGAATCGCCAGTATGCGGGCGTCATCTATTTCGATGCGCTCATCGACTTCAATGCGTTTAATCTCCGCTTGAATCAAGCGAATGGCACCAAGACGAGGCTTGTCTTTAGCACGCATGGCATCTTTCATCGCATCATTAATCTGTTTTTTCATCGACATGGCAGGTCTCCATTGGATTGGGCTGTTTGAATCCGGACTTTCCGAATTCCAGAAACACAAAAAGCGCCGGCTGGGCGCTCTTTGCTATAACTCATTAAGACAAACTCTGGTATCAGAGTTTTCTTAATAGAGTCGAGTAAACTTGCGTGATTCGCGAGATACTTTTTT
This sequence comes from uncultured Cellvibrionales bacterium, assembly GCA_913060735.1. GTDB lineage: Bacteria > Pseudomonadota > Gammaproteobacteria > Pseudomonadales > Porticoccaceae > HTCC2207. The sequence continues at coordinate 1,249 of CAJXVK010000135.1, forward strand.
CTGGTTGCGCTTAACAGCGGCGGCCGCTTTACGCTTGCGTTCCCACGTAGGCTTCTCGTAGAACTCACAGCTGCGAACTTTGGCTAGAATTCCAGCCTTTTCGCATGAACGTTTAAAGCGACGTAGTGCTACGTCAAAGGGCTCGTTTTCTTTAATTCGAACGCTTGGCATAAATGCTTAATCCTGTAGTGAAAATCAACTGCTGATACAGCCTGTCTGTAGTCAGCTCTTCAAGGGCGCGTAGTCTATACACATCACCTGATCTATGCAAAGGTTTTTGAGTGCTTTTTAATGCTCTTTTGGCACCAAAAAACTACCGGTTCACACTGGGCCGCGGAGGGTTTAAAGTTACACCCCTAAAGTTTTGCAACCAAGGCCTGTTTTAAATGCTAGTACTGGGAATTGAAACCTCCTGTGATGAAACCGGACTCGCTGTTTACGACAGCGAGCAGGGGTTAGTGGCGCACACGCTCTATTCCCAGGTAAAACTTCATGCAGAGTACGGTGGTGTGGTACCTGAGCTGGCCTCCAGAGACCATGTGCGCAAGATTCTACCTATGCTGGACAAGGTACTGATCGAGGCCAATGTCGATAAAAGTCAGCTCGATGGTATCGCCTACACAGCAGGCCCCGGCCTGATGGGTGCGCTTATGGTGGGGGGTGCTATGGGCACGGCATTGGGTTTTGCGTTGGATATTCCAGTGATTGGTGTGCATCATATGGAAGGCCATTTACTGGCTCCTATGCTTGAGGAAAAACCGCCACAGTTTCCCTTTGTGGCGCTATTGGTATCCGGTGGCCATACTCAGCTGGTATCGGTTGCAGGTATTGGCGAATATGAGTTGATGGGTGAATCCATTGATGATGCCGCAGGAGAAGCCTTCGATAAAACCGCCAAACTGCTAGATTTAGATTATCCTGGCGGCCCGGTATTGGCTGAGATGGCTGATGGTGGACAAATTGATCGATTTAGTTTTCCACGCCCAATGACCGATCGTCCCGGCCTAGATTTTAGCTTCTCCGGTTTAAAAACCTTTACCCGTAATTTGATTGAGAAAAATCGTGGTGATGATGTTCTGCCCGATGATCAGACTATATTGGACATCTGCGCGGGTTTTCAGGAAGCTGTAGTTGATACATTGGTGATCAAATGCACTCGTGCAGTGCATCAGGCCAATATTAAAACACTGGTTATTGCAGGTGGTGTGTCGGCCAATACTCGGCTGCGCCATAAACTCGAAGTCGCACTTGGGGAAAAGGGCGTCGAGGTATTTTATGCACGACATGAATTTTGTACGGATAATGGCGCCATGATTGCCTACGCAGGCTGTCAGCGTCTCTTAGCCGGACAGAAAAACCCATTACTGATCAGTGCCACACCGCGATGGCCGTTGGATCAGTTGACGAGTTTGGTACAGGAAAAGAATTGATGGATATTGTTTATATAAGAGATCTGCGTATCGAGACCATTATTGGTATCTATGACTGGGAGCGCGAAGTTAAGCAGACGGTGAGCCTGGATCTGGAAATGGCCCATGATATTCGTAAAGCCGCTGAAACAGATGATATTCAGTATGCACTGAACTATAAATCTATAGCCAAGCGACTAATTGCATTTATTGAAGAGGCGGAGTTTTTACTGGTTGAGCGTATGGCCGAAGAAGTGGCCAATATAGTCACTAATGAGTTTTCTGTGCCCTGGTTGAAGCTGCGTGTCAGTAAGCCTGGAGCCCTTAGAGGGTCTCAGGATGTGGGTATCATTATTGAGCGAGGAGAGCGAACCTAGTGGCACTTATTTACCTGAGCCTTGGTAGCAATATTGAGCGTCAACTACGCATCAATGCGGCGCTTGACGCTCTGGCAGAATATTTTGGTGAACTAAGGATTTCCTCGGTCTACGAAAGCGAGTCGGTTGGGTTTGCCGGTGACAGTTTCTACAATCTGGTCGTGGGCATCAACACGGGGATGGCTGTTGGTGATGTTTCAAAAAGGCTAAAAGCCATTGAAGACCAAAATGGCCGCGATCGCAGTGCGCCAAAGTTTGGTGCCAGAAGCCTGGATATTGATATTTTGACCGTCGATGACGTGGCCGCTGAGATCGATGGCATTAAGCTGCCCAGAGATGAGGTACTTAAAAATGCCTTTGTACTTTTACCTCTGGCTGAAATTGCCCCCCATAGACAGCATCCGGTAACTGGGCAGACCTATGCTCAACACTGGGCGGGCTATGATAAAAATAAACAGAAACTCTGGCCTGTTGCGTTTATCTGGCATGATAAAAATTTAACTAGGGCCAAATAGTACCTCTGGCTCAAAATCTCTGTGGGCGATCGCTCACAAAAACCTCCAAGTACTGTTTTAATATCAAGCAGATTGCCTGCGCCCGTCTATACTCATTCTGTCGATCACAGTATCGTCAGATTTGGCAATGATGCCCACATACCCACTTAATGGAGTAACAATGAAAAAATCTCTGATCGGCTTCAGTTCTGTAAGCGCTCTCCTGTTATTGCAGGCCTGCACCACTTTTGACCCCTATACTGGCGAACAAGAAACCACCAAAACGGCTATTGGTGCTGGTATTGGCGCTGGTGTGGGTGCGGTTATCGCCTATCTGGACAATAAAGATGAAGGCAGTCGCAAGCGCAATCAGCGTATTCTCGCAGCGGCGGGAGGTGGCGCAGCTATTGGTGGCGGTGTTGGTTTTTATATGGACGCGCAGGAAGCCAAATTGCGTCAACAGCTGCGCAGCACTGGCGTAAGTGTCGAGCGGGTGGGTGACAATATCAATCTGATTATGCCGGGCAATATTACCTTTGCCAGCAATAGCTCGGATATCAGTGCTCTGTTTTATCCAGTGCTCGATTCTGTAGCATTGGTTATTGCTGAATACGATAAAACATTAGTGGTTGTTGCAGGACATACTGACAGCAATGGTGACGAGGGTTTTAATATGGGCCTTTTGCAGCAACGAGCTTTATCAGTATCTGGTTACCTGCGATCCAAGGGTATCTTGGGAGATCGGTTAGATGCTACTGGTTTTGGTGAGCGCCAACCGATTGCCAGTAATGGTAACTCTGCGGGCAAGCAGTTAAATCGCCGTGTTGAAATTACACTGCTGCCAATTGAAGGCAGCTAATTATCTGCTAGAGGCTATTAGAGCTGCCGCCATCAACCGCGATGGTTTGTCCGGTCATGTAGGTAGCTTCAACGGCCAGAAAGTAAGCTGTCTGCGCAATATCCTGCTCTGTGCCCAGTCGTCCCATGGGCACTTTGCTCAACACAGAGTTCTGTTTTACTTCATCATCTGACTCATGTTCTGGCCACAGTATGGCGCCGGGGGCGACGCTATTAACGCGAACATTGGGGCCTAACTCTTTAGCCAGCGATTTGGTCATAGCAATATTGCCGGCTTTAGCAATGGTATAGATGGGGTGACTCTGCAGCGCCTGTCGCGCATGCATATCGGAAATATTAATGCTGTCTCTTATACACATCTGACGCTGCCGACGAGCGATCTAGTGTA
>CAJXVK010000136.1 GCA_913060735.1 uncultured Cellvibrionales bacterium
CTCCCAGCCCTCTTTTTCATTATCGGGCAGCGACTCTTGAGCGAGGTTGTTAAGTAGCTCTTCAAGCTGAAAATCAATCGATTCTGAAATGTCGTTGTCAACTGTTTCTACACAGGGATTGCACACAGTGGCGGGGGTTGCCTGATAGATAATGGTGCCGTGGCGATCGATCACCTTGTCGAGAATATACGGATTGACCTGAAATCCGCCATTGGCGAACACCGCATAACCCGCGGCTATTTCAAGTGGCGTTAGCGCATGGCTGCCAAGTGCCAGAGATAGGTCGAGCGGCATCTCGCTGGTTTTAAAGCCAAAGGATTGTAGACCCTCCAATGTGCGATCTATACCCATGCGGCGCAACAGTCGAATAGAGACCAAGTTGCGCGAGCGGTAGAGCGCCTCGCGCAGACGAGTTGGGCCATAAAACTTGCCGCCATCATTTTCAGGTCGCCAGGTGTCTTCCAGTTTACTGTCATCGAACACTACCGGAGCGTCATTGATAATCGAGGCTGCAGTAAACCCACTGCTAAGGGCAGTGGTATAAATAAAGGGCTTAAAGTTAGAGCCCGGTTGGCGAGTGGCCTGAGTAATTCGATTAAAGCGGCTCTGCCGATAGTCAAATCCGCCGACCAATGCTCTTATACCGCCGTTGTTCGGTGCCAAGGTAACCATCGCGGCCTGAGCTTCTGGCAGCTGTGCAAGACTGACTCTATCGCCTGGGTGGCGCTGAATACGAATCAAGTCGCCGACAACAAATAGGTCTGTCGCAGCTGTAATAGGTGCGCTGCGGGCATTGACGGTTCTGTAGGTTCTTAACTCGTCTAAACCATCTGCCCAATTCAGGGGTAATTCCAGTCCATCTTTGGTGGCCAACTGTAAATGGTCGTCGGCAACCTCAGTGATAATGGCCGGTTCCAGTCCACCGTAAATTGGCGTTTTGCGCAGTATGTCCGCCCAGCTATCCTGTTCGAGGGTCTTCTGCTCGACACCACGGTAACCATGGCGCTGATCATAGGCCATAATTCCAGCCTGCAAGGCGGTAACTGCATGGGACTGCAGTGCCGAATCCAGAGTAGTAATTGCAGTGTAACCCTCGGTGTAGGCCTTGAGGCCAAATTTACTGACCACTTCCTGACGTACCATTTCGGCGGCGTAGGCGGCATCCATCTCCGAGATAGAGCCATGGTATGAGGCTTCATCTACTTCAGCTTTGGCGGCCTGGTACTCAGACTGATTAATATTTCCCAGCGAGAGCATGCGACCAAGAATCCAGTCTCTGCGCTGCGTAGCACGCTCTGCATTGGCCAGAGGGTTGTAGCGAGAGGGGGCCTTAGGTAAGCCTGCAATAGTGGCGATTTCACCGAGACTAAGCTGATCCAAGGTTTTGCCGTAATAGACCTGCGCCGCGGCGCCGACACCATAGGCTCGATTACCCATATAAATTTTATTGGTGTAGAGCGATAGAATTTCCTGCTTGGACAATTCTTCTTCAATTCTAAAGGCCAATAAGATCTCATTAAACTTACGGGTAAATTCCTGACGTTTGCTTAAAAAGAAGTTACGTGCAACCTGCATAGTAATCGTGCTTCCGCCACTGCGAATTGATCCGGTGGTAACTAGCTCGACAGCGGCTCGGGCTAGGCCAGAGATTACGATGCCTCTGTGTTCAAAGAAGCTGTCGTCCTCCGCGGCCAAAAAGGCATCAATCATAGGTTGGGGTATTTCTTCAAAACGTACTGGCGAACGCTTCTTTTCACCGAATTCCGCTATAACTTTTAGATCTTGTGAATGAATTCGCAGTGGAATTTGTAACTCGATCTTCTTTAGCTCCTCGACTGATGGAAGTTTTGGGCTGAGGTAGAGGTACAAACATGAGGCGACCACAAGAAAACCGCCGCTTCCAAGAATAGTCAGGACGGATAGGAACTTCAGTAATTTACGTTTTGTTAAGGACCGCATTTTTCAGTCACCAGTAAAGTGAGAGACTATTATAAGGTGTAGGTAATGTGAAGTGCATCATTTGCGAGCTTGGGAAACACTGTTAGTGTCGTTTCTCGCCAAGGTTTGCCTCACTGTAGGGGATGATAGCTAAGAAATGAGATTTTTAAAGGTTTTATTAAAGCCCGCTAAACGGATGCTCGGCATTGATATTTCATCTTCTGCGGTTAAGCTAATTGAGCTCAGTAAGTCCGCAGATGGCTATAAAGTTGAGGCATACGGTGTAATGCAGCTGCCTGCCAACACTGTGATCGAGAAGAATATTGCCGACATCGAGGCGCTGGCAGATACCATTAAAAAGGTTGTAACCGGCTCTGGTACCAAGCTCGCCGATACTGTAGTCGCCGTATCGGGCTCCTCTGTAATCACTAAAGAAATAGAACTATCCGCTGGTTTGACCGATTTACAGATGGAAATGCAGATTGAAGTTGAGGCGGATCAATATATCCCCTATCCCATGGAAGAAGTGGACTTTGATTTTGAGGTCTTGGGGCCCGTTGAAATCAATGCTGATTTGGTGCGCGTGTTACTGGTCGCCTGCCGTCAAGAAAATATTGACCATCGCCGTCAGGCTCTGGATATTGCTGGACTTACTCCAAAGGTGGTCGATATTGAGGGCTTTGCCATTGAGCGCGCATACCGATTGATGGAGGACCAGGTTGACCAAGTTGGCGATCAGGTGGTCGCAATTGCCGATATTGGAGCCACGATGTTCACCTTCACTGTTCTAGTGGATGGTAAAACTGTTTATAGCAGGGAACAGCTATTTGGAGGTAAGCAGCTTACTGAAGAAATTCAGCGTCGATATGGTCTGTCCTACGAAGAGGCGGGTGAGGCCAAGCGCAGTGGTGGTCTTCCCAAAGACTACGAAACCGAAGTGCTGGATCCATTTAAAGAGTCTCTAATTCAGCATATCACCAGATCATTGCAGTTTTGCTATTCTTCTAGCCAACATAACTATATAGACCAGCTCTTTCTCACTGGGGGTGTGTCGGTACTGGATGGGCTGGTTGACGAGGTGGAGCAGTCACTAGGCGTACCTGTTGTCGTTGCCAATCTTGTTGCCAATATGCAGGTCAATAAATTAATAAATGCATCTTTATTGGCTAATGATGGCCCAGCCATGATGCTCGCAGTGGGATTGGCGTTAAGGAGCTTTGATTGATGTCGCAGATTAATTTACTCCCATGGCGAGAAGCGTCTCGAGAGCTGCAGAAAAAAGAATATCTGACAAAGCTCAGCTTTGCTGGCCTACTCGCGGTGCTGTTAGTGTTTGTCTGGATCACTTTTACCAGTGCTCAGCTAGAGCATCAAAATGAGCGCAATAGATACCTTGGAACCAATATTGCCGCACTCGACAAAAAAGTCGCCGAGATTCGTGAGCTCGAAAGTAAAAAGCAGGAAATGATTTTAAGGATGAAAGTGATTCAAGATCTGCAGGGCACTCGCTCTGAAATAGTTAAGGTGTATGACGAGCTAGTGCGTGCACTGCCCGATGGTGTTTTCCTTGCTGAGCTAGATAAGGTCAATACTGAGATAAAAATATCGGGCTTTGCGGAGTCAAATAATCGCATCTCGGCGCTGATGAGAAACTTGGATAAGTCACATAAATATCAAGATTCTAATTTGGCCAAGGTTGAGCGAGACGCAACGCTGGGCCCTCAGGGAAGCAAGTTCGACCTGCAAATACAGGTGGAGGCTCAGACAGTAAAAGGTGTCACCAGTCAGTAGAGTTATTCATAGATATTGAATGGGTTATAACTCACGGATTAGTATTTCCGGATAAAAGCGCAGGGAAGGTATGTCATTTAAAGACAGCTTAAATGAATTAAGAGAGACTGATTTTGCCGATCTGGATATTCAGCAGATAGGTGTCTGGCCCAGCTCGGTAAAAAATTTTCTGCTGGTATTGGTGCTTGTTTTTATAGTGGCCGCAGGTTACTTTTTCAAAATTAAGGCGTTGCGCGAGCAAGATTTTTCCGCCGCCCGACAAGAAATAAAACTACTGGAGCAATATCAGAATAAGGCGTTTCAAGCGGCTAATTTGGATGCCTATAGGCTGCAGATGATTGCGTTGGATGAAACCTTTGGGGTATTGCTAAAGCAGTTGCCTAAGGACACTGAGGTACCCGGTTTACTTGAAGATATTACCGAGGTTGCCTATGGCAGTGGCTTGAGTATGAAGTCAATTTCACTGCAGCCGGAGAGAGCTTCAGAGTTTTACATAGAGCTGCCAATCAAAATTGATGTCATAGGTGATTATCATGATTTTGGCGCCTTCGTCAGTGGTGTGGCCGCCTTGCCACGAATTGTCACACTGCATGATTACTCAATTAAAAAATCCAATGGTGCACTGCTAAATTTAGTTATCGAGGCGAAAACCTATCGCTACAAGGCTGATGGCTTGCAATGAGAAGTCTAGTTACGCTAATGGCTAGTTTACTCCTGTTAACTGCATGTTCAGGTGGTAATCAGTTTGATGATCTGGATGCAAAAATGGCTGATTCTAGTAGCCGACCTCAGAGCCCTTTAGAACCGCTACCTACCTATCCGGCAGCGGAGAGATTTAGTTACAGCGCTTTGGCGATGCGCAGTCCCTTTGAACCGCCAGTCGTATTAAGTGGTCAAGACAGAGGCTTTGGCAATGCAGCTTCTGAGCCCTGTCTCTTATACACATCTCCGAGCCCACGAGACCA
>CAJXVK010000137.1 GCA_913060735.1 uncultured Cellvibrionales bacterium
TGTGTTCCCCGTGGAGCCAAAATCCAATAGCGAAGAGTTTATCTCGCCACTACGCAACTTTGACAATGTTATTTTGACGCCCCATATAGGCGGCTCAACTCAGGAAGCGCAAGAAAATATCGGCGTGGAAGTGGCCGAAAAAATGGTCGTGTACAGCGACAATGGCACCAGCATTAGCGCGGTTAACTTTCCTCAGGTAGCCCTCCCAGCTCATGCTGACACCCATAGGCTACTCCATGTACACCGCAATGTTCCAGGTATGATGAGCGCTATTAATAAGGTTTTTTCCGAGTTTAATATCAATGTCGCTGCGCAGTATCTGCAGACTAATGACAGTGTCGGCTATGTGGTGGTCGATATTGATGCTGAATACAGTGATGGTGCTCTGCAGGCTCTTAAAACGATTAACGGCACTATTCGCTGCCGTGTTTTGTTCTAAACCAAGTAATTTTCGCTGAAAAGGGCCTTTTTTGCGTTTTAATCGCTCAAAAATTAGCCAAACCTTAAAAAAAGCAATACACTGCGCGATTCTGAAACAGCGAAAGTGACACTTTTAGTGTTGGCTGATGCGGAAATGCCTTTGATCAGTGTTTTTTTCAGACCAAAGGTAAGGCTAGCCCCGTGATGAGGCTGGATACATTTTAAACGCCTTAAACGGTATACATTATAAAAGTGAGGTTAGTTATGGCAGAGCGAGTTTCTGGCACTGTTAAGTGGTTCAACGACAGCAAAGGTTTTGGATTTATTGAGCAAGAAGGCGGCGGTGACGTATTTGTACACCACAGCGCTATTCAAGCTGATGGTTTCAAATCATTGAAAGAAGGCCAAGCAGTAACGATGGAAGTTACTCAAGGTCAAAAAGGCGCTCAAGCTGAGAACGTAGTTGCCGAATAATTTCTGTCGCTGTCACTAGATAGCAGTACGAAAATTATTAAAAAGCCCCGATAAGCAATTATCGGGGCTTTTTTTATAACGGCTTAAAATGATTGTGCCGTAGAGATTGTCTCGCCCTATTTAACTGGACAAAAAAAATCCTGCCAACCGGCAGGATCCTTTCGATCAACATAAAAACCAGATTACTTAATTTTGGCTTCTTTGTAGATAACATGCTTGCGAATAGTGGGATCGTACTTCTTGATCTCCATCTTCTCAGGCATATTGCGCTTGTTCTTATCAGTAGTATAGAAGTGACCAGTACCTGCACTAGACACTAAACGAATTTTTTCGCGAGCTGACTTAGCCATTAGTGGTCTCCTTAGACTTTCTCGCCACGAGCAGCAAGCTCGGACAAGACTTGTTCAATACCTTTTTTGTCGATGATACGCATACCTTTGGTAGATACACGAAGCTTAACAAAGCGTTTTTGTGCTTCAACCCAAAAACGGTGGGTATGAAGGTTTGGCTCAAAGCGACGACGCGTTCTGTTTTTCGCATGAGATACATTGTTTCCAGCCATTGGGCGCTTGCCTGTGACCTGACATACTCTGGACATTATTCCTGCCTCTGCTATCAATTTTTTGCCGCAGGAAACACCTGCTGTACAAAAGAAATCTGTGATTTTCTATCCATTTACGGGACCGTCCCGAAAGGAGGCGCGTTTTATACCAGAAAGCCAATCTTGAATCAAACGAAAACCGTGCAATGGCTGGAAAACACCGCTTTTTCTTCAGTATGGCTCTCAAGGCTTATCACATCTTGCCAGTATCAGCCAAAGAGGTCACCTGGCCGCGACCAATAATAAAATGGTCCAACAAACGGATCTCCATCAACTCAAGGGCCAGTTTTATTTTCTGAGTAATCGCAATATCTGCCTTGCTGGGCACTGCTACTCCGGAGGGATGATTGTGTGCCACGATAACGGCCGCAGCATTTTTCAGTAGAGCCAGTCTCACGAGTTCCCGTGGGTGCACGCTCGTAGCATCGATGGTGCCCTGAAACATCTCGCGATACTCTAACAGCTGGTGCCTGGTGTCCAGCAGCAGCACCACAAATACTTCACGCTTGAGATCACGCATCTGGACCGCGAGGTAATCCCTGACATGACTGGGCTTGGTAAAAACAGGCTGATCACGCAACTGCTCTTTTAGATAGCGCTTAGTCAACTCCCTGCTGGCATGCAGCTGGGTATATTTAGCTGGGCCCAAGCCTTTACCAGCACAGAACGCATCTTGATCAGCGCTGAGCAGGGGCCCAATGCCACCAAACTCGTCAAGTAATTTGCGCGCGAGATCAATCGCCGTTGTGCCCGGCAGTCCGGTGCGTAAAAATATTGCCAGTAATTCAGAATCAGAAAGTGCAGATGCACCCTTTAATAAAAGCTTCTCCCTGGGTCGTTCTTCCTCCGGCCAGTGGCTTATAGCCATAGTGAGCCCTCATTTATCACTACAGAATTCTCTCTCATGATGTTATCTTACAAGCCTTTATTTGGCCTGTCTGGACGATTAATGAGTAGCCTATCAAACAAACGGATAATTCTCGGTGTTACCGGAGGCATTGCCGCCTACAAAAGCGCCGAGGTTGTCAGACGACTGCAGGATCAGGGCGCCGATGTGCGCGTTGTGATGACCCCGGCGGCCAGTGAGTTTATTCGGCCACTCACCATGCAGGCGCTATCCGGACATCCAGTCCATAGCGATTTACTCGATTCAGAAGCCGAAGCCGGCATGGGCCATATTGAACTGGCTCGCTGGGCAGATCTGTTGTTAATTGCCCCCGCAAGTGCTGACTTTATTGCCAATATGGTTCATGGCAAGGCTGACAGTCTGCTGGGCGCCATCCATTTGGCAACGCCGGCCAAAGTAGCCGTGGCCCCAGCCATGAACCAAGCCATGTGGAGTCACCCCGCCAGCCTAGCCAATATTGATGCCCTAGAACAACGCGGTGTAACTATCATCGGTCCAGACCAAGGTATTCAAGCTTGCGGCGATATTGGACCCGGCCGAATGGAACAGCCCGATAGCATAGTGAGCAGCGCTGGCAGCCTATTTCAAAATGGTCTTCTGTCAGGGAAAAAAATAGTGATTACCGCCGGCCCAACCAGAGAAGCATTGGATCCGGTTCGCTATATTAGTAATCACAGCTCAGGCAAGATGGGCTTTGCCTTGGCCACCGCCGCCAGGGATGCTGGTGCAGTTGTGACAGTAGTTTCAGGCCCAGTGAGTATTGCTGCGCCGGAGCGCTGCACGTTTATTTCCGTTGTTTCTGCCCAGGATATGCTCGATGCGTCCTTAGCTACGGCAGCTGATGCCGATATATTTATTGCAGCAGCGGCAGTTGCCGATTATCGCGCCACTACTGTCGCCGACCAAAAAATTAAAAAACAGGGCGACAATATGACGATTAGTCTGGAAAAAAATCCAGATATTGTCAGTGCCGTGGCTCTAGCCAACCCAGGTTTATTTGTCGTGGGGTTTGCTGCAGAGACTCAGGACGTAGAAACTTATGCCCGAGACAAATTACAGCGCAAGAACCTAGGTGCAATTATCGCCAACGATGTTTCACTCACGGATATCGGCTTTAATGCCGATGATAACGAGGTCATATGGATTGACCGCTCATCTTCAGTGATATTTAGCAAAAGGAGTAAGACGCAGTTAGCGCGGGATATTATTGAGCATTTAGCTAAGAATCAGGTTAGTTAAGCTAGCCGGAACCCTCAATAGTTATCTCAGTTACTGAGTTACTAATTACAGTGAATGTAAAAAGATTCATTTCAGAAATCCGCGATGACAAGGTTATCGGCCGCAGTCTGTTCGCCGGAATCGCCCTGTTGGCCATTGCTGCGGTGGTGCTGTGGCAGCCGGTTATGGTCGATGCCCGCGCCCAAGCGATAAATGTCCACGTCGGCCTCAATATGAAAATTGCCGCCAGTCGAGTCGACGGCTACCTTGATAACTATCAGCAGCAGCTCGAGAAACTCGCCAGTCAGCTTAAGCTCCCCAAGAACCTTGCCGAAATCAACAATGCTGCCCTAGATGAGGGAGAGCTCAAGGCAGCCAAAATCATCATAGATGCTGAATCCATTTTCTATATAGATCGGGATTTTCAGCGCCATAAAGACAGTCTTAGTTTTGCCGCCGCTCAGATGGTGCGATCTTCATTGCGCGGCGAGACCGTCAGCCCCAGAGCAATCAAAATTGATGGCCAATGGAAAGTACTGATTAGCAAAACATTGCTGCCAGCAGACCCCGCTCCTAAGGCCCGCCCTGCTGGCGTTATTTTAATACAGCTACCCATCAGCGGACTGAGTTTTGCGCTGGGTACTGTGAATGTGTCCAACGGTAGCTTACTACTGCTGCAGGTAACCCCAAATAGAAGCAATATTGTCTTGTTGACGCTTGGTAACCCACTGCTTGAGGCAACCGAACCGTCGCTACTGCAAGCTGATCAGATAACATTGCTTGATACGGTAAACCCACTGTGGGAAATCAGTTTCTCTCCGTCCAGCAGTCTGATTGGCACCCTCGAAGCAGGATTGCCGCCCTTTTGGCTGTTCTTTGCCTACGCCAACGTCGCCATGCTGCTCGTTGTATATTTGCTCGCCAGTTTCCGCGCAAGTCGCCGATCATTGATAACCGATAATTTTATTGAAAAGCACAATGCCAACAACGCCCTCTTTGCTGGGCCCAATAATGAAGGCCTTGAATTAATGACGGGGATTGAAGAACCTGTCTCTTATACACATCTCC
>CAJXVK010000138.1 GCA_913060735.1 uncultured Cellvibrionales bacterium
CGAGATCCTCTCTGGTCTCGTGGGCTCGGAGATGTGTATAAGAGACAGGCCATAGAGAATACTCTCCACTTCAGCGGGATAAACATTCTCACCACCAGTAATGACCATATCTTTTACCCGGTCACAGAGGAACAAGAAGTCCTCGTCATCCAGATAACCAACATCACCACTGTGGAACCAACCCTGATTATCAATGGCCTCGGCCGTCGCATCTTCGCGATTCCAGTAACCCTTCATCACGTTGGGGCCTTTAATGCAAACCTCACCATGGACCCCCGCGGCAACTGGATTATTCTCTTCATCAACAACACGTACTTCGGTGAACATCGGTGCCTTGCCCGCAGAACCCACCTTCGCCATGGCCAGGTCACTGGCCAGCAGGCTGGCAAAAGGTGCCGTTTCTGTTAAGCCGTAACCCTGGCAGAAGCTAATACCCCGCTCGCCAAAAGCCTTAATCAGCGGCACAGGCACAGGCGCACCACCGCAAGTCAGTGTGGCAATGCTCGACAGATCTGTGCTGGCAAAGTTCTCATGCTGCAGCATCATCAGGAACATCGTCGGCGCGCCAAACATACCGGTGACCTTATGTTTCTCAATTAACGACAGCACCTGTCCCGCATCAAAGCTGCGCAGTAACACCACCTCAATTCCCTTAGCTAAAGACATTAGTGTGGTCACATTGAGGCCGCCAATATGAAATAGCGGCGCACAGGTCAGCGTAGTGCCTGCGACACCATCTTCACCAAAGCACACATTGATGCTGTTCCAGAATATATTGCCATGAGTCAGCATCGCACCTTTAGGCAGGCCGGTGGTGCCAGAGGTATACATAATAAAAGCCACATCATCGCCATCGACTTTTTCGCTGGCGGCAATCGGATCCGCCGCTGCCATTAGGGGCTCCAGAGACTCCCAGTTATCAGCATCGGCTTCAGCAGTAATAAAGCGTGTGCACTCAAGATTATCCCGCTCTTCATCGATTAAAGGACGCAACATATCGTCTACCACCATGGTGCTAATACCCGCATCATTGGCGATAAATCGCACCTCAGGGCCAGTTAAACGGAAGTTCAAAGGCACAAATACCGCACCCAGACAGCCACAGGCATAGAGCAGTTCTAAAAATACTGGATGATTAAGGCCGATATAGCCCACCCGATCACCCGCCGAGATACCGCCAGCACGCAACACAGATGCCATACGACGCACGCGATCACCGAGTTCAGCAAAGGTCTGGGTATTGCCCTCAAAGGTTATTGCAGGTTGATTGGGTGAAATAGCGGCGCGCCGCAAAATAGTCTGGCCAAGGCCAATATCTGCGGACTGTGAATTCGGCATATGAAATCCCCTAATAAATATTATTGTAATTAATTGCCGCAGCTGACTGCGTCAGTGGGCTACTCGCTGTACCGCGGTTAACCTCTAGTTTATAGAGTTGGCTTAATCATAAAAGCTGTCATAAAAAATAGCTATTTTTTCATCTCCAGCTTGGCACGCTTTCTGCAATATCCCAATCAAGCAAGATCACCAAATCTTTTAAATACAGGCACTCAGGCTATCAAGGCAAATAATGAGCATCAACACCCCCATCAGGGTTCCCATTATGGTGCGCCACCGCACCAAAACAGAGCGATATAAGTGATGAGACTTATCTTTACTGATCTCGACGGCAGTCTGCTCGACCACCATACCTACAGTTTTGCCCCGGCTGCCAACTATCTTGATCGATTGGAAACCCAGGGTATTCCTGTTATTCCAATCACCAGTAAGACCCGCGCCGAAGTCCTCTCATTTAGACAGACCATTAATAACCAACATCCATTTATTATCGAGAATGGCGCCGCCATCTGCATACCCAAAGGCTATTTTAATCAGCGCCCTGAGCGGGCGACTGAGCTCGGGGGAAATGAGCAGTACTGGATAATAAGCAGTACTGAACCGCGCAGCCAATGGATCGAAATACTCAATCAGGTCGGCAAACCCTTTGCCGATGAATATCAAACCTTTAGCTCAATCTGTATCGATCAAGGCGTCGAAGGCTTAGCTCTTTTAACCGGACTCACGTTGGAACAGGCGACGCTTGCACAACAGCGGGAATACAGCGAGTCGATTCACTGGCTTGGTAGCGACAGTCGTAAAGCAGACTTTATTCAACAATTGAACGATGCCGGCGCCCACCTGCTTCAGGGCGGACGGTTTTTAAGCATGGGCGGTAACATCGATAAGGGCAGGGCCCTATTGCAGTTGCAGGCTCTTTATCAAGCCCAGTATGGCCAGTGTCAGTCAATTGCGATCGGCGACAGTTATAACGACATCAGTATGCTAGAGGCAGCAGATTCGGCGCTGGTGATACGTTCACCGAGTCATACCATGCCCGCCTTAAAACGCACCAATAACGTTTACCAAAGCGATGCCATTGGCCCCAATGGCTGGGTTGAGGGCATTGCTGCCTGGTTAAAAATTCACTACTAAACATAACAACCACTAACAGAGAAACCTATGGGCGACTTTCACCAAAACGGAAACATCACCACATTACATAACCTTTCCCGTCGGCCTCTTGCTGACATGGAACAGGAGCTGGTTAAATTTTCTCACACAAGGCCCATGGGGCTTATTCTTCCCTCATTATTTTCTGAGCTAGAGGGCGAGGCTATGCCGAAAATTATCGACGAACTAAAACAGGTGCCCTATCTCAATCAAATTGTGATCGGTCTGGATCGCGCTGACGAAAATCAATATCGAGAGGCACTGTCATTTTTTGCCGATCTGCCTCAGGAACACAGAGTGCTGTGGAATGATGGCCCGCGCCTTAAAGCCCTGGATGCGAAATTGCAGAAACTAGATCTGGCACCTAAAGAGTTAGGTAAGGGCCGCAATGTTTGGTACTGCATGGGTTATACCCTAGCCTGTAATAAGGCAGAGTCCGTGGCACTCCATGATTGTGATATTACCACCTACAATCGCGAGCTATTAGCCCGCCTGATCTACCCCGTCGCCAACCCCAGATTTAACTATGAATTTTGCAAAGGCTATTACGCCAGAGTCGCCGACGGCAAAATTAATGGCCGCGTATCCAGGCTATTAGTCTCTCCTCTTTTGCGGGCGCTTAAAAAAACCATCGGCCATACCGACTACCTAAACTATATGGATAGCTATCGCTACCCACTGGCCGGTGAGTTTTCATTTCGCCGCGATGTGCTCAATGATATTCGCATCCCCAGCGATTGGGGTTTAGAAATTGGCGTACTCTCCGAGATGTATCGCAACTATGCCAGCAACCGACTGTGCCAAGTTGATATTGCCGATAACTACGACCACAAACACCAAAAGCTGTCACTGGAAAATGATAGCGATGGCCTATCAAAAATGTCCATTGACATTGCCAAAGCGCTGTTTCGAAAACTGGCCACACAGGGCGAAGTTTTTAGTACAGAGACTTTCCGTTCGCTGAAAGCAACGTACTACCGACTGGCGCTAGACACTGTAGAGAACTGCCATAACGACGCCATTATGAATGGCCTGACACTGGATATTCACGAAGAAGAAAAAGCTGTAGAGATGTTTGCCGAGAATATTATTAAAGCCGGCGAAGTGTTTTTTAATGTACCCATGGAGCGACCCTTTATCCCCAGCTGGAACCGAGTTGTCAGTGCCATACCGGATGTTTTTGAACAGCTGGTTGAGGCGGTAGAAGCTGACAATGCAGAGTTTGGTCAGACAGAGTTTCGCCATGCCGCAAAATAAATTGCAGTTTCAAGTAGAACAACACCTTGCGGCTATTTATCAAGACGGAGAAATCAGTACAGTCAAAAGTTTTGGCGATAAACTGATTGAACTGATGGGCCTCAGTGACAAGGAGGTGATTGAAAATCGCAATATCAATCATTGGGATCAGACCGATAGCCTGGTTATCGCCTATGGTGACTCCATACTCGCCGAGAATGAAAAACCTCTGCAGACCCTAAACCGATTTTTGGATAAATATATGCGCAGCTCAATCAGCGGTGTGCATATTCTGCCCTTCTACCCCTTCACCTCCGACGATGGATTTTCGGTTCTGGATTATTCCAGCGTTAATGAGTCACTTGGCGACTGGAACGATATAAACGCCATTGCCAACAACTACTCCCTAATGGCAGACCTAGTCGTTAATCACTGCTCTGCCCGCAGCCCCTGGTTTGAAAACTTCAAACAGAGCCGCGACCCCGGACACAGATTTTTTTACACCGCTAGTCCAGAGGATGACCTAAGCGCTGTAGTGCGGCCGCGCACCAATGATCTGCTGCGCGAAGTAGAAACCTCCACCGGCACCCAATATGTCTGGTGTACCTTTAGCCATGACCAAGTCGATTTAAACTTTCGCAATCCAGAGGTGCTCAAGCAGTTTGTCAGCATTATCAAACAGTATCTGGATAACGGCGTGCGGATCTTTCGTCTCGACGCCATCGCTTTTCTGTGGAAAGAGATCGGTACCAACTGCCTTAACCTGGCCCAGACCCATGAGATGGTGCGCCTATTTCGAACCCTGATCGAACAGGCCCAGCACGACGCCATTATTATTACCGAAACTAATATTCCCAACCGGGAAAATCTCAGCTACTTTGGCACTGTCTCTTATACACATCTGACGCTGCCGACGAGCGATCTAGTGTAGA
>CAJXVK010000139.1 GCA_913060735.1 uncultured Cellvibrionales bacterium
GCAGCGTCAGATGTGTATAAGAGACAGGGGCTGGCACATCTGCATGGGTTAGTCCCAGCGTGTTGGTGGCAATCATTGCCGCGCGGGAGGCTTCGGCTAGGCAGGCGTCCAGATCCCATTGGCTATTGACCGAACCGGCTATTTGCATAGCGTCTGGGCAGTTGTCGAGGGTAAACATGGCGCTGTCGTCGTCATAGCTAAGCTGACCACCGGCCTGACAAACTAGCTGGTAGGTGGGGGTGTAACCCACGGCCATACACAGCAGGTCACAGGGGATCACTTCGCCACTGTCGGCGCAGATACCGGGACTTATAATTTTACGAATCTCGACAGCAGATAAATGGTTGCACGCTTTGTGGGCCTCATACACTGCATGGCCAGTTTCTATGCGAATACCACGGGCCACTGCTGCGTCAATCATAGGGGTTTTGGCGGGCTGCTCACGCAGGTCAATAATAGCCCTAACCTCAACACCGGCATCGAGTAAATCCAGGGCATTGGCATAGCCATCGTTATTGCCAGTGATAATCACCGCCGCCTGGCCGGGGCGAACTGCATAGAGATGGATCAGGCGCTGGGCGGCACTGCTCATCATGACACCGGGTAGGTCATTATTATGAAAAACCGCCTGTTGCTCCAGTGCACCGGTGCACAAGATAGTCTGTTTGGCGCGCACCTTATACAGGCGCTTATAGCGAATAATCGGCAGCCAGTTGTCGGCAAACCAGGCGTTGCAAACAGCATCGGTCATGCAGGTGATATTATTGTTGGCCTCAACTTTTTGAATAAGCTGCTCGCGTAACTGTTGGCCACGAACGCCCTCAGCATCAAAACGCGCATAGTTTAATGAGCCCCCCAATTGAGGGTTTTCATCCACTAGCAATACTTCACAGCCCTCTACCGCAGCACTTAATGCCGCCTGCATACCGGCGGGGCCTGCACCCACAACCACCACATCAAAAAATTTATATTGCTTGTCATAGTAGTCGGGCGCTAGCTGCTGATTGATAACACCCAGGCCCGCTTTTTTGCGAATAAGTGGTGCCCATTTCTCCCACATACCACGCGGCTTAAAGAAGGCCTTATAGTAAAAACCTACAGGTAAAAAGCGGGAGAATAGGCCCAGCAGAGCGCCGCGATCTGTATTCAGGCTACCGCTGTAGTTCTGACCCATGACCTCTAGGCTGTCGCTAATCAGTTCACGGTCGGCCAGCGCATTGGGATTAGATGGCAGCTGCACCATGGTATTGGCATCTTGGCCGGCCATGGTCAGCGCACCGCGTGGGCGATGATATTTAAAGGAGCGGCTCAGTAGCCATTGTTGATTGGCCGCCAGTGCGCTGGCAATACTGTCGCCAGCGAAGCCTTGGTAAGACTTGCGCTCAAAACGAAAGCTTACTGGTGCATCGCGATTAATCAGGCTGCCATAGGGGGCGGGAAGACGCTGTTTCATGCTTTGTCCTCCGTGGTGCTGGTGGCGACAAAATCAATGCGCTGATTAAATATTTCACTGGCCTCAAAGGTGCGAACCACCTCATCGCTAATGGTGTTACGCTCAGCTAAAAACCAAAATGAGCTAGCCGTATGGCACCACCATTCGGTGACTATGCCCGCGGCATTGTCATGAAAAAACACATGCTCTGCCCAGGCTCTTGAATCTGTGGTGTTGGGATCTGGCATGGGGTGGTATTCACCGCCATAGGTGAATTCAGAAATATTGCGTGGGCCATTTAAAGGGCAGGTTAATAGTTTCATGACATAACCCCTCAGTGGCTGGCGGCAGTGGCGCCGGCTTCGTTAACTTGTTCAAAGCGATAAAAGCGCTCTAGCTCAAAAGGCTTAATTAGATCTGGCACCTTTTTGGTGGCGACTAATTCGGCCATGGTGACACCGCAAATTGGCGTGGCTTTAAAGCCCCAGGTTCCCCAGCCTGCATCGAGGTAATAGTTCTCTACCGGACTCAATCCCATAATGGGGCTGTAATCTGGGGTCATATCCGTAGTACCTGCCCATTGGCGCAGCAGTCTGGCCTGGGCCAGAAAAGGAAATAGCTCTAGGGCTGCTGCGCTCAGCGACTCGCGCTGATCTAATGTTGCTCTGGTGTTATACAGCGGGTAGGGGTCTGAGCCACCACCTATAACAAATTCACCTCGCGAGGTTTGGTGCACATACACATGGACCTGAGGTGAACTAACATGGGGCGTCAAAACAGGTTTGTAGGGCTGAGTGACCATCGCCTGTAATGGGTAACAGTGGATAGGTAGTGGAATACCGGCTTTTTTTGCCACGATTGAACTGGCACCAGCGACTGCTTGAACAACAGCGCCACATTCCACCCGGCCGCGATTAGTTTTAACCCCAGTTACCCGACCATTGGTAATGTCGATATCTTCCACTTCAGTAAGTTGATGCAATTCAACGCCGCGATCGCAGGCGCCTTTGGCATAGCCCCAGGCTACTGCATCATGACGAGCTGTAGCGCCGTCGGCATGCCAGAGTCCAGCCATAATAGGAAAGCGTGAACCTTCAGACATATTGAGATTGGGGACTAATTCGGCAATGGTCTGTCGGTCGACGAGTTCGGAGCGCACACCAAGATGCTGGTTGACCTCGGCGCGCCAGCGAAAACTGCGAATGGCAGCGTCGCTGTGCGCCAGAGTCAGCTGGCCACGACTTTCCATCATAACGTTGTAGTTAAATTCATTGCTCAGATTGTTGTATAGCTTGACCGATTCGCTATAAAACTTAACCCCGGATTCAGTCAGGTAGTTAGAGCGAATAACGGCGGTATTGCGGGCTGTATTACCGCCGCCTAAATAACTCTTTTCCAAAATGGCGACATTGGTAATGCCATGATATTTTGCCAGATTATAGGCAATGGCAGTGCCATGGCCGCCGCCGCCAATAATCACTACGTCGTAATGCTTTTTAAGCTCTGTGGTAGGGGTGAAATGATGTTTTGCCGGGTAGTCACTACTGAGCCCGTACTTTAATAATCCAAACGGCATAGCGTTTTTCTTCCCCTACACTTTATACATCGTTAGTTATTAGCCACCGAGAAATACCACGGTTTTATTGCCGTCGAGAAAGACTCGGCGTTCTATGTGATATTTAACAGCCTTGGCCAATGCCATACATTCGTTATCGCGGCCGACACGCACCAGATGCTCTGGCCCATAACCATGGTCAACTCGGGTAAGAATCTGTTCAATAATCGGTCCTTCATCTAGGTCCGATGTCACGTAATGGGCGGTAGCGCCGATTACTTTTACACCGCGGTCATAGGCTTGGTGGTAAGGCTTGGCCCCTTTAAAGCCAGGCAAAAATGAATGGTGAATATTGATGCAGCGCCCAGACAGCTTCTGGGTTAGATCGTTAGATAGAATCTGCATGTAGCGAGCCAATACAACCAGCTCGGACTCAGTTTCTTCTATAATTTCCAGAAGGCGACTTTCCTGCTGCGCCTTAGTGTCTTTGGTGACGGGCAGATGAATAAAGCGGATGCCCTCACGCTCAACCATGGGTCGCAGATCCTGATGATTGGAAATCACTGCGGTGACCTCCATATTAAATTCACCTTTGCGACGGCGATAGAGCAGGTCATCTAGGCAGTGATCATACTTAGAGACTAATAGCAGCGTCTTTACCGCAAGTGCTGGATTATGAAATTTCCAGCTCATATCAAATTTATCAGATACCTCGGCAAAGGCCTCTGCCATCTGGTTAATCGACGGTGAGTTTTCCTGACGGCGAAAGACCGCGCGCATAAAAAATTTATCAGTGGATTCATCATCAAACTGCTCAAGGGCACAGATATAACAGTCTCTATCAGCGAGAAAGCTGGTAACTGCAGCTACAACCCCGCTGCCTGCGCGGCAGGTTCCGGTGAAAATAAAATTATCACTGTTATGGGTCATAGCGGTCATCGCAGGTACCTTGGGGCGGATTTAAAATATCTGCTATTTTAAGCCCGCCACGCTAAAAGCGTTAGGGAATTCTTTGTCATTTAAGCTTGCCGCAAATAATGGCGACACGTGCGGGATCGGTCAATGACTATAGGCGCAAATAAGCAACACTAATGGGCAAGTTTGTATCTGCTAATACAGGGATTATGCTGAATAATATAATATTTTGAGGCTATGCTCGCAAAATCGAGAGAGGGTCAATTTATAAATATTTATGCTCGCAGAACTGCCAGTCCTTACGTTGATTTCGGCAGATTTTTTGCCTAGCAGGTATGGGTTCTCTACCTATTATTGCAAAACTATCTTGATTACAGGCGTTAAAACTTGCACTCTTTACCCCATGTATACAAAACGATTACCTCTATTGACTGTTCTGCTGCTTGGGTTGGCCGTTTCTGGTTGCTCAACTTATCAGCCCTCACAAACTAATGATGTCTGCCGAATTTTTTGGGGCGAGACCGACTGGTATAAGGA
>CAJXVK010000140.1 GCA_913060735.1 uncultured Cellvibrionales bacterium
GGCTCGGAGATGTGTATAAGAGACAGGAAGTGGAGAGTATTCTCTATGGCCACCCGTCGATTCTTGAAGTGGCTGTGATTGGCTTGCCTGATGATAAATGGGGTGAGGCGGTGACGGCTGTTGCTGTGCTGGAAGAGGGTGCGGAGTTAACCCTGGAAGGCCTACGTGACTTTGCCGGTGAGTCTCTGGCGCGTTACAAGCTACCTAGCCAGTTGCGCTTTATTGATATATTGCCGAGAAATCCGGCGGGTAAGGTACAGAAGTTTAAGTTAAAAGAAGCGTTTGACGCTTAACTCTTAAATACGGGGCTGGTTAAGAAAACAGCCCATGCACAAACCAGCGCTGACTGCTGGTCTCTCTAAATAGCCAATAGCGTGCGCCTTTACTATCACAAGCCAGATAGTAATCGCGCTGCTGTTCGGCCTGCCACCAGTTGCCACACAAACGCTCGGGCCCACTGATAATGGTGAGTGGCTGACGCCAATATAGCTGTTGATTGCGCATTTGCACGAGTGCTGGGTCTGTTAATAACCACAGGGGCTGGGGTGCTTTTTGTTTTTCATCTGACTTTTCATCTAGCTTTTGATTGAAGGCTGTACTGCTGTGCTTGCCCGGTATGGCCAAGGTGCTGGCCTGTTCTGGCAGATAGTCTTGATTGAGTATGGGTTGGGATAGGGCGTCTATTCCCAGTCGTGCATTAAGACTATCAATCAACTCGCAGGACTGTTGGGTTGTTTGCTGATTATCGAATAAATCCAGATTAAACACACCCATGGGTGCCTCAATAAACTGATCGGCATGCAGAATAATTTGCTCAATACTGCGGGGTAGCTCTAGCCGTTCTAGCTGTAATCGACTCAGCATTAATAGAGTCGACCAGTTATTTTGACTGCCGGAGAGTTGTATCTGCATTTGCTGAGACTGGCCTATTAAAGGTTCAAAATGCCATTCAATCTCCCGGCAATAACATTGCCGTGCCATTAGGTACTGGCACAGACGTTGTAGCAGCATTTTCATTGGGAACAGCAAACTCTCTTTATTAAAAATGCCCTGGGGGTTTTGAATTAGATCGCGAAAGGTATTGGCGGGTTGAAAGCGTGGGGCAACAAAGGGCTTCTCATTATTTAACTGGGCGATGGTAAGCATTAGCTCAGAGTCAAAACGACGGCTTAATGCGCTGCGGGGTAGAGCTAATAAATCGCCTACTGTGTTTAAGCCAAGTTGCTTAAAACTTTGCTGTTGCTTGCGATTGGTTTCTAAGAGATTTAGCTCTGTATTGAACAGGCGGCGCTGTATTTCTGTTTGATCAGGTAGCTGGGTTTCAAACTCAGAACCGCAGAGTAGCTTTGCAACGACCGGATTTTGGCCTATGCCATTCACCGCGGTAATAGATTGATAGCGAAGTCTATTTTCCAGTTCTTGAAGTAGGGCGTCGTAACCTTTAAATAATTGTTGGCAGCCGGATATTTCTAGCCATACTTCCGAATTATTGAGAATAACCACCGGACTAAAGCTATAAGCGACCAGTGCCAGCTGTTGTAGCAACTGTTGTTCTTGCTCAACCTGTCTGGGTAATACTTCAAGTTCCGGGCATAGAGCCAGAGCAGTAGAGATAGAAAGATTGGACTCTATTCCCCAGGCCGCTGCCTGAGTGTTACAGCATAGCACCCGCTGAATATTCTTCTGCTGATTAATAATGGCGATGGGTTTTTGTACCTGCTCTGTTGGCACCTGAGGCAACAATGTCTCAAGAGGCAGCAGAGGAAAATGCAGGTATAGCCAAATATCCGGCCGAGCACTTTTCCTATCTGATTTTAACATCTAGTTATTAAGCTGCTGTATTGGGTAAGTCCTATGTCGGTCGGCCGGCAATAGGGCGAGATTAGTTCTCTGGGTATTGGCTTCTCCCAATGAAAGCTGCAGGCATGCACCACTGGCTACACCACGCTGTTTGCGCACGGTTAATAATAGCTGATTAAACTCGATACCCTTTAGCTCCAAACGCAGTGCCGCTGGTGAAGGCGCAGACAATGCGCTGGGGACACTAAATAAAAATGCAGCATTACCACTATCTGCTGCGGCTAGTTGAAGTTTGCGCAGATCGGCATAGCGGGGTGGTGGTTGTTTTGTCCAAGCGAGTAATAGGGCGCCACTGCGAATAGATTGCTCTGCAGCCCACAGCCATTCAGCGTGGTTTTTACTGCGCACCACAAGCAGTTTATCCAAAGCAATATCCGCTGATACCAGACGCGGTGCATAGGGCTGATAAGGCGGGTCGAGCCAAACACAGAGTTGGTTGTTGTCCGCATAATATTTAAGGGTTGGCAGTAATAAGCTCAACTCGCCGATACCGGGTTGCTGTGGTATGAGCTCGGTGAGCGCGGAGATGGGCCAGCCACCTTGCAATAGTAGATCTAAATTATTGTGACCTGTAGTGATAGCGCGACGGGGTAGGCGCTGACTGCGGCCACGCCAGGTATCTTGGCGGGAGAGTACTGTAGCTATATTGTTGGGCATTAAATTGAAGCTGCGTTGCGAGTAAGACCTATTTCTTAATTACTGTTAATATATACAGTATTTAGTGCTATGTCATCTGAAATTAAGCGTCTTACTGCACATCACAAACAACCGCTGTATAAGTTTCTTCGCTGGTGTTACAGAAAGGCCTCACACAACAGTTCAAACACTTTATCTATGTCAGCAACGTTTAATCCACTTCTGATTGTGCAGCACCTGCCTGAGGGTGAGGTAACTATAGATAAGCTGGCCAACAAGCTTAATATCCCTCGGCGCATATTGCAGCGCCGGCTCTCTGACCGAGATACCAATTTCTTGAATATCTTGCAGGAGGTGCGCTTTAAAGTCGCCCTGCGCTATCTGCCTGATAGCCGTCTGAGTATTACCGAGATTGCCTTTTCGCTTGGCTATGCGGATCAGGGCTCTTTTTCCAGTGCCTTTAAAAGCTGGCACAGAGTTTCTCCGCGGGATTATCGCCGCAAATAAGCACTTCTGAGTTGGCGTTGTTTCCCAATAAGTTGACGCTTATTAGGTTGCTAGCCCTATCAACTCGCTCTACTATTTATCGCTAGAAGCCCATAATTACAAAAATAGGTATCCCTATGTCTCTCGAGTTCGATAGTGCACGTTTACCCAATAGCTGCTTAACCGCTGAACACGACGAGTGGCGGGCCCAGCTGCGGCGATTTATTGATCGGGAGATTATGCCCTATGCGGAAGACTGGGATGAGAATGGTGCTATTCCCGATGAACTATGGTCCAAAGCGGCGGCGGTTGGCCTGCTGGGGTTGGGCTTTCCGGAAGAGTTTGGTGGCGTTACTGACGGTATAGATATCTGGCACAGCATTATCGTTAATGAAGAGATGGCGCGGGTTGCTGTGGGTGGTGTTGCGGCCTCATTGATGGTGCATGGGATTGGTTTGCCACCAGTCGTTAATTTTGGCAGTGACGAGATCAAGCAAATGGTGGCGCCGCTGGTACTGGCTGGTACTAAGCGTATTTCACTGGCCATTACTGAACCCGGCGGTGGTTCTGATGTAGCTCAGCTGCAGACCACTGCACATATGGATGGCGATCACTATGTGGTCAATGGTTCCAAAACCTATATTACCGGTGGTATGAATGCTAACTGGTTTACCACGGCAGTGCGCACTGGCGGGGAGGGCTCTAGCGGTGTTTCTATGCTGCTGATTTCGGCCGATGCCGAGGGTGTTTCGCGTGCGGCGCTAGATAAAAAGCAGGGCTGGTGGTGCTCGGATACTGCGACCATTTATTTTGACAATGTTCTTGTACCCGTGGGCAATTTGCTGGGTCAGGAGAATAAGGGCTTTAGCGTGATTATGAATAATTTTAACGCTGAGCGGCTGGCGATGTCTGCAGCTATGGAGGCCTTTGCCCGTGTCTGCTTAGAGGATGCTGTGGCCTGGGCGCGAGAGCGTAAGACCTTTGGTCAGCGCTTGGCTGACCACCAGGTAATCCGACATAAGATTGCTGAGATGAAGCAGCGTATTAATGCAACTCAGGCCTATCTGCAGCTGGTTTGCCAGCAGTGTCAAGCGGGTACTGAAAGTGCCGGTGATATTGCGCTGCTAAAAGTGCAATGCAGCCAAACTATGGAGTACTGCGCTCGCGAGGCGATGCAGATTCTCGGTGGTATCGGTCTGTCTCTTATACACATCTCCGAGCCCACGAGACCA
>CAJXVK010000141.1 GCA_913060735.1 uncultured Cellvibrionales bacterium
CAGCATCAGTTAGACGGCTATGAGTTGTGGTGGCGGGATGCACAATGGTGGTTTTAGCATCGCCCAAGTTGGCCGTCAGTGATAGCATTTTGGTGCTGTCGATAACCCGCCAGGCTTCTTCGCGACCACCCTCCACACAGAACGATACTACACCACCAAAACTACTCTGCTGCTTTTTAGCCAGTGCATGCCCGGGGTGGTCTTCTAGGCCTGCGTAATAAACTTTAGTGACTTTGGGATGTGCATTTAGCCAAGCTGCTAACTCTGCTGCATTGGTAGAATGGGCCTGCATACGAACGCGCAATGTCTCCAAACCTTTTAGAAATACCCAGGCATTAAACGGGCTCATACTCGGGCCTGCTGCACGTAAAAAGCCGACCACCTCATCCATTAAAGTAGCGCTACCAACGACAGCACCACCAAGGCATCGGCCCTGACCATCAATATATTTTGTCGCCGAATGCACCACAATATCGGCGCCCCAATTAAGCGGCTTTTGTAAAATCGGCGTGCAGAAACAGTTGTCTACCACAAACAGGGCATCTGCCTTTTCCGACAGTGCGGCAAGGGCCTCTAAGTCAGCGACCTCTGAAAGAGGGTTTGAGGGTGTTTCACAAAACATCATCTTTGTGTTGGGCTGGATCGCATCGCCCCATGCGGCCAGATCGCCCAGCGGCACATAGGTGACGTCTACACCAAATTTAACGATGTACTTATTCATCATTACTCTGGTGCTGCCAAACACATCTTGCGAACAGATCACATGATCACCCGACTTGAGCAGCGCCATAATCACTGACAGCGCAGCAGCCATTCCCGAGGCGGTGGCCACGCATTGCTCGCCCTCTTCCATGGCCGCTAGGCGCTCTTCAAAACTGCGTACCGTGGGGTTGGTGTAGCGTGAGTAGACATTGCCTTGCAGCTCATTGCTAAAATATTTAGCAGCCATTTCGGCATTTTCAAAAACATAGCTTGAGGTCAGAAACATGGCTTCTGAATGTTCATTCTCATGAGTGCGCTGATAACCGCCGCGAATAGCCGTTGTATCCTGTTGCCACTTATCGTCCTGATTAGCCATGTTGTTTGTCGCTACCTTTTGTGTCCCGCCTGTTACTGAGAGGCAAGTGAATTGTTGTTGTGAATACCGATAACTTGCCCTTCTTTGGGCTCGCCTGAACTGTCTTTATTTTGTTTAGCAGAGTCATTGCGCAACGCTTCAATACGATCTAAATAGGCTTTATCCACATCGCCGGTAATATAGTTACCATCAAATACTGAGCTTTCAAAACGTTTGATGCTCTCGTTGCCCTCAATACCTGAATCAATTAAATCCTGAAGATCTTGATAAATAATCCAGTCGGCGCCAATAAGCTCACCCACTTCTTCATCGGTCCGACCATGGGCAATAAGTTCCGTTGCCGATGGCATATCGATACCATAGACATTTGGATAGCGCACACCAGGAGCCGCTGAGGCCATATAGACTTTTTTGGCGCCTGCGTCTCGCGCCATTTGAATAATTTCTTGCGAGGTAGTGCCGCGCACAATGGAGTCATCGACCAGTAATACATTTTTGCCGGCAAATTCTAACTTAACTGCATTGAGCTTCTGGCGCACTGATTTCTTGCGCTCGGTCTGACCTGGCATAAT
Organism: uncultured Cellvibrionales bacterium; assembly: GCA_913060735.1. Lineage (GTDB taxonomy): Bacteria > Pseudomonadota > Gammaproteobacteria > Pseudomonadales > Porticoccaceae > HTCC2207. Next base: position 1,651 of record CAJXVK010000141.1, read on the forward strand.
AAAGGTGCGGCCGATATAGCGATTTTTCATAAAGCCTTCGCGCAACTTTACGCCCAGTCGCTCAGCCATCGCCTGAGCCGATACGCGGCTGGTATCTGGGATGGGAATCACCACATCAATATCATGATCTGGCTTCTCACGGGTTAACTTATCAGCCAATTTTTCGCCCATACGCAGACGGCATTTGTAGACTGAAATATTGTCGATTAGAGAATCTGGACGGGCAAAATAAACATGCTCAAAAATACAGGGCACTAGCTCATGGTTTTTGGCGCATTGCTGTAGGTGAATCTGACCAGACTTATCGACAAACAAGGCTTCGCCTGGATCCAGATCACGAATAAATTCAAAGCCCAGGCTGTCCAGCACCACCGATTCAGACACCACGGCATATTCAATGCCTACTTCCGTTTCACGCTTACCAAAACACAGCGGGCGAATGCCATAGGCATCGCGAAAGGCAAACATACCATAGTTGGCAATAAGACCAACCACTGCATAGGCACCACGGCAGCGCTCGTGCACATGAGTCACGGCGGCAAATATATCTTCACTGGTTGGCTCTAGCTTTCTGCGCGACTGCAGTTCATGGGCAAATACATTGAGCAGGACTTCGGAATCGGAGTCGGTATTGAGATGGCGTAAATCATCGCGGAAAATATTGTGGCGCAACTCGGCAGCATTGGTGAGATTGCCATTGTGAGCTATAAAGATGCCGTAGGGAGAGTTGACATACATTGGTTGTGCCAGCGCTGGGCCTGAACTGCCTGCGGTCGGATAACGCACATGGCCGATACCCACATTGCCCACCAGACGCAACATATGCCGACGTTGAAACACATCCCGCACAAGGCCCTCGCCTTTACACTGATGCAGCTCGCCATTGGCTTCGGTCACTATGCCCGCTGCATCCTGACCGCGATGTTGCAACATGGTGAGGGCATCGTAAAGCCGCGTATTAACGTCTGAAGTTCCGGAGATTCCTACTACACCACACATCTGCTATATCCAATCCGTAATAAAGTCTGTGACTGCCGTTGCCACTTCCCTGCCCCAGGCTTCGAAGCCTTGAAACAGTGGAATTAGCGATGACGCCAACCACCAGGGATCCTGATCTACCGGCACCGCTTGCGGCAATATTATTACCAGCGCCAATACAATCAATAACCCTCTAAACACACCAAAAACTAACCCTAACGTCCTGTCCGTGCCACTCAATCCGGTTGAGCTGACTAGCTTCCCCAATAAAAAATTAACAACAGCACCCAGTAATAATGTGCCAACAAATAAACTACCCCAGGCCGCTAACTGCCTAATTGACGCCAGTGCAATGAAGTTCACCAGAAAGTCTGCCGCCGGCTCTTTAAAGTTCATGGCCACGGCAAAAGCCGCAATCCAAATTACTAGAGACATCGCCTCTTTAACAAATCCACGCACCAGACTAATCAGACCAGAGATGCTGATAATGCCAACGATTCCCCAATCTGCTGTCGCTATATCCATTGCTATTAAGTCCAGTTGTCCTTAAGGACCTAGGGTGTGTACTGCAAAACAATTGAGTCGGTTTTAAAGGCCGCATCAATTTTTGATTTGTCTTTTACGGCTCTACGCTTATCAATTTTAGGGCCGACATAGACGCGATAGCGGGTCTTATTATTCACCGCCGCGCTTTTAATAAATGCTTTGAATTTTTCTTCGCGCAGCCGGTTCATAAATTCTTCGGCTGCGTCTTGCTTGGCAAAGCTGCTCACCTGTATCACCCAGGCATTGGGCAGGTCGCTGGCATCAAGGCCGTAGTTTTTTTCGTTACTGTCGGTAGCGGGCACAGACTTGTCGGTGTCGAAAATAGCGGATAATAATGATTTTTCTGGCACCCCTGCTGGGCGCTCCGCTTTAACTACTTGCACAGCTTCTATTTCAGGGGCCGCAGGCAGTTTGCTGGTGCGATCTATTTTTAGCGGGTCGGCAAAATCAAACAGCACCGGTAGTATAATCAATCCGAGCGCACCTAACACAAGAGCTCCGACAATTCGCTGTTTTAAACCATCACTCACTAGAGACCTCTGCCAAAATAATATTTAACACCGCTGCCACCGTATGAAAGGAACCAAACACCACAATTCTATCGTCTGCGGTTGCCTGCTCAAGCGCACTGTCTAGCGCCTGCCCAATGGATCCGAGTAACTGTCCTGTTCGGCCTTCATTGTATAACACTTCGAGCAGAGTTTGACCCTCACTGGCCCTCGGAGTGTCGCTTATTTGTGCAATAAACCAGTCGTCGACAACATTGCCCATGGCAGTAACTATTCCGGCCCAATCCTTATCTTCCAGTACCGAGGCAATAGCCAGAGTTCGCCCCTCTGCAACGGCCAGTTTTTGCGCTAGAGCGCTTGCTGCTGCCGGATTATGGGCAACATCTAAAATAATTTTAATGCCTTTATAGTTCAGCGCCTGATGGCGACCGGTTAAACGAACAGACTCAAGTGCTGTGCGGCTATCCTCTGGGTCTGTCTCTTATACACATCTGACGCTGCCGA
>CAJXVK010000142.1 GCA_913060735.1 uncultured Cellvibrionales bacterium
GGGTAATATCGGCGACAAAGCTAATGTTAAAGCTGGCTACGGCCGCAACTACTTGGTTCCTCAGGGCAAGGCTGTATTCGCCACTGAAGCCAATATTGCTGACTTCGAACTGCGTCGTGCAGACCTCGAAGCTGCTGCGGCAGCGAAATTGGGCGAAGCTCAGGCTCGCGCTGCTAAGTTGCAGGCAATGGGTTCAGTGACTATCAGCGCAATTGCTGGTGACGAAGGCAAGCTATTTGGTTCTATTGGCGTCCGTGAGCTGGAAGACGCAATTAATGCCGCCGGCGGTGAAATCAGCAAGAGCGAGATCAACCTTCCAGATGGCGCGTTCCGTCATGTTGGAGAGTTTGCGGTTGAAGTTCAGTTGCACTTCGACGTTGTTGAGTCAGTGACTGTTGTTATTGAAGCAGAGTAATTTCTGCGCACTGGTGGCTTAAAGCATGTCTGTTTTAAGTGCCAGAGCATCAGTTAAGCATTGCATAACGGCACCGCTTCTTAATAAGATGCAGTGCCGTTTTTGTTTTTCACCGGCTAATTAACGCAACCATTTATTGGGTAAAATTTCTGCTATGAACGAAGCGCTTTTTGCGGAACCTACCGTCAGCCAACCACTCCCTCATTCTATTGAGGCCGAGCAGGCTGTTCTCGGTGGTTTAATGCTTAAAAATGATGCCTTTGATTCTATCGCAGAGGTATTGGCGGACAGCGATTTTTACAGCACAGATCACCAGCTGATCTTTAATGCGATGCATAGCCTGTCTGCCGATGGCCAGCCCTTTGACCCGATTACTCTGTCCGAATTCCTACAAAACAATAATGATCTCAGTGCCGTTGGCGGTGCCGAGTATTTAGTCGATCTGGCTCACAGCACCCCTAGCTCTGCCAATATTAAAGCCTATACGCAAATCGTGCTGGAGCGCTCTATTGTTCGCCAGTTGATTGGTGCGGCCAGTGATATTGTGCGCAAAGGCTATAACCCTCTTGGCTGGGACAGCTCCAAACTGCTTGCTGAAGCCGAGAGCCGACTCCAAGAAATTATTGAAAACCGTCCTAAGAAGGGTGGTTTTAAAGAAGTTAACTCGCTGATTAAAGAAGCGGTTGAGCGGCTTGATGAGCTGTTTAAGAACGATGCTGATATCACTGGTTTGAGTACCGGCTTTGCCGATCTCGATCAGATGACTTCCGGTTGGCAGAAATCAGATTTAATTATTATCGCTGGTCGACCCTCCATGGGTAAGACCTCGTTTGCGATGAATATGGTTGAACATGCCACCTTGCATCAGGATCGTCCGGTACTGGTTTTCTCGCTTGAGATGCCTGCTAGCAGCCTGGTGATGCGTATGCTCTCTTCAATTGGCAAAATTGATGCAACCCGTATGCGCTCAGGCAACCTAGTGGAAGATGATTGGCCGCGGCTTAGTAGTGCCGCCCAGCGCCTTAAAGATCGTCCTCTCTTTATTGACGACTCTGCAGGCATCACGCCTTTGGAAATGCGCAATCGTATCAAGCAGTTCACCCGTGAGCGTGTTGATCAGCTACGCCAGAAGTGGCATCAGGAGCATGGTGCTGATACGCCAGCTGATACCGAAGCCCTCTATGAGCAGGCCCAGCCGGGCATGATTATGGTGGATTACCTGCAGTTGATGAGCGGTACGAATTCGACCGAAGGGCGAGTCCAGGAAATCTCGCAGATTTCCCGAGAGCTAAAAGGCCTGGCCAGAGAATATGAGTGCCCGATGATTGCGCTATCGCAGCTCAGTCGAAATGTAGAGCAGCGACCCAATAAGCGTCCGGTTAACGCAGATTTGCGTGAATCTGGTGCCATTGAGCAGGATGCGGATGTGATTGCCTTTATCTACCGTGATGAGGTTTATAACGAAGACAGCCCCGACAAGGGCACTGCCGAAATTATTCTAGGTAAGCAGCGTAATGGTCCTATTGGCACCTGCCGATTGATGTTTATGGGCAAGTACACACGCTTTGAAAATCTCGCTGGCGATCACTTCGCCGACAACTAAAACAGCAGCAATATTCCGTAAAAAAAGGTGTCGTTAATGAAGGTTTTTCATACCGTCCGTGGCCTTAGAGATGATCTTAATAAAGACCGTCGGCAGGGATTACGTATTGGTTTTGTGCCCACTATGGGTAACCTCCACGATGGTCATTTAGCCTTGATTAAACAGGCGCGCGAAAGCAATGATGTGGTTGTCTGTTCGATCTTTGTCAATGCACTGCAATTTGGTCTTAATGAAGACTGGGATAAATACCCGCGCACCTACCAGGGCGACTGCGACAAGCTTCGCGAGGCTGGCTGCGACTACCTGTTTCACCCCGATGATATTGAGATGTACCCCAATGGTCTGGATACCCAGAGCCGCGTTATCTGTCCAACCATGACCGATGTTCTCTGCGGCGCCAGTCGCCCAGGCCATTTTGAGGGTGTGACTACGGTAGTCAGCAAGCTATTTAATATAGTGCAGCCGGACGAAGCTATTTTTGGTATTAAAGACTACCAGCAGTTGGCGGTGATTCGCCGCATGGCTGAAGATCTGTGTATGCCGATTCAAATTAGTTCTGCGCCCATTCACCGTGAGGTTGATGGGCTGGCCATGAGCTCACGCAATAGCTATATTACCGTCGAAGAGCGCCCCTTAGTAACTGTGCTTAAAGATAGTCTGGAATGGATCGCGGCAGAAATTAAAGCCGGCAATCGTGATTTTTCTGCATTAGAGGAAACCGCTAAGGCGCGTATTATTGAAGCGGGTTTTAAAATCGACTATATCACTGTCTGTAACAGTAAAACTTTGGATCTGGCCGCGAATGATGATGTTGAAATTACTATTCTGGGTGCCATGTTTACCGAGGCAGCTAGGCTGATTGATAATTTAAGCATTACTCTTTAGTTAAATATTGCCTCCTAGCAGGGCAGTCGTTATTTATTTAAATAAGGTTTTTATGCATGGTGTCAAATTTCCTAAAAGCTAAATTACATATGGCATCAGTGACTCAGGCTGAACTTTGGTACGACGGTTCCTGTGCTATCGATGCCGACTTGCTGGCGCTATCTGGTATGCGCGAGTTTGAGCAGATTGATATTTATAACGTGACCAATGGTGAGCGCTTTACGACCTATATTATTGTCGCCGAAGCCGGTTCAGGCATTATCTCGATCAATGGTGCTGCGGCACGCAAATGCCAGGTAGGAGACCGCATTATTATTGCGACCTATGGGCAGTTTTCTGAGGCAGAGGCAGCCGAGCATAAACCAAAGTTGGTGTACTTAAATCAAGACAATTCGGTTGAGCGATCAACCAATACCATTGCGACGCAGTTGGCGGATTAAAAAAATCCAGAGGTCCTTCAGTTGTTTCGCTCCGTCAGGATAACAGCGGCGGAGTAGGGTAACTTGCAGCCCAGTCTGCCATCCTGAGCGCAGCGAAGGATCTTTACTAGTTAGGATACAGCGGCTTTAGCCCAGAGCCTCGATCGACTTTAGTACTGCGGGAAAAGTTCGACTGCTGCTTTAAACGCTTTAATAGCAATGCAATATCCAACATATCATCACCTGTCTTACCCTTGTACAACTGCCGATCTAGCTGAGCGAATTGCTCTTGCAGCTCAATGTCATCTAATAAGGTGGCCAGTTGTTTTAAAGTGGTTGGTGGTGTCTGGGCAAATAGACATTGCCCCCAAGACAATATCGCATCGCGCATACCCATTAAATTATTTTGCTTCGCCTGTACCTCAATCGCTTTTAGCTGCTGTTTAAGGTTGAGCAGTGCAGATTCCTTGGCTTTGCTCACAGCCTGCATCACTGACGATTTCTTGCGACGACCAAATAGCAACGCGGCTATCGCAGCAACTAGTAGGGCATTAAATGCCAGTGACAGTTTTACTAGCATTGAGGGCTCAGTATTTTCGACCTTAGCTGCCTCGGCTGTTAGGCTAAGGGGCTCCATTGTTAGTAGCTGATTGTTAGGTGCCACTGGGGCATTATTGATGGCCGCATCGGCACTAACTTGAACGGTTGTAGCTGGCAGGCTAGCTGTTTGCATGCGTTGTTTTGTAGTATCCCACCAGCGCCTGTCTCTTATACACATCTCCGAGCCCACGAGA
>CAJXVK010000143.1 GCA_913060735.1 uncultured Cellvibrionales bacterium
AGACTTTGCAGGATGGGCTTCCTGGTCCTATGCACCCAGTGACGAGTGGTATCACTATGCCGCTATATCGAGTTACGGCGATAAATTCGATATGAATGATCTGGGTTATATGAGGCGCAATGGATTCGACGAAGTCTTCGCAAGCTCTCGCCATGATCGATTGCAGTATGCTACCGAGTCTTCCATTCTCTCCAGCAGCACAGAGTTAGAATATGGTTATAAGAGAAATACTGAGGGCGATCGCCTGTCACTGTATACCGAGCTAGATCATACCTGGACCTTCCGCTCAACGCGGACGCTATCAATTGAGGCGGGCCTGAAAGCCCCCGGCAACGATGACCTAAAAACCCGAGGCAATGGTTTGTTAGCGACCCCCGCCCGCTATTGGCTGGAAACCAAATATGCGAGCCCCAGAGGCAATAATTTTACCTACGACACTAGATTAGAAGTCAAATATGATGATCAAGAAAAAAACAGACTAAAACTGATCTTCAGCCCCCAGTTTTATCTCAGTGAAAGTCTGACCCTTGGCGGCAAACTAAGCTACAGGAATATGCAAGAATGGTTGATCTGGGACTTTGATACCCAGCAACTGGCCGGATTTAAGGCGGAACGGTACGGTGCCGATATTCGTTTTGACTGGTACCCGTCATCGAGGCAAGAGGTCCGTTTGAAATTCCAGTGGGTCGGAATAGATGCCGAACAGGTTGAAAGTTACCAACTAAATAGTAATGGCAGCTTACAGTTATCGAGCAGCGCCGCTTCAGATTTCAGCCTTAGTGATACAGCATTGCAGGTCCGTTACCGCTATCAGCTGGCACCCTTATCCGATATTTTTCTTGTCTACAGCCGAGGTGGTTACTTTGCTAGCGACGACGGTGATGAAGGCGCCAAAATTCTGCTGCATGAGGGCTGGGATGGCGTTCAGGTAGAGTCGATTATCGCTAAGATTCGCTATCGTTTTTAGTCGGTTCTAGCGAGGCGGTATTTTACTCTCGCAGCAGCGGCTTCCAATGCAAGATGCCCGCGACTAGTATCCACAGGATATTCTGTATACTGAGATGCCCTACGGCTTGCAGCTTTTTGTAGACAAACACCAGTTCCAAAAGATGGACCCCTAATACAGCCAGACCTATCCACATAATCCATTGGCCTACAGCTCCGGCAAACGGCACAAAAACGTTTACTATGAAAATGGCAAAAAGCACCAGAAACATAAATTTATTTAACTTTACAAACAGATTCATAATTAAAATACCCCTCAAAATATTGTTATTGTTCTTGGATTTTATCACCTGACATTGGTCAGGCTCGATTCTGCTTCTGAGCAAACTCTAGCAATATCTCGCCATTTATCACTATCACTGACTTAATGCGGCAAAAGTATATAGCCTAGCCCACAAGCTTTAAATACTCTTGATAATGGGACAGCACCTGCGCGGGCGCCTCCACCTGAGGATAGTGGCCAATACGCGGCAGCCTAGCTAAATAGTCCAAACGACAATTAAGCTGCCGATAGCGCTCCACCATATGCCCTCCAGATATTGGGTCTGCAGAACCATTAATAACACCTAGCGAAATGGTGGATTGCTGAAGTGCAGACACCCAGCGCTCACGGTGCTGAATACGATCGCGCATATAGGTAATCAGGTTGTGGAAAATATGCTTACCCTCGTTGATATTGATAAGCTGCCAAAAGGTTTGCAGTTCCTGCTCCGTAGGCTTGGTGTTATCGCCGAATACCGAGCTAAAGTTTCGGCAAAAGCCCTTGTAGCCTGCCAGGCGATTGACAAGCCCACCTATGGGACTCAGCAGCAAACGCTGGGTCAACAGCGCACGGTGAGTTTCAGGAAACAGCCCGCCATTAAGAAAGCAGCAGGATAGCCAAATGCCATTACCAGAGCCCTCCAGCTGACGGGCCAAGAGCTCTTGTGCCACGGTATCACCGTAATCATGGGCCAACACATGAAAGCGCTCTAACTGCATGGTTTCAACCAATGCATCGACAATATCGGCTTGGCCATGGATGGTATAGCCTCGATTATTTGGTTTATCAGAGAAACCAAAACCCAGCATATCCAGAGCAACCAATCGATACTGCTTGGCCAACTCGCCCCAAATAGGCTGCCAGTCCCAGCTTGATGTGGGAAAACCATGCAGCAACAAAATGGTTGGCAGGTCAGCTGCACCCTCATCGACAACGAAAATGGAGTGCCCCAGCACTGTCTTAAATTCACCTCGAGTGCGCCATTGCTCGGCACTATTTTGTGACTTATCGCCCATACAAATATCCTCATCTCACGTCAAAATTACTCTACTATAGTCGCTCAGTCTCGAACTTGACGTCAAGATCTGCATAGGCAAGACTCTGCGTATCTAGTTGATAGGGCCGTCTAACATAAAGGCCGTTCTCCAACGAAAATAATAAGATGGGAAAATAATAACAATGAACGCATCGGCTATAAAAATTGATACCCTAATTAAAAATGCCAAAGTTTTTAACAATGGCGAACAACCGGTTATTGAGGATGTCGCTATCGCCGATGGCCGTATCGTCTCCCGTGGCAAGGTGGTCGATGAAAGCTTAGCCAGCAATATTATTGATGCCAATGGCCAGTGGCTAATGCCTGGCCTTTTCGACATACACACCCATTATGATTTAGAGCTAGAAGTTGCGCCGGGATTGCCAGAGTCAACTCGTCACGGAACCACCTCAGTGGTGATTGCTAATTGCAGCCTGGGACTGGCTTTCGGCAATCAGCGAGATGAGAATTTTGACCCAATTGTTGCCTGTTATGCCCGGGTCGAAAATATGCCCAAATCAGTGCTCACCCACTGTGCCGACAATGTGACCTGGAATACGCCCAAAGACTACTTAAACCATTTGGATCAGCTTAATCTTGGGCCCAACGTTGCTGTCTTACTGCCGCACTCAATGCTGCGCATAGACGCCATGGGCTTTGAAAATAGCATTTCCCGCGATCCGACAGGGACAGAGCTCGACGATATGAAGAGCACCCTGCGTGACTCGCTTAAGGAAGGCTATGTAGGCTTTTCTACCGACGCCCTGCCGTTTCACTATTTAGCACAGCAGCCCCATTGTGAAAAAACTATTCCTACGCAATTTGCCAAATATGGCGAGCTAAAAGAACTGGCACAGGTGGTTCGCGAACAGGGTGCCACCTGGCAGGCAACACCGCCCAAAGACAGCGTGATAGGCACCTTAAAAACCTTCCTTCTGACCAGCGGTAGACTGCATGGCAAGCCATTAAAAACCACTGTGGTAGCCGCTCTTGATGTGGCTAACAACTGGAAGCTTGCACGTCTCGGCAAAACTCTTGCAAAGCTACTGAACTCTGCTCTAGTTAAGGGCGACTTTCATATGCAAGCGCTGGGCGCACCTTTTAAGATTTGGTCTGATGGTGCCATTACCCCCATTGCAGAAGAGATACCTGAACTGCGCCAACTCAATGAAACTGATCTGGAAGATCGCGCTGGGCGCCTGAAAATCCTCAATGACGCCGATTATATAAAAGCCTTTAGAGCCATGTGGATGAAAGGTAAGCAAGGCTGGAGCATTGCCCGCCTTAAGCGCAAATTGGATCTTGAAGACTTTGCCTTTAATCGCAATCTGTCCGATATGACCGTGGATCTATGCCCACAACAAAACTGGCAGGGCATGAGTTTTCAAGCTGTACTTGACCGTGTTCTGGACATTAAACATGGCATAGTCACGGAAGGGGTTACCAAGACCGAACGCACCCTGGTGCAAACCGACTTTTTAATGGTCGCAGATGAAGCAGACTTTATGCTGCAAATGCTTCGCTCATTTGACACCAATCTAAGTTGGAGTACCGTGACCGCCAATCGCGACCTACAAACCGTTCGCGAATTGCTGATGAACCCATTGCTGCTACCCGGCTTTAATGACAGCGGCGCGCACCTAACCAATATGGCATTTTATGATGTTAATCTGCGCAGCTTGCAGCTGGCTGCCACCGGTGGCGATGCCGATGTTAGCTTTATGGTGAAACGACTGACCAAAGATGCTGCAGATGTCTTTGGCGTTGAGGGGGGCAGTATTTATGAAGG
>CAJXVK010000144.1 GCA_913060735.1 uncultured Cellvibrionales bacterium
ACACTAGATCGCTCGTCGGCAGCGTCAGATGTGTATAAGAGACAGATTTTGAATACACTCGAAAAAGCCTCTAGCTACAGTTTCTTCAGTTTGCTTACTCATCTATCTACTCCGATTTATGCGATTCCGGGTTTAGGGGTATTAAATTGCTTGTCAGTTACCAGACAAGCGGAAGATTAGCGAGAGATACCACGGCCCCAAGGTTGGATTCAGGTTCTGCACCTGGCTCCATCGAAAAGGTGGGGATGCGTTTGAGCCACTCCTCCAGCGCTACCCGCATTTCCAAGCGGGCAAGGTTAGAGCCCATGCAGCGATGGGGACCGAAAACGAAGGATCCGTGACGATTTGGAGAACGCTCGATATTCGCAACCAGTGGATTGTCAAACTCATTTTCATCGAGGCTGATAATGGCTGTAATGCAATTGACGAAATCGCCAGCCTTAAGCTCTACTCCATGAAAGGTAGTGTCTTCAGAAACGGTACGTCTCACTTCCACAACAGAGTGCATGCGGAATAATTCCTCGACAGCACCTGGAATTAGGTCGGGATTGTCACGCAGTTTTTGTTGCGCTTGAGGATTATTTGCCAGATATCGGAAAGCATACCCGAGCGAAGAGGCCACGGTATCCAGGCCACCCACGAATAGCAGGTAGTACATGCCAAGAATCTCTTTGTCGGTAATGTCACGATCATCAATTTTGAAATCGAGTATATTTGAGGCAAGGTCATCAGCGGGGGTTTTACGCTTATCCGCAAGCATTTTTTCCAGGTAGGCGTAAATATCTTTTGCTGCTTGCATACGTGTTTCAATGGTATTGGATACATGTAAGAGCTTGTATTCCAGATTCAGTATTTTATCAAAATCTTCCAGTGGCATACCAAACAGAGTCATAAAAATGTAGACTGGGAACTGTGAAGCAAACTCATCTACGAACTCGCACTTCCCCTTTGCTTGAAACTTTTCAATTAATTCGACAGCGGTTTCACGCACTGCATCTTCCCGTGGCGCAATGGCCTGAGGTGATAAAGGTTTATTAAAGTGGATGCGGTATTTCATGTGCTCTGGGGGGTCGATTTCCAGAGGAATCAGGTCAAGTTCATGACCTAAAAGGAAGGAGAAACCCGTGCCATTTTTCGATGAAAATAGTGCCGGATTCTGCAATACTTCCTTCATTATTGCGCCGTCGGCTATAGACCAGCCGCCGGCTCCCTGAAAGGCACCCGGATTATAAAAAATGGGCGGGGCCTTTTTGTGTAAGTCAGCGTAAACTTTAAAGGGTTCTTTTTTAAGTTCTGGATGGGAGTCGCCATCGAGATGAAAAACAAGCTCTTCGGGAACATGGGTTGGTACTGTGTAGTCGAACATGGCTTAGTCCTGGATCAATTTTACGGTTAAATGACAACAATTAGGTGGTGTGTTGTGAAGGTTGCCAATATTGATCATAGATTATATTTACTATACAGTAATGTAAAGTGTTGTTGAGGTGTTTTTTTATTCATAATCACTCGTCCTTGATATAGATTGCACTAATAGATGGAGTAAATGATTTCGATGCTTGATAGTAAAAAAGTCATGTTCAGCGGGGTAGGACAGTCAGCAGTCGGGCGCCGTCTTGATCGTTCTGCCGTTGACCTTACATTAGATGCTGCGCTAATAGCTATTGAGGATGCAGGTCTGAATGTAGAGGATATCGATGGTCTTTGCTCCTATCCCGGGGTGCGTAATGATATTTCTCCCGGTTTTGGTCCTGTTGCCCTGGCTGATATTAAAAACGCCATGGGTCTGAAGTTGAACTGGCATTCTGCTGGCTGGGAGGGCCCGGCTCAGGCTGGCGCTATTGTTAATGCCTGTGCCGCAGTGGCTAGTGGCTTGGCACGCCATGTGTTGGTGTTCAGGACAGTTACCGAATCTTCATCTACCTCAGCTGGGCGAAAAGCCAGTGTGTCCGGTTCAGGTGGCGACCGCATATCGGGTCCTTTTCAATGGGCGGTGCCTTTTCGCGGATATTCGGCGGTTAATTCTATTGCCCTGAGCGCCCAACGGCATTTCCATGATTTTGGAACCACGCGCGAAACACTGGGACAAATCGCTATTAACAGCCGCCGGAATGCCGCTTTGAACCCAAAGGCTGTTTTTACAGAGCCATTAACTATGGATGACTATATGGGCTCGAGGCTGATTAGTTCGCCGCTCTGTTTGTTTGATTGTGATATCCCGGTTGATGCCAGTACAGCAATTATTGTCTCCCGTGCTGAATCCTGCACCAATAGTAAGGGGGGCGCAGTGTATTTGGAGGCACTGGGCTGTGCGCTACATGGCAAGGATTCGTGGGATAATTTTTCTCCGGATCTAACAGATATGGCGGCTTTTGATGCTAGCCGGCAGCTGTGGTCTCAAACCGATTTAACACCCGCGGATGTTGATACCGCTCAGCTTTACGACGGTTTCAGTATGCTGACGTTGACGTGGCTGGAGGCACTTGGGTTCTGTGGCAAAGGCGAAGCTAAGGATTTTCTACAGGGTGGTAGCAATATAGCCCGTGAAGGTTTATTGCCACTGAATACCAATGGCGGTCAGATGTCTGGCGGCCGCACCCATGGGTTTGGGTACTTCTATGAGGCAATTCTGCAGTTGCGCGGTAGGGCAGGGGAGAGGCAATTGGAGTCTCAGCCCAAGGTTGCTGCCGTAGCCAACGGCGGCGGACCTTTGGGCTCGTGCTTTCTGTTGAGAACAAGTTAAGGCAACTTAAGTATCCGTCGCATACTGTACTTTAAGTTTTCGGCGTTGCAACTTACCAGTTTCGGTGCGCGGCAAGTTGGAAAATTCAATCTGTCGCGGGCATTTAAACGCTGCGATGTGCTGACGACAAAAATCCTTTAGGGTCTCGGCTAGTGTATTATCACCGGTATACCCTGGCGCCGGCTCGACCACCGCCACGACTTTTTCTCCCCACTCAGAATGAGCCACTCCAATCACTGCCGCATCCAGTACTGCTTCATGTTGCAAGAGGGCGTTTTCGATTTCACTGGGGTAGATATTGACACCACCGGAGATAATTAAATCGGTACGACGGTCGACTAGATAAAGATAGGAATCGCTATCCAGATAACCCATATCGCCATAAGTTGCCCAGTTATCATTTAACATGGCGGCTTGGGTTTTCTCTGGCGCATTGTGGTACTGAAAATTTATCTGTGGGTTTTCAAAATAAACCAGACCGGTTTCACCGGTAGGTAATTCGACACCATCTTCGCCAATAATATGCACGTTGCCCTGTAGTGATTTACCCACTGAGCCCTTGTGTGCCAGCCATTCCAGTGCATTGATTGCCGTAGTGCCAAACCACTCGCTGCCGGAATAAAACTCGTAGATAATCGGCCCCCACCAGTCCAGCATCTGCTCTTTGATATGTACCGGGCAGGGCGCTGCTGCATGAATCGCTGCCTGTAAGGATGACGTGTCATATTGGCTTTTGATCGGGTCAGGCAAGTTCAATAACCGTACAAACATAGTCGGCACGCATTGAGTATGACTGATTCGATAGCGTTCAATCTGCGCGAGAAAAGCCTCGGGGTCGAATTTCTGCATGATCACTACAGTGCAGCCAAACTTATGCGCCTCCATACTCCAGGACAGCGGTGCAGAGTGATACAGTGGCGCAGGGCATAGATAACTGCTCTCTGCGGTAAACCCCCACATTTCTGCCATCAGCGGTTCGATACGAATTGTGGCGCCATAATCCTGCTCGGGGAGTGGTCGTTTAATTCCTTTAGGGAGGCCGGTGGTGCCGGATGAGTAGAGCATCATACTACCGGCCGGTTCATAATCGCGCGGGGTCGCTGGGTAGCCACTTATTGCCTCCGTCATGGATATAAACCCTTCAATGGGGCCGCCCACACTGTAGCTGGCTGCTAAACTAGGGGTTTGTTGGTGGACACTACAGGCCAGGTCAGTGAGTTCGGCGTCGGCCAGCAGTATTCGTGCCCCACAGT
>CAJXVK010000145.1 GCA_913060735.1 uncultured Cellvibrionales bacterium
ACGAGATCCTCTCTGGTCTCGTGGGCTCGGAGATGTGTATAAGAGACAGACGAAAATCATGGATCTTATTGATGCCAATCTGTTCCAAGCTATCGAGGTCATTGTCACTGAGGTCGGCCAGATGTCCACAGCGCATAATCTTGCGCCACTTAACCGTACGTCCCTGATTATTGACATAGCCACCAATGTCACGAAAATTAATACCGCCATCTAAGGCAACGACTCGGGTTGTACTACTTGCTGTGCTCATCTGCTCTAGCTTCCAAATTATTATGCTACTTTTATGCTTAAATTTTTACGTGGCACATACTAAAACGGCCCACCAAAGAGCGAGCCGTTTTAAAGTATCTCACTAACAATGCGGTCTAGTTTTTATCTTTATCAACCAGTGCGTTCTTAGTAATCCAAGGCATCATACCACGCAATTCTGCGCCCACTTGCTCAATTGGGTGTGCTGCGTTATTGCGACGATAAGCTGTCATAGAAGGATAATTCATAGCACCTTCGGTGATAAACATCTTCGCATACTCGCCGTTTTGAATACGCTTAAGAGCATTCTTCATGGCCAGACGTGACTCATCATTGATAACTTCTGGGCCAGTCACATACTCACCATACTCAGCATTGTTTGAGATTGAGTAGTTCATATTGGCGATGCCGCCCTGATACATCAGGTCAACAATCAGTTTGAGTTCGTGCAAGCACTCAAAGTAAGCCATTTCAGGGGCATAACCCGCTTCAGTCAATGTTTCAAAACCGGCCTTAACCAGCTCAACTGCACCACCGCAAAGTACCGCTTGCTCACCGAATAGATCGGTTTCAGTTTCGTCTTTAAAGGTAGTCTCGATAATACCGGTGCGACCGCCGCCCACACCTGAGGCATAAGACATAGCCACTTTCTTAGCATTGCCCGTTGCGTCTTGGTAGATAGCAACCAGATCGGGAATACCACCGCCATTAACAAATTCATTGCGCACTGTGTGACCAGGCGCTTTTGGCGCAATCATGATGACATCGAGGTCGAAGCGAGGTACTACCTGGTTGTAATGAATGGCAAAACCATGGGCAAATGCCAACGTGGCGCCCTGCTTAATATTTGGCTCGATCTCATCGCGGTAGAGCTGCGACTGAAACTCGTCAGGAGTCAAAATCATAACCAGATCGGCAGCGGCAACAGCGGAGGGAACATTATCTACTTTAAGGCCAGCAGACTCAGCTTTAGCTGCCGAGGCAGATCCAGCGCGCAAACCAACAGTTACGTCAACACCAGAATCTTTCAGGTTGTTGGCATGGGCGTGGCCCTGAGAACCATAACCAATAATGGCAACTTTCATGCCTTTGATGATGGAGAGGTCACAGTCTTTGTCGTAATAAACTTGCATTGATTTCACCTAATTTAATAAAAGTCAGTATTTAAAAAGAGTTATACACGTAAAAATTTATCGCCGCGGGAGATACCTGAAACACCACTTCTCACCACTTCCATAATACCCATTTCCCGAACTGCCTCGATAAAGGCATCCAGCTTCTCGCTGTCGCCAGCCAGTTGCACGGTATAGGTCGCTGGCGTCACATCAATAATGTGGCCCCGAAAGATCTCCACACAGCTTTTTAATTCTGTACGAATATCATTATCTGTTGCTTTGATCTTAACCAGCATCAGCTCGCGCTCAATATGCGAGCCAACAGTTAAATCAACCACCTTAATGGTATCTATTAGCTTGTGCAGCTGTTTTACAATCTGCTCGGCCATATGATCATCACCCTGCGTGGTCAGTGTTAGACGTGACAGGGTATCGTCATCGGTAGGAGCTACCGTCAAGGTGTCGATATTATACCCGCGCTGGGAAAATAGGCCGACAACTCTTGAAAGCGCACCAGATTCGTTTTCTAAAAGAATAGAGATTATCCGTTTCATTAGGTTCTCTCCGTCTTGTTAAGCCACAGATCACGCATCGAACCACCAGGCATTTGCATGGGGTAAACATGCTCAGAGCGATCAACATCAATATCCATAAATACCACGCGATCTTTCATCGCAAAGCATTCACGCATCTTCTCTTCAAGCTCATCAATATGCGTAATTTTCATACCCACATGACCATAGGACTCTGCCAGTTTTACAAAATCTGGCAATGAGTCTTCATAGACACTCTCAGAGTAGCGGCTGCTGTAATTCATATCCTGCCACTGGCGAACCATACCCAGTGCGGCATTATTAAGATTAATAATCTTTACTGGCAGACGGTGCTGACTACAGGTTGATAGCTCCTGAATATTCATTTGAATACTGCCTTCACCGGTAACACAGGCAACGTCTTTATCGGGAAATGCCAGTTGGCAACCCATGGCTGCAGGCAGACCAAAACCCATAGTGCCGAGGCCGCCAGAGTTAATCCAGGTACGCGGCTTATCAAAAAGATAATACTGCGCAGCAAACATCTGATGCTGGCCCACGTCCGAGGTCACAATAGCCTCACCATTGGTGACCTTGTAGAGCATCTTGATCACATCTTGCGGCTTAATGCAGCTGCCCGAACTCTCTTCATAGCGCGACGCGGTGTAGATGCCTTTATCGGCACGCCACTGATCAAGCTGCGTCCACCATTCGGCAATCGCATCTGCATCTGGCTTAATCTTAAGCTCTTTATTAATTGCCAGCATCTCCGTGAGTACCGAGGTACAGGTACCTACAATTGGAATATGTGCTTCGATGTTTTTTGACACGGAAGTCGGATCCACATCTACATGAATAATAGTCGCATGGGGGCAGAACTTATCCAGATCATTGGTCACACGATCGTCAAAACGCGCGCCAATGGCAAAGATAACATCCGCGTGGTGCATCGCCGTATTGGCTTCAAAGGTACCGTGCATGCCCAGCATACCCAGATACTGTCGATCGGTGCCCGGGAAACAGCCCAGACCCATCAGGGTATTGGTCACCGGATAATTCAACGCCTGTGCTAGAGCGATTAGCTGCTCTGAAGCATTGTCGATAACCACGCCGCCACCAGCATAAACAACCGGTCGTTTGGCGCCGATAAGGGTTTTAACTGCACGTTTAATCTGCCCACGATGACCTTTGTCAGTCGGCTGATAGGAGCGCATCTTGACGTCTTCAGGGTAGTTGTAAGGCACCTTGTGGCTGGGGTCAGTGACATCCTTGGGAATATCAACAACCACCGGGCCGGGGCGCCCTGTCGCGGCAATGTAGTAAGCCTTGGCAATAGTTTCGGCGATATCTTCCGCGCGAGTCACCAAAAAGCTGTGCTTAACAATGGGCCGCGAAACACCAACCATGTCAGTTTCCTGAAAGGCATCCTGACCAATTTTAGTCAGTGGAACCTGTCCAGAGATAACCACCATTGGAATGGAATCCATATACGCGGTGGCAATACCAGTAATCGCATTGGTCGCGCCGGGACCAGAGGTCACAAGAGCAGTGCCCACTTCGCCAGTGGCGCGAGAAAAACCATCAGCAGCGTGAACCGCAGCCTGCTCATGGCGAACTAATAGGTGATAGACGTCGTCCTGTCGATACAGGGCGTCATAAATATGCAGCGCAGCGCCGCCTGGGTAACCCCAAACATTCTTAACGCCTGCATCTTTTAGTGCGCGGATTAGTATTTCACCGCCGGATAAGAGTTCCACAATATGTCCTCATAAAAAGTACGTTCAGGACTTTTCGCAGTGGCAAGTTGCTGTTACATCAGAAGTGACACCGCGATTGCGGTAGGTTCCAGCCACACCGATAAGTGCTTATTTGACTGTAGCTGGCACTGTGGATACTAGCGCCTTCTCTTGTGATGACCAGCGACGTGGATAACGCCAAGCTGATACTTTGTCCATAATTTCTGCACTGGTAGGCACCTGTCTCTTATACACATCTCCGAGCCCACGAGACCAGAGAGGATCTC
>CAJXVK010000146.1 GCA_913060735.1 uncultured Cellvibrionales bacterium
TCCTCTAATGACCCACCGCCGCGGCCAACAATTAAGGCATCGCACTGACCCTGCTGATTAGCATCGGCGATAGCCTGAACAATTTGCCCTGCAGCCTGCTCCCCCTGCACCATGGTTGGGAAGATACTCACCCTGATAGAGGGAAAACGGCGATTGAGTACCGAGAGAATATCTTTAACGGCGGCGCCAGTGGCGGAGGTGATAACGCCGATATGGCTCACCGACTCAGGCATCGGCTGTTTATGCCGGTTATCGAAAAGCCCCTCGGCAGTTAGCTGTTGCTTAAGTTGTTCAAACTGGCGCTGCAGGGCCCCAAAGCCTGCCTCTTCCATATGCTCGATCACCAGCTGATATTCACCGCGGCCCTCATAGAGGCCCGCGCGACAGCGCACTAATACCTGGGTGCCATTGGCGGGCTGAAAACCGACACGTTGGTTGGCATTGCGAAACATAGCGCAGCGCACCTGAGCCTGATCATCTTTTAGAGTCAGGTACCAGTGGCCGGAGCCGGGGCGGGCAAAGTTAGATATCTCGCCTTCGACCCAGAGCATAGGCAGCTGGGTTTCAAGTAGGTGACGCACACTTCGATTAAGTTGGCTTACACTAAAAATCTGGCGTTCTGAAGGATTGGAATTCATCGGGCTATTGTAGAGATGCAGGTCTGCTTAAGTCACTGTTTTATTTATCTTTTTAAAGACTAAATAGTTGTTTACCTAGATATGGCCACTGATTTATAATGCAGCGCTTACTTTTCAAAACCTCGCTGAGGTAAGCGTCCCCTATGTTACGCATTTCCCATGAAGCATTAACCTTTGACGATGTACTGCTAGTTCCAGGGTATTCTGACGTCACCGCAAAAGATGTGTCTACCCATTCCCAGCTCACGCGCGATATCAAGATGAATATCCCGCTGGTTTCTGCAGCTATGGATACAGTTACCGAAGCCCGTTTGGCTATTGCCATTGCCGCTGAAGGCGGTGTCGGCATCATCCACAAGAGTATGACTATCGAGCAGCAGGCCAAAGAGGTGCATGCGGTCAAGAAATATGAAAGTGGCGTGGTTAAAGATCCGCACACTATTCAGTCGACGGCAACGCTAGAGGAACTGCATGATCTGACGGTGGCTAATAATGTCTCGGGCCTACCTGTTCTTGAAGACGGCAACCTTATTGGTATTGTGACGCGTCGCGATGTGCGTTTTGCCACGGATATGGATGCGTTGGTCACCTCGGTGATGACTCCAAAAAACGACTTGGTTACTGTCAAAGAAGGCGCCGAACCAGATGCCGTGCGCGCTTTATTACATAAGCACAGAATTGAGAAAGTATTGGTCATCAATGATGACTTTGAGCTTAAAGGTCTGATTACCGTTACCGATATTGATAAAGCCGAACAGCATCCCAATGCCTGTAAAGACGATCAGGGTCGACTGCGTGTCGGCGCCTCTGTTGGCGTAGGTGAGGGCACAGATGAGCGTGTTGCCGCGCTGGTTGCCGCTGGTGTTGATGTATTGGTTGTTGATACCGCCCATGGCCATTCCAAAAATGTATTGGATCGGGTTACCTGGATCAAAGAGAACTACCCCGAAGTGCAGGTTATTGGTGGCAATGTAGCCACTGGTGCTGGTGCTAAGGCGCTGGCTGATGCCGGTGCTGATGGCGTTAAGGTTGGTATAGGTCCAGGTTCGATCTGTACCACAAGAATTGTGACTGGTATTGGTGTACCGCAGATTACTGCGATTGCCGATGCCGTCGCTGCCCTAGAAGGTACAGGTGTTCCAGTTATTGCCGATGGGGGTATTCGCTATTCTGGCGATATGTCCAAAGCCGTTGTCGCTGGTGCCAGTGCGGTAATGATGGGTTCAATGTTAGCCGGTACAGAAGAGGCGCCAGGTGAGATTGAAATCTATCAGGGCCGCTCCTACAAATCTTATCGCGGTATGGGCTCTCTGGGCGCCATGGCCCGCAGTCAGGGTTCCAGTGATCGTTATTTCCAAGATGCCAACGAGGGCGCCGAGAAACTAGTGCCTGAGGGTATCGAAGGTCGAGTGCCTTACAAAGGTCCGGTCTCTGTCATTATTCATCAGATGATGGGTGGCCTGCGTTCAGCAATGGGTTACACCGGTTGTAACACCATGGATCAGATGCGTACCCAACCAGAGTTTGTGCGGGTGACCTCAGCTGGTACTAGCGAGAGCCATGTGCATGATGTGCAGATTACCAAGGAAGCACCTAATTATCCGGCTGGTGGTCGATAAGCTGTTGGTTTTGTTGTGTTTTAAAAAGGGCTGCGTTCAAACAAAATCGCAGCCTTTCTTTTTTTAGGGTTAATAAATGTCAGATCTACATTCGCAAAAAATTCTTATTCTCGACTTCGGGTCCCAGTACACCCAATTAATCGCTCGCCGTGTGCGCGAGATTGGTGTGTTCTCTGAGATTCGTGCCTGGGATATTACCGAAGAAGAAATCCGCGAATTTGATCCCAAGGGTATTATTCTCTCCGGTGGCCCCGAGTCGGTGACCGGCGGTGCCGATGCCCCTCGAGCGCCAGACTGCGTATTTACCATGGGTCTGCCAGTGCTGGGTATCTGTTACGGCATGCAAACTATGGCCGGGCAGCTGGGCGGTAAGGTTGATACCTCCGATGTGCGTGAGTTTGGCTATGCGCAGGTTAAGGTCGAAACTGGGTCGAGTCTGCTGCAGGACATTAAAGATCATATTGGCCACAACGGTGAGTCACTGCTCGATGTGTGGATGAGCCATGGTGACAAAGTTGTGGCTATGCCCGAAGGCTTTAGCCTGATGGCCTCGACCCCATCTTGCCCGATCGCCGGAATGGTCAATGAAGACAAGAAATTTTACGGCATTCAGTTCCATCCGGAAGTGACTCATACACTGCAGGGTGAGCGTATATTTGAACATTTCGCACTGCAAATCTGTGGCTGCGATGCCCTGTGGACTGCCGCGGCGATTATTGAAGATCAGATAGCCCGAGTTCAGGAACAGGTAGGCGACAGCCATGTGCTGTTGGGTTTATCTGGGGGTGTAGATTCCTCAGTGGTTGCTGCGCTACTTCATAAAGCCATTGGTAGTCAGCTAACCTGCGTGTTTGTCGACAATGGTTTACTGCGCAAAAACGAAGGCGATATGGTGATGGAAATGTTCGCCAAAAATATGGGCGTAAAAGTTATTCGCGCCAATGCCCAAGACAAGTTCTTAGATGGCTTGGTAGGCGTTAGTGACCCAGAAGCCAAACGCAAAGTTATCGGCAATACCTTTATTGAAATCTTCGATGAAGAGTCAAACAAAATTAAGAATGTTAACTTCTTGGCCCAGGGCACCATCTATCCGGATGTTATCGAATCTGCGGCCTCTAAAACCGGCAAAGCCCATGTCATTAAGTCTCACCATAATGTGGGCGGCTTACCCGATGATATGGCGCTGGAGTTGATTGAGCCACTGCGCGAACTATTTAAAGATGAAGTGCGCAAGATCGGTGTTGAACTGGGCCTGCCCTATGATATGGTTTACCGGCATCCGTTCCCGGGTCCGGGCCTTGGTGTGCGTATTCTCGGTGAAGTTAAAAAAGAGTATGCCGATATTCTGCGCGAAGCCGATGCCATCTTTATCGAAGAGCTGCACAACTCCGGCTGGTACCACAAAACCAGTCAGGCCTTTGCCGTATTCCTGCCCATTAAGTCTGTGGGTGTGGTGGGTGATGCGCGCCGCTATGAATGGGTGATTGCCCTGCGTGCGGTAGAGACCATCGACTTTATGACTGCTCGCTGGGCGCATCTTCCTTATGAGCTGCTAGAGAAGGTGTCGAACCGTATTATTAATGAGATCACCGAGGTTTCTCGGGTGACTTACGATGTATCCAGTAAGCCGCCAGCTACTATTGAGTGGGAGTAG
>CAJXVK010000147.1 GCA_913060735.1 uncultured Cellvibrionales bacterium
CGAGATCCTCTCTGGTCTCGTGGGCTCGGAGATGTGTATAAGAGACAGGGTGAAACGGTAATACTGGCTGACCTAGGTACGATCCTATCTGATAGCGAGGGCCGTTATATCTCCATTGATGATCAATTCATCGCCCGTGGTGGTAACGACACTATTATTGGTGGTTCAGGTCGCGATCTTATTATTGCTTCAGCCGGTGATGATACAGTGAATGCAGGTGGCGGTAATGATGTTGTGTTGGGTGATCACGGTATCATTACTCGAGATGCCAACAGCCTGTGGATCATGGCCGATGATATCGGTAAGGGTGGTGTCGACCAATTAAAGAGTGGCAGTGGTGGCGATATTGTTCTTGCTGGTCATCGTGGCGATCTATTGGGTGGCGATCTTGCAAATGATTTGCTGTTTGGAGACTACCAGGAAGTACTGTTGCAAATTGATGCCGAAGGCGCTGAGAGTCTTGTCTATTTGCGCTCTCCCACCTTTGAGCACGATGTTTTCCGCTCGACGCAAGCCGAGTTGCTGGGTGATCGCAAGGCGGCTGTGGCTGCAGAGGACACCACTGAACTGCAATCGGCTATTCGCAACATGCCTGCCTCTGCTCAGGTACGCGAACTTGAAAGCAGTATAGAAATGGAATCAACAGTGCCAGTCAATTTGCTAGCACCAGAGGGTATTCGACTAGACCGTACAGTGTTGGATCTGCTTGAACAGGGTATCGTGGCCAATAAGCAGCAGCAGACCCAGATCGAACCGATAGTCATAGATTCACAGATTGAACCGCGCTCGTTGCCTAATCAGCCGGCAAAAATCGTAGGCGAAGAAAACTTGCCTGTCACTGCCCCTGAGAGTGCTGATTCAGATAGCGATGAGCAGTCTACCGATATGCATCAAGAGGTTATCGGTGCGGTGGCTGGGTTGGCAGTGGCCAAGCGAGGCCTTCATTCAAGGCGCCTTGGGTTACGTTCACTCGCAGCGCATCTTACGCAATTAAAGAAGAGCCATGAAAAAACATTGGCCGATGATATGAGGGAGCGGCATTGAGTGATGACAGCGACATTACTCAGCAGATTCAAGGACTCTTAGATCAGCAACTCGGCCAGTGGCCCGAACTATTCGAAGCAGTGGTGTTTGACGGTGCAGTAGCCCGTGCAAAAGAGAGTTATCCCCTAGGCCTGTTACCACACACTGAGCCCCAGTTTATAGATCATCATTTAGAGGCGGTAGACCGACTGTTCAGTGAGATTAGTCAGATCGATGCCGGTGAAACTGAAGGATTAATTAATGTCGAGCTATCGATAGGCGATGGTTTGGTGTTGCAGGCTATTTATCTACAGCGCAGTCAGCTTGTGGTTACAACCGTATGGAAGGCACCTGATCGCGCTTTGCAATGGTCGCTACTTTGGCGTGCATTTGACACTGGCCTAGCCGCAAGTCGTGCTGCACATGGCAGTCAACAAAATGAACTTGGGTTACTTTTGGCTGGGAGGGTGTTGGCTGCTAAGCACTATTCAGCTGCCTGTCAGGGGTGGCTAGTCGATCTCAATAGTGTCGTCGATGCGCAGCGCTCGCTACTGTTTTTACAGAGTAGCGGTCAGTTAGTACTAGAGCAGGTTTCTGGCATCGGTCACTTTGAAGGTAAGCGCCACCTATTATCTCTGGCCACCGATGCAGCCGAGGAAGCATTTGATCAGCAGTTGGCAGTGGTCGAGGGGGATAATCGCGATAACGGCATTGTGCGTTTGGCCCAGCAGGCATTTAGTCGTGAGTTTGCTCCCTTAACTATAAGCTCAATGCCATTATTTGCCGACCAATTTTCCACTCAGAGTGAAGAACCGTCTTATCGGCTGCAAGAACCTTTAGGTGTTGTGGTATTCCTTCACGAGCAGCCTCTCGATGAACAAAAAACTATTGAATTAGAGCAGGTCTTGTCTCTGTCTATTCCAGCTCTGCTGGCGCGGAAAAAACTAGCCAGACCCTTTGTGGTTGGATTAAAAGATGACTTGGCTGCAACATTGGCCGCGCTGCTTGGCAGTGGGTTTTTAAAGGCTAAGCTGGCTTTGATTGGTCTGATAATATTTTTATTGGTCAGTTCGCTCTGGCAGGTAGACGAGCAACTCTCGGCGGGCGCCGAGCTGTTCCCTCAGCGCCAGCAGCGTGTCTCTGCGCTGATGGATGGCTATCTGCGCAATGCCAGCGTCAAGGAGGGAGACAGGGTAGTTGCTGGTCAGTTATTGGCTGAGCTGGACAGCCGTGACCTTGTGTTGGAGCGCCTTCAGCGTCTCTCTCGCTATAGTCGCCTAGAGAGTGAGTATTTACAGGCTGTAGCACAGGGTTTACAGGGTGATATGGCGGTTGTTAAGGCGCGGCTAAATGAAGCTGGAGCAGAACTTGAATTAGTCGATCAGCAACTGCAGAGGCTAAAGGTATTGGCGCCAGTCGATGCCCTGGTAATTAGTGGTGATCTTTCACAGCGGTTGGGCGACCCGGTGCGCAGTGGCGACTTACTGTTTGTATTGGCGACACTGGATGATTTTGAAATTCAGATAAAGATCCCTGAATACCGTCTCAGTGACGTAAAAGTAGGTGACCGCGGTCAATTATTTCTCAATGCGCGCACTGAGGTAACCTATGAATTTGAGGTCACTGGGATCAAACCCCATCTGGTTGCCGAGCAAGGTGGCAGTTTACTGTTGGCTGAGGCAATGTTGCGCGGTACAGGGGCCGATGACAGGTTTCAGCCTGGCATGGTTGGAATTGCACGCCTTGATGTGGGTCGTGCTTCAGCGCTGACGTCTTGGACCAGGCAGCTCACCTACGTAGTCGAACGCTGGCTATGGCGTTGGTTTGGCATCTAATGAGTACCACGCATCTGTATCACCGCGACTGGCATCTACTCGCTCAGTTAAAGCCACGTCTCTCGGCACAGACCCGCACAGCGCGGCATGTTTATCGCGGTGAACCCACCTTTATTATTCAGGATCAGTACAGTGGCCGCTGCCA
Source organism: uncultured Cellvibrionales bacterium (assembly GCA_913060735.1). Lineage (GTDB taxonomy): Bacteria > Pseudomonadota > Gammaproteobacteria > Pseudomonadales > Porticoccaceae > HTCC2207. The sequence goes on from CAJXVK010000147.1 coordinate 3,004, forward strand.
TAGGTTTAGCCGCTATGCCTGGGAGATTATTAGGCGCTTTGATGGCGATCGCGATCTGCAAAGCATCTGGCAGAGAATGGTTGATCAGAAGGTACAGCCGCTGCCGCGCCAGAGCGATTTAGTCGACTTGATTGATCAGTTAATTAGATTGGAACTGATAGAACTTGAAGGTGCGGAGCGTCAGGGTGTGGTGGCTGGTCAAGAAGCGCGCAAGGCGCGCTGGAAGCAGGTTCTGCAAAAAGTAGTTATGCCATTGAGTATTAAACTGCCAATCTGGGACCCAGATAGTTTCTTATCTCGTAACCGCTGGTTAGAGACAGTCCTGACTCACCCTTTGCTGCTGAGCGCCTATCTGTTAATAGTCTTAGTTGGTGTAGTGCTGGCTATTGGCTGGTGGTCAGAATTTCAAAATAATCTGCTCGACGCTGCTGTGCTGCGGGAAAATCTTATATTGTTGGTGCTCACCTACCCGTTTATCAAAGCCTTTCATGAACTTGCTCACGCGGTGTTGGTGAGACGCTGGGGTGGCCATGTGCATGAAGTTGGACTTATGTTTTTGGTTTTTTTTCCTGTGCCCTACGTCGATGCTACCGATGCCTCAATGTTTGTTAAACGTTATCAGCGCATGGCAGTTGGCTTTGCCGGTATAGCGACCGAGTTGGTATTGGCCTCGTTGGCAATGATTGTTTGGGTGGCTGCTGAGCCAGGTATTTTGCGTGCGATTGCCGCCAATATAGTAATCGTCGGGGGTATTTCGAGTCTGCTGTTTAATGGTAATCCTGTCTCTTATACACATCTGACGCTGCCGACGAGCGATCTAGTGTAGAT
>CAJXVK010000148.1 GCA_913060735.1 uncultured Cellvibrionales bacterium
GTGTATAAGAGACAGGTTATATTTACTATTCCATGAAGAAGATGTGCGCCTCTTTGAACCGCAAGATATGCAGTTTTTTTGCAGCTGCTCAAGACAGAGAACCGAGAGTGCACTGATCAATCTAGGGGTAACCGAGATGCGGGAAATTATCGCTGAGCAGGGGTTAGTACTGATTACTTGCCAGTTTTGCGATGAAGAATATCGTTTCGATGAAAGTCATATCGATGCTCTTTTTAATAGCCCTCAGGCAACATTGCATTAGTCTCGGTATACCCTACACAACCCTTTCAGATTGCACATAAATAAGGTCAAGCGACTAAAAATCTGGCATAATCCCCGGCCCGGGGTTAGAGGATCCCGGTTAATTATTTCGTTCACTTTGGGAAGAGAGGAACAGAATGGCCGAGGCACCAATTCACAATGATTTGGGCTCAAGCGAGCTCACGGATATTGCAATTCAACGAGGCGAGGGCCGCCTAAGTAGTACCGGCGCTTTTTTAGCCGTCACAGGTCGCCGCAGCGGCCGCTCTCCAGGCGATAGATTTGTGGTTGATGAACCCAGTTCATCTAACGCAATCGACTGGGGTTCAGTCAACCGCCCTATCGGCGAAGATATTTTTAACGCTCTTTGGAGCCGCGTAGATAGCTACCTTGCCGACAAAGAGCGCTTTGTCTCACATCTTCATGTGGGTCAAGACACAACTCATTACATCCCTGTCAACGTCACTACGGAAACTGCTTGGCACGGTCTGTTCGCGCATAACATGTTTATTCGCACGGACAGCTACAACCATGGCGACAAAGCGGAGTGGCAGATTCTTCATGCGGCAAACTTTGTCTGTGATCCAGAGCGTGACGGTACCAACAGTGATGGCGTGGTCATTATTAACTTTGCTCAACGCAAAGTGCTACTGGCTGGTATGCGTTACGCAGGCGAAATGAAAAAAGCCATGTTCTCAGTGCAGAACTTTCTGCTGCCCGGCAACGATGTTATGTCTATGCACTGCGCCGCGAATGTTGGAGACGACGGCGATACAGCACTGTTCTTTGGCCTTTCGGGTACAGGTAAAACAACCCTTTCAGCTGACCCGGATCGTTTTTTAATCGGCGACGATGAGCACGGCTGGGGCAAGGGCACAGTATTTAACTTGGAAGGCGGCTGTTATGCCAAGACCATAGATCTGAGCCAGAAGAACGAGCCAGTGATTTGGGATGCTATTAAATCTGGTGCCATTATTGAAAATGTCGTCATCGACGAAGAGTCTCTTGACGCTGACTACTGCGATACCGCATTATCTGAAAATGGCCGCTGCAGCTACCCGTTGGAGCATGTTGAAAAGCGCTGCATCGAAAATCAGGCAGGCGAGCCGAAAAATATTATCTTTTTAACCTGCGATGTCACTGGTGTATTACCGCCTGTTTCGCTGCTGTCAAAAGAGGCTGCGGCCTATCACTTTTTGAGTGGTTACACTGCCCGCGTTGGCTCCACTGAAATGGGCGGTGAAGCCGGTATTCACCCCACCTTCTCAACCTGTTTTGGTGCGCCATTTATGCCGCGCCCGGCTGCAGTCTATGCCGAACTGCTGATGAAACGCATTGAAGAGTTTGGCTCTAAGGTTTACCTGGTGAATACGGGTTGGACCGGCGGATCAGGTGGCTCCAAGGGTACAGGTAGCCGCTTCCCTATTCCGGTAACCCGCGCAGTCGTGACTGCTATCACCAATGGGTCATTGGAAAACTGCGCTACCGAGCATCTTGATATGCTCAATCTCGATATCCCGACAGAAATTGCTGGAGTTGATAAGTCTTACCTCAACCCACGCAATAACTGGGCTAATAGTGCCGACTACGACGAGCAGGCGGCCAAGCTGGCGCAGTTGTTTATTGAAAATATTGTTAGCTTTGCACCCTCACAGGACGTGATCGATGCAGGTCCCCAGCTATAGGCACCTATCGCCTTTACCGGGGACAATAAAAAACCGCGCTAGGTAATGGCGCGGTTTTTTTATCTCTGCAGTCTGAGCAGCGAGTATTACTTACTGTTATCCAGAATATGATCGATAGCCGCTATCACTTCGTCATCGCTACAATCCATGCAGGTACCGCGCATAGGCATACCACGAATACCGTTGATGGCATTGGCGTAGACAGTTTCAATGCCCTGCTCTAAACGCTCAGCCCAGGCTACAGAGTCACCCATAATAGGTGCGCCCGCTATACCTGAAGCGTGACAGGCCATACAATTAGTGCCGTAGATATCACTGCCAGAACGACCTGCGCCACCGGCACTGGCTACTGCAGCCACCACCTGGCCAGCTTTAACAACATGTCCTACGGGTGCAATGCGCTCGGCTACTTGCTGTTCTTGAGCGGCAGTCAACTCGACGCTGCCGTCCTGTGCGCCACAGCCAATCAAAAGTGCGCAGGCTAGAGTAATCAGTCCAAAAGTTTGTTTCATTGTTGGCTCCATCGAAGCATTAAATGGTTAGATAATTTGATGGCTGGCATTATACATAGGTAACTGCAAATACTCACCAGCCCGGTTTAAATTAGCGGCCTATCCCAGCGGCCTTATACCTACAGCACTGCGGGCCTTGGCCATAAGCGCAGCACTCTGCGCTCGGGCTTTTACCGCACCCTGCTGTAATACGGCTTCAACCTGCCCCGGGTTCTCCAGCAACTGCAGATACTTCTCGCGCGGCTGTTTAATCTGATCATTGATTAGTTCAAAAAGCTGCTTTTTTGCCTCACCCCAGGCAATGCCATTCTCAAACTCCGCACGCATGGCAGTCGTTTGTTCAGCTGTGGCAAATGCCTTCCAGATTTGAAATACCGCAGAGCTATCAGCATCTTTGGGCTCGCCGGGTTCCAGCAAATTAGTATTGATCTTATTGATATGTTTTTTCAGCTTTTTCTCGCTGAGAAATAACGGAATAGTATTACTGTAGCTTTTACTCATTTTACGACCATCAAGACCCTGCAATATGGCCGCATCCTCATCGACCTGAGCTGCGGGCAACACAAAGTGCTCGCCATAATGATGATTAAAGCGCTGCGCAATATCTCGCGCCATCTCTACATGTTGAATCTGGTCGCGACCGACAGGAATCTTATGAGCATTAAACATCAGAATATCGGCGGCCATCAGTATGGGGTAGCTAAACAGTCCCATGCTAATCGCAGTATCTTCATCTTCACCAGCCTCGACATTGGCCTGCACCGCACCTTTATAGGCATGGGCGCGATTCATCATGCCCTTGGCGGTCATACAGGTCAGCAGCCAGGTTAACTCAGGAATCTCAGGGATATCCGACTGACGATAAAAGGTTACCTTATCGGTATCTAACCCCAGTGCCAGCCAGGCTGCAGCAATCTCTAATGTCGACTGATGCACCAGACCCGGATCCTGATGTTTAATTAACGCATGGTAGTCAGCCAAAAAGAAAAATGACTCATAGTCGCCGCTAAGACTGGCTTCAATCGCAGGTCTAATAGCGCCCACATAGTTACCCAGATGCGGGCTTCCGGAGGTGGTAATACCGGTTAAAACACGTTGCTTACTCATAAAAAAATCTACTTTTTAAAACTGATGGCTATAATAGTCAAACTCAGAGGTTACTCAACCTCTATTCATTACCTGCGCTTTTGCTTTCTTTAAACGCTCTCAACACCCAGGTTACCGCGCCTATTAAAAAATTCCGTCAACACTGAAGTTAGTCGCAGTGGATCTAGCCTGTCTCTTATACACATCTCCGAGCCCACG
>CAJXVK010000149.1 GCA_913060735.1 uncultured Cellvibrionales bacterium
CTCTCTGGTCTCGTGGGCTCGGAGATGTGTATAAGAGACAGGATCAATTGCTAGTCTCCCATCACAATCGAATGACCACCATGACCATCAAGTAAAGCCCTTTGCGGCGGATAGCACTATACCGGAGTGCGGTTACATCAAGGCAGTGAATGAAGGGGAAGGTTTTTGCAGTGTCGGGTGGCGATTCTCGCCGGATAAAGTATTTAACCGAGAAAAGCTGTTTTTGTTCCTAACAGGTGTATTGGCCGAACGAATTAAAGCTGTTTTTATCACCAATGTTGGTGTGTTTGGCTACAACGCCACCTCTGATGCTCTCAACGAGTTTGCACTGGATGATTGCTTCGAGAGCCGCATTGAGATTATATCCGAGAGCATTGATGACTCATTAGAGATTCAGCTTCTGGAGTGCATAGAACTCTAAAAGAGCTATGAATAACTTCTTTCACAGCTTTCAACTACCTCTCTATGATTGCCGTTACGCCTTGGCCACCAGCAGCACAAATGGAAATAAGACCGCGACCTCCTCCTTTTTGCTCCAGTAACTTTGCCAAAGTTGCAATAATTCTTGGGCCTGTTGCTGCAAATGGATGACCGGTCGCCACACTGGAGCCGTTCACATTAAGCTTTGTCCGATCAATGCTCCCAAGTGGTGCATCAAGACCAAGTTTTTCTTTACAGAATGTCGTATCTTCCCACGCTTTCATAGTACACAGAGCTTGGGCGGCAAAGGCTTCATGAATCTCATAGAAATCAAAATCCTGCAGACTGATCCCGGCTCGCTTCAGTAGTCTAGGTACGGCGTAGGCGGGCGCCATGAGCAAGCCTTCGCTCTGTTCACCTTGACTATAGAAATCTACTGCAGCGACTTCGCTATGAGTAAGGTAGGCCTGGATGGGCAGATTGTTCTTCTGCGCCCACTCTTCACTACCCAATAATACTGCAGCTGCACCATCTGTCAGAGCGGTGGAGTTGGCTGCTGTTAAAGTGCCATTGACACGATCATAGGCAGGTTTTAATTTAGCCAATGTTGAGAGCGGTGTGTCACGCATAATGCCATCGCGCTCAACACCATTAAAGGGCTGAACTAAATCATCGAAGAAGCCGCGCTCGTAGGCAGCTATAAGATTCTGATGACTGTTAAATGTGAGTTGATCTTGATCCTCACGGCTGATGCCCCATTCTTTGACCATCAGCTCACAGTGCTGCCCCATTGACAGACCGGTGCGAGGTTCGGCATTAGCCGGCAACAGCGGAAGCATAAAGCTGGGTCGAATACTGGCGAGCAGTTTTAAGCGCTGATCCAGAGTTTTTGCCCGATTGAGATTAAGAATCATATGCCGATATTTTTCGTTTAGTGCGATGGGTGCATCGCTAGCGGTGTCTGTGCCCGCAGCTATACCAGAGTCAATTTGGCCGAGGGCAATTTTATTACCGACAAGAATAGCGGCCTCTAAACCAGTACCGCAGGCCTGTTGAACATCATACGCTGGGGTTTGTTTGGATAAGCCTGAGTTTAATGTGGCTTCCCGTGCTAGATTAAAATCACGAGAATGCTTCATCACTGCACCAGCCGCGACCTCGCCGAGGCGCTCACCATCCAAATCGAAACGTTGCACTATCCCCTTAAGCGTGGCACTGAGCATATCCATATTGCTAGCATAGCTGTAGCTGGTATTACTGCGTACAAATGGAATGCGGCTGCCACCGATGATGGCGACTTTACGAATAGATGTCATGGTGATGATCTCGTCAGTTAAAGGTTGTAGCGGATAATCATACCAGTAATCCTAAAGTGACTGGATGTAAAAACCATTGACTGCCACCGAGGATTATTTGTCATTTCGGCCAACCAAAAGCCGCCGTTCAGGAGTAAAATAGTGATCTCAACTATTACGCACTGTCTATGGGATAACATAAAAATGTCAGACAAGTATCTAGAAATTGCTAACTCAACCTTGGGCAAAAAACTATTGGCTGCAGTTGGACTGCCTGATCCCGTTCCTCTGATTCGTGAGAACCCTGCAGAGCCGCATAAGTTGAGCGATCAAGTATTACTGGGTGCCAGTGAAGGGGCTGTTTTTGCAAACACCATTGGTGCTTTTGTCGAGGCCGCTGGGGCTAAAGTATGTAATCAGTTTCTGCAGGACAGTGGCCATTTATTATTTGATGCCTCTGGTATCGCCAGCGCGCAGCAGAGTGAAGAGCTTTATAGCTTTTTTAATCAGCACCTAAAGTCTGTTAAACATTCTGGACGTGTAATTATAGTGGGTCATAAACCCAGTGCTTTAGCTGATGCAGACCATGCAGCGGTGCAGCGAGGCCTGCTGGGGTTTGTGAAGTCAGTTGCAAAGGAAGTTGGCCGAAAGGGAGCCACAGTAAACTTGGTGCTTGTGGATAAAGGTGGCGATCGGGCGCTCGAGGGTCCAATTCGTTTCCTGCTTTCAGCAGGGTCAGCCTTTATGAATGCTCAGGTGTTAACGGTGGCCACACCGGTAGCTCCCATGGAAGCAGATTGGGTTAAGCCGCTGGAAGGAAAGAACGTGCTGGTGACAGGAGCCGCACGGGGTATTGGTTTGGCAATAAGTCAGACGTTGGCCAGAGATGGCGCTGTGGTGATTGGCGTTGATGTACCGCAATCGCAGGATGAGCTAGCGGCGGCTATGGCTGCTATTGGTGGTTTGAACTTGCCATTAGATATTACAGATACGGATGCGCCAGAGCGATTGCGCGATTTTTGCTCTACCCACAGCTCAAAATTACATGCCATTGTGCACAATGCCGGTATCACCCGAGATAAGATGTTAACAAAAATGACTGCCCATCAATGGGATCTGCTTGTACAGATAAATCTCGGCGCGGTGCAGCGAATCAACAGTGCGCTATTGAGTACAGATTTACTGGACAATGGAGGTAAGATCATTGGTGTTGCCTCCATCAGTGGTATTGCTGGTAATGTCGGGCAAACGAACTATGGCTTTTCTAAAGCAGCAATTATCGGTGTGGTTGAAGCTCTGTCAGAGACCTGTGCCTCCAGAGGCATAACTATTAACGGCGTAGCACCAGGATTTATTGAAACACAGATGACGGCTGCTATTCCTTTTCTAACACGACAGATGGGGCGCAGACTTTCCTCGCTTGGGCAGGGTGGCCTCCCGATTGATGTGGCCGAAGTGATCGGCTTCTTTCTTAGCCCTCAGGCTGCTGGCGTCAACGGAAATATGGTGAGAGTGTGCGGTCAGAGCTTATTAGGAGCCTAATCAGTTAGAACGGTAGATTAGCGCCATAGACCTCAAACAAAAAGGTCGACACATCTTCTGCTGATCGGTTGGGGATTTCTTCCATGGGCATATGACCAACCTTGTCATAGATAACCAGTGTTGAGTGCGCCAAGGCAGCATCAAACAGCATAGCCACATCAACCGAGATTAATGAATCGTCTCTTCCCCACATAATAAGTGCTGGAACATTAAATTTGGTGCTATCCACAGCATCTTCAGTTGAATTGTAATTGCTAAAGCGACTTAGGGTGGCATCTCGGCTCCCGCTGCGCAGCGCTAATTCATAGTATCGTTGGATGAGCTCTTCAGTAACCACAGGCGAGTGGTTATAGGCGGAACTTACACCTTGTTTAGTCAACCAGTAGGGATCCATATATCTGTCTCTTATACACATCTCCGAGCCCACGAGACCAGAGAGGATCTC
>CAJXVK010000150.1 GCA_913060735.1 uncultured Cellvibrionales bacterium
CTACACTAGATCGCTCGTCGGCAGCGTCAGATGTGTATAAGAGACAGGTCTAGGCTAATCACCAAATTGTCAGCCTATGTTGGTCACGATGGTTTTTACCATAATATGACCTTGAATTATCGTTCGGGTTATGTCGATCAGTCCCAGAAGGTGACATTGATCGAGGCCGATGGGTCGTTTGGCAAGGAGGTTGCCTATCAAGGGCAAGTCAGTTCATTTGTCACCGTAGATCATCAATCTACCTACGTAGCTATGGAAGACAAACTAAGACTCACCCTAGGTATAAATAACTTACTTGACCGTGAGTCTCCGCGTAGCCTCCGTTCTGGGGGCGCTGGCCACCAGCTAGGCTTCGACCCGCGTTACCATGACCCTTATGGTCGAACCATATATTTGCAAGCTGCTTATACATTTTAGGGAAAACTGCCAGCTTCAAAAAGTTATATCACTGTCGCAAAATAAAATGCCCGCATTCGCAAGGATCTGGGCATTTTATAACTAGTTTTGATAACGGCATTACAAGCTGAGTCTGATAAGACCAGTTGCTAAAAGTGGTCAATAGACTTTATCAGTTCGAATAGGACAATCGCCTTATGATCCCGATGCTCGAGTTTTTTAAACTCGGGTTTTGAGATCGTCCTCTGGCAGACCAAAGCTGGCTGCAATAGGAGGCTTAGGTTAATTAACCAACACAATCTTACCAATATGCTGACTGGATTCCATTAATGCATGTCCTGCACTTGCCTGCGCCAGAGGGAAGCTACTGTGAACTATGGGCTTAAATTTACCCTCTGCAATTAATGGCCATACCTGTGATTCAACCCCGGCGGCAATGCGCGCTTTGTTCTCTAGGGGTTGGGCGCGCAATGTGGAACCGGTTAAGACCAGCTGTTTAAGCATTAGGGGCAGCAAATCAACCTGCACATTGGAGCCGCGTAAAAAGGCAATACTAATAATTCTGGCTTTAGGCGCGCAGGCACTAATGTTTTTCTGCACATAGTCACCACCGACCATATCCAGTACGACATTAACGCCACCTTCTGTGAGCGCTTTACACACCTCAACAAAGTCATCTCGGTTGTAGTTAATGGCTTTAACGGCCCCGAGTTCTTCGCATACGGCACATTTTTTATCAGAGCCTGCGGTGGTGATGACATTGACGCCCAGGGCTGTGGCCATTTGAATGGCGGTGGTTCCTATACCACTAGAGCCGCCATGGACTAGCAACCATTCTCCGGCTTTTAATTCGGCCCGTTCAAACAGGTTATGCCACACAGTAAAGCAGGTTTCTGGCAGCGCAGCGGCTTCGACCAGCGATAGATTGGCTGGTACGGGCAAGCATAATGAGGCTTCGGCAATAGCATATTCGGCGTAGCCACCACCGGAGAGAAGTGCACAAACCTTATCGCCCATAGACCAATCTTCAACCAGTGCGCCAGTAGCGACCACGGTGCCTGATACTTCAAGGCCTGGTATATCGGTCACCCCAGGAGGCGGCGGGTAAAAGCCCATGCGCTGAAAGACATCGGGGCGGTTGATGCCCGCGGCTGCGACTTTAATCAGCACCTGATTATCGGCAGGCTGTTGGACGGGTCTGGAAGCGAGCTTTAAAACCTCGGGCGCGCCGGGCTCGCTGATTTCAATGCTGGTCTGTGTCGAGGGTAAACTCATTGTCGGTTGTGCTCGCTGTTTATTGGTTTGGAGGGCGTGAGTTTAGCTGGATACGGCCTAACTTCTCAACGCAATAAATACACCGCCACCCATTAGTAATGCACCAGAGCCAATTTTAAGATACTGGGTTTTGGGTGAGGAGGAAAATGAGGATTTGGTTTTTGCTGCCACATAAGCATAGCCTGCCATAACCGCTCCGACTGAAAATGTGGCGATTAGAAATAGTGCGGCGACATCTGTTAGAGACAGACTCTCTAAATCAAGGAAGGCGGGAAAGAAGCTGAAATAAAACAAAATGACTTTTGGGTTGCTCATTGAGGTCATTAAGCCGACCAGAAAGTTGGTTGAATGCTTGGCGGATGTTGGGGCCTGTGCGTCTTCGGTAGAGGGCTTTGCGGTGATCAGGTTAAAGCCAAGATAAATTAGGTAGATGGCGCCGATATACTTAATGACCGCAAACAGGTTGCCCATTAGCTCGGCCAGCGCGGCTAAGCCAAATACAGCCAAACTGATAAAGACAAAGTCGCCGCTAAGCACGCCCATGGCGGTTGCCAGGCCCTGGCGAAGGCCTGAATCCAATGAACGAGCGACCACCACTATAACCCCAGGTCCCGGAATTAGGGCTAGTGCGATCATGGTGCTGTAGAGTGCGAAGGCTGAGGCAATAGTCATTATTGGGTTGCTGCTTTAAGTTTTTTCCAAAGTCGTCCATCGATTGCGGTGAGCCCGAGGCCAATAAAGGCCATACCGACAAAGTATCTGCTATGTAACTGTTCGTCCAGTATCAGCCAGCTTAGGAAGCTTGCGCTGACTGGCACTAGAAAGGTGACCAATACAACATTGGTGGCGCCGGATGAAGACAGTATGCGAAAGAACAATATATACCCTAGCGCAGTACAGAACATACCAAGGCAGCCGATAGATAGCCAGACATGCAGGCTCGGGTTGGGTAGTTGGTCGGGGCGTTCAAGGAAAAATACCAACGGCAATAAAATAATGCTAGCTGATGTTACTTGGCCAATGGCGGTATTGAATGGGCTAACCCCCATAGATTTAAAGCGGCGACCAAAGACCGAGGCGCAGCCATAGGATATAGCAGCACCAATAATAGCCAGTTGTGCCACTATGCCTATAGTCATGGTTGAGCCTACGCTCAATAGCGAGGATGGATCAATCAGCACAGTGACGCCGAGCAAGCCAACCAGTACGCCAATGACTTTTTGTGGAGTCATATATTCGTCGGATAAAAGGGCACCGGCAATCAGTACAGTGAACAATGGTGTGGTGGCATTAATAATAGAGGCCAGCCCTGCGCCTATATGGTTTTGCCCCCAGACAATAAGGGCGAATGGAATAACATTGTTGAGTAGCCCAAGAATAAAAAAGGAACGCCATAGCCGTAATGATTTTGGTACTTCATAGCCAGCAATAAGCAGTATCGCCCACAATGTAATAGCGGCAATGCCGACTCTTAATAGAACAATGGTTAGGGGTGGCAGCTCTGTGACAACGATGCTGATAAAAAAGAATGAGCCACCCCAGAGCAGTGACAACAACAGTAGCATTGCCCAGTCTTTGGTACCCATACTTTGGTTGATCATTGAATGAATCCTAAGCGCTGTTTAGTTGGCTCTTGTGACCAGTACTTTGATACCTAACAGTAGCATAGCGCCACCGGCAATGCGGTCAATCCAGTGACCCATACGTTGAAATTTCTGGGTGACGCTCGGTCTTGATAATAGCAGGCTCAGCAAAGAGAACCAGGCTAGTTGCAGTGCCATCATCCACAGACCATAAATCAATAGATGCTGGGCAGGGGTGTCTTGAGATAAAACGATTGTAAACAGTGATACAAAGTAGATGGGTGCTTTGGGGTTGAGTGCATTACATAAAAATCCCAGTCCAATGATTTTTAGCGTGGACCGCTCTACAACAACTTCTATAGCTGTCTCTTATACACATCTGACGCTGCCGACGAGCGATCTAGTGTA
>CAJXVK010000151.1 GCA_913060735.1 uncultured Cellvibrionales bacterium
CGTCGGCAGCGTCAGATGTGTATAAGAGACAGATACAGGGCTTTGGCGTTTATGGCTTCCCCGAATCCCACTCTGCCAGCTTCGCTCTACTCGCCTATGTATCCGCCTGGCTAAAATGCCATTACCCCGCCGCCTTCTACTGCGCCCTTTTAAATAGCCAACCCATGGGCTTTTACTCCGCCTCACAGCTAGTGCAGGATGCCCAGTGCCATAAGATAAAAGCTCAACCCATCGACGTGCTTTATAGCGGCTGGGATCATTCCTTAGAAGGCGATACTAACAACCCAACACTGCGACTTGGCTTTCGCCTGATTAAAGGTTTAGCCTTTAGCGCGGCACAGAAAGTCATTAATAGCGACCGTCGCTTCAAAACAATTGCACAGCTAACCAGCAGCACTAACCTCTCCCGTGCCGAACTCAGCCTGCTAAGCAGTGCCGGTGCGCTTAAATCCCTCACAGAAAATCGCAGACAGGCTCATTGGCAAGCACTGGTCATTGATAGCAGCGCGACGCTGCTAAAGCATCCAGATCAAGAGCCTGTGAGTTTACAAACTCCAAGCGAAACCGAAAACCTTTATGCCGATTACAGCCACACAGGGTTATCACTGGGCCGTCATCCTATGAAATTACTGAGGGAACAGTTCCCTATTTTTCAGCAGTGTAAACGCCATACAGATTTAGCCGAGCTAGGCCATCGTCGCTTTGTGCGTATAGCAGGGTTGGTCACCGGCAAGCAGCGCCCGGGCACTGCTTCTGGCGTGGTGTTTTTAACCCTCGAAGATGAGACCGGCAATTGCAATGTGGTGGTCTGGCAGAATGTGCAGAAGAACTGTCGGCAAGCCTTATTAAAGGCGCAGCTCTTAATGGTGAAAGGTGTGGTAGAGACGGATGGGGCTGTGGTGCATATAATTGCGCAGGAGCTGACAGACTGCTCTGAGTTGCTGTCTCGCATCGACAAGGAGAGTAGTGATGGAGTTGAGATCAAATCGCGGAATTTTAGGTAATAGTCTTGTAGCGGCTAGAGCATTGCTAAATTAAAAAGATTCTTCACTATGCTTAGCATCTCCCACGAAGAAGTTTTAAGCACAAGCCGCCACCGCGCCGATGACATCCTGACCCAATAGTCAGCAAGATTCTCCATTAGATTAATCCAGCTATAAGTAGGATAATCAAAAAATAGCACTTGCAGAGGCAAATTGACTGGCTCTCAGGCAACAGATATAAGAATAATAAGAAAAGGGGCTATTCCAATGAAAGACTTTTCCAATAAGGTTGCAGTGATCACCGGCGCCGGTTCAGGCATGGGCCGTTACCTTGCGATACTCTTAGCCAAAGCGGGCGCCAATATAGCTGCCTGCGAGATCAATCAATCAACGCTCGCAGAGACCATTGCGATGCTTGCAAACTATCCCGTAAAGGTCTCCAGCCATATTCTTGATATTGCCGACAAGGCTGCCATTGAGGCATTGCCTGAGCAGGTTATCACTGAACATGGCTGTGTTGATCTGGTCTTTAATAACGCTGGGGTGGCCGTTGACTCATCCTTTGAGGATATGCCTGAGGATGACTGGGACTGGGTGTTTAATATCAACTTGCAGGCGGTGATCAATTCTAGCCGTGCCTTTTTGCCTCACCTAAAGCAGCGCCCTGAAGCCGCCCTGATCAATACCTCATCTATCTTTGGCATGATTGCCCTAGAGCGCCAGTCGGTTTACCACACCGCCAAATTTGCGGTGCGTGGCTTTACTGAATCCCTAGTGAAAGAAATGAAAGGCAGCTCTGTGCAGATACATTGCGTACACCCCGGCCATATCGGCACCAATATTGTCACCAATGCGCGCATAAATAAGAGCGAAGAGTCTGCAAACTCAATGCAGCGACTGGTCGGCAAAGCCTTGGGGCTGGGTAACAGTCAGGAGGAACTTGCTGCCTTCTTCCGCAACAATGGAATGCACGCCAGTCGCGCCTCGCAGATTATTCTCAATGGCGTGTGTAAAAATCGCAGCCGTATTATGGTCGGTACCGATGCCAAACTAATGGATCTATGCCAGCGCCTAACGCCCAATCACTATGAGATGCTGTTTCCATTTTTCACCCTGCCCCTGACCTTGCTGCGCAATAAAAAGCCTATTAAAGGCCTGCCCGTTGAAGGTAACGTAGAAACAGTAAAAGCATGAACATAGAACATAGAGACGTTATTATTGTGGGTGCCGGCCTAACTGGCATTGGTGCGGCCTACCACCTTGGCGAAAAATGCCCGGATCGCAGCTACTTGCTGCTAGAGTCACGTCAGGCCATAGGCGGCACCTGGGATCTGTTCCGCTATCCCGGTATTCGAAGTGACAGCGATATGCACACCCTGGGCTATAGTTTTAAGCCTTGGGAAAGTAAAAAAGCCATTGCCGATGGCCCGGCTATTCTGAAGTATGTGCGCGAGACCGCCGCGGAAAATGCTATTGAACAACATATTCGCTATGGCCATCGGTTAATTAGTGCCAGCTGGTGTTCAAAGCAGTCATTGTGGACCCTCGATATCAGGCAAGATACCAGCGATGCCGCAGTACAGATGACCTGCAATTTTCTCTATATGTGTGCCGGCTACTATAACTATGATCAGCCCCATGACCCTCAATTTCCTGAGGTGGATTCCTTTAAAGGTACATTGGTACACCCGCAATTTTGGCCCAAAGATCTCGATTACCAAGATAAACGCGTGGTGATCGTGGGCTCTGGGGCCACGGCTATGACATTGCTGCCCGCCATGACCGACAAAGCCAAGCAGGTAACCATGCTGCAGCGCTCGCCCACCTACATAGTTAGCCGCCCCTCTGAGGACTGGTTTGCCAATGGCCTGCGCAAAATACTGCCAGCGAGCTGTGCCTATGCCATTACGCGGGTCAGAAACGTCTTGCTTCAGGAAGTGCTGTTTAAGCAGTCTCAAACCTTTCCTAAGATCGCCAAATGGTTCTTTATTGGGCAGGTGCGCAAGAAACTCGGCAAGGGCTATGATGTCGACAAGCACTTTACCCCCAAGTATTTCCCCTGGGATCAACGCCTCTGTCTGGTGCCTGATGAAGATATGTTTAAGGCCATTAACAGTGGTGGCGCCAATGTCGTTACCGACCATATTAAACGCTTTACTGAGACCGGCATTGAGCTAGAAACCGGTGAGCATTTAGAGGCCGATATTATCGTCAGTGCCACTGGTTTGAAATTACTGGTGATGGGTGGCGCTACGTTTTCAGTGGATGGCGAGGCCATAGATTTCTCAAGCCAAACCACCTACAAAGGCCTAATGATTTCTGACGTGCCCAATATGGTCACTATCTTCGGCTATATTAATGCCTCATGGACCTTGCGCGCTGACTTGGCCGCCGAATGGGTGTGCAGAGCACTAAACCATATGAGCAGTACCCAGACGACAAAGATGGTGCCGGTGGTACCAGAGTCATTAAAAGACATGCCAACCAAAGACTGGATTGCCGACTTCCCCGCAGGTTATATGCAACGGAGTATGCATCTGCAACCCAGGCAGGGTAATCAGGCGCCTTGGGTGAATAGCCAGAATTTCCGTAAAGAACGAGCGTTGTTTGGTAAGCCGTTGACGTCCGATGAGGCGTTGCATTTTAGTGCTGCAGCTAGCCCC
>CAJXVK010000152.1 GCA_913060735.1 uncultured Cellvibrionales bacterium
GAGATCCTCTCTGGTCTCGTGGGCTCGGAGATGTGTATAAGAGACAGCTGTAGGCTGCAGTATTGAAATACTGCCAAAGATAACCTGCTTGCCTAAACCAGCATCAACATGACCAGTCGCAGATCGCTCAAGCATATCGCCAAACATATAGGTGCCTCGACGAGTCATAGCTCGCCCGGCAATAATATTTTCGCTCGTGGCCTCAGCCATAAATCCAACAGGGGCAATAATAGGCACATTGTTAGCGGCCGCTTGCTGTGAATTAATCAACTCAAGCACTCCACCAAAATGGTCCACATGGCTATGAGTAAAGATCACGCCGGTTAGGTTTATTTCACCCAAATGCTGTTCTGCAAACGCCATTGCTGACTTTGTAGTTTCTTTGGTTGTCAGAGGATCAACCAGTATCCAGCCATTTTCACTTTTGATTAATGTACTGTTGGCAAGATCAAAACCGCGCAGCTGATAGATGCCCTCTTCAACCTTAAATAGTCCCCGAATATTATTTAATTTGGCCTGACGCCAGAGACTTGGATTAACTGTATCTGGCGCATCACCCTGAATAAAATCATAGGCCGCTCCATCCCACACCTGCACACCGCTGGCGGCTGTTACGGATTCATTGGGCGCCGCGGCGACCATACCACGCCGTGCATCTTCAAAATCCTGTTGATGATCAAGATCTAATTCGTCGGCAAACTGTCTATTGCTGGCTATAGTGAATGCACTGGCGGCTGATTTGACTTCTTCCGATGGCTGTTGCGATTGCTCGCACCCCATCAAAATAAGCAATATAGAAAGACCAAGTATTGTTTTTCTACTGACATTTAAATTCATATCCCCATATCACCTTTCTTGATAATTTTTATTTTTAAAGCTCTGCGGCCAGTCCGCTTAGCATGCTTGTTAGCGTGGCGAGTTACAACCGACTCCAAAAAGCCAAATTCCTATACGCAAACGCCACCGAACTCAAAAGAATTCGATGGCGCTTTTTACCATTTAAAATAATGGTTAATTACAACACTTCAAACAAACCAGCAGCACCCATACCACCACCAACACACATAGTGATAACAACATACTTCTCGCCGCGACGCTTACCTTCCATCAACGCATGCATCACCATACGCGCGCCACTCATACCAAATGGGTGACCAATAGAAATAGAACCGCCATTAACATTTAGACGATCCATAGGAATACCTAGCTTATCGCGACAGTAAATAACCTGCACAGCAAAGGCTTCATTCAATTCCCAAAGACCAATATCTTCCATTTTCAAGCCGCTACGCTGAAGCAGCTTGGGAATAGCGAAAACCGGACCAATGCCCATCTCATCAGGTTCACAACCGGCAACAGCCATACCGCGATAAACGCCTAGAGGCTCAAGGTTGCGCTGAGAGGCTAAGGTGCCATCCATCAGCACAACAGCGGCAGCGCCATCAGATAGCTGAGACGCATTACCACCAGTGATAGTGCCGCCATTGCGAACCGCATTCAGGCCGCTTAGGCCTTCGATATTAGTGCCAGGACGGTTGCCCTCATCTTTAGCCAGAGTTACCTGTTCCTCAGTCACTTCGCCAGTCTCACGGTTAGTCACCAGCTTAGTAGCAGTCACAGGAACAATCTCATCGGCATATAGACCAGCTTCTTGGGCGGCCGCAGTTCGGGCCTGAGAAATCACCGAGTACTCATCCTGGGCTTCACGGGAAATACTGTAACGGTTAGCCACAGTCTCAGCAGTGTCCAGCATAGGCATATGAATTAGTGGCGCGTGCTTTACCGCCAATGGGTCAGCCACACGGTGCGCATTAAACTTCTCATTTTGAATCAAGCTGATGCTCTCACAACCACCTGCAACAATAACCTGAGAGCCATCGTTAGTAATATTGTTAGCGCCGATAGAAATAGCCATCAGACCAGACGAGCACTGGCGGTCAACAGTCATACCAGAAACAGACACAGGAAGACCAGAAGCCATAGCTGCTTGACGACCCAGGTTCATAGTTTGAGTACCCTGCTGCATAGCCGCACCCATGATGCAGTCATCGATCTCTGCGGGATCAACACCAGCGCGAGCAACAGCTGCCGTAATGGCGTGTGAGCTCATAGAAGGCGATTCAAGATTATTGAATGCACCACGGAAAGCTCTACCGATTGGGGTACGAGCTGCTGAAACGATTACTGCTTCTTTCATAATAATATCCTTAGTTAACGGTTCTTA
Organism: uncultured Cellvibrionales bacterium; assembly: GCA_913060735.1. Taxonomy (GTDB): domain Bacteria; phylum Pseudomonadota; class Gammaproteobacteria; order Pseudomonadales; family Porticoccaceae; genus HTCC2207. Next base: position 2,225 of record CAJXVK010000152.1, read on the forward strand.
GTAATATTAGGTTTAGCCTGGCTGTTAAGCCTTAAGCGCCGCCATGGCCTTCATTAAAAACTTCTCGGTTTGCTTGCCGCCCGACTCCAACGCCTGCTGGTTCGAGGTATCACTGAGTTCATCCCACTTAGCCAAAATGGCCTCAGGGGTTTGCTCATCTACGGGCATAAAGATACCGTCCGTCTCAAATAAATTAGTTTTGGCATAGCCACCAGCACCAGCACAGAGAATCGTGCGGGTTGGGGCCTTCTCATCACAGAGAATCAACGCACCAGCAGTCACAGACTCAGCCGTCAACAGACCCAGCACTTCCGGAGGCATCAGATCTTCAGTCATGCGTGTGCCAGCTGTGGGGGCCAGAGCGTTCACATGAATATTATTCTTGCCACCTTCCAGCACCAGCGTATTCATAAAGCCCAGCACCGCCATCTTGGCCGCACCATAGTTAGTCTGGCCAAAGTTACCGTACATGCCACTAGAGGATGTGGTCATCACAATACGGCCATAGTTCTGCTCACGCATGATGTCCCACACCGCTTTGGTGCAGTTAACCGAACCCATCAGATGCACATCCATCACCAGCTGAAAATCAGCCAGATCCATTTTGGCAAAAGACTTATCACGCAGAATACCGGCATTGTTAATCAGAATATCAACACGTCCCCACTTCTCCATGGCCTGTGCAACCATATCCTGCACTTCATCAAACTTAGCCACATTAGCACCGTGAGCAAAGGCTTCACCGCCCGCCGCTTCAATCATGCCAACCACTTCCATCGCTGCATCAGAAGAGGCACCAGTGCCATCCCGGGCTCCACCAAGATCGTTAACCACGACTTTAGCGCCACGTTCAGCCAGCGCCAATGCGTGAGAGCGACCCAAGCCATTACCAGCGCCAGTGACAATCGCAACGCGCCCTTCGAAATTAATACTCATATTTAATACCTTATATCCTTAAATTAATTAGACTAGCTAGCCATCTGAACACTTAACCATTCAGCAACAAGTGCCGGCTTATCGCCACCTTCAATTTCGACCGAGACTTCGACTTTAAAGTCGTACTGACCCGGACGTTTCTCAATAATTTCTTGTACCGTGGCATGACAGCGAATTTTGCTACCAACACGAACTGGCGCAACAAAGCGAACCTTATCGAAGCCTTTATTAACACCCATATAGATGCCTTCAATCAACAGATTGTAGCTCTCGGAAAAGTAAGACAGCATAGACACTGTCTCTTATACACATCTCCGAGCCCACGAGACCAGAGAGGATCTCG
>CAJXVK010000153.1 GCA_913060735.1 uncultured Cellvibrionales bacterium
GCCACTGGAAGATATTAATAAGGCATTTGATTTAATGCATTCGGGCGAGAGTATTCGTTCCGTCATTGAATTTTAGAGCTGAGTGTTAAGGGTGGAATTGTAAATGTCATTAGAACAAATTGGCGCCAATCAAAGCTTTGGTGGTCAGCAACTGCGGTATAAGCATCAGTCAGCGACGCTTAACTGCGACATGACCTTCAGTATCTATTTGCCACCTCAGGTCAATAACGGCCCGGTGCCTGTGCTTTATTGGTTATCAGGCCTAACCTGTACCGATGAAAACTTTGTCCAAAAGGCCGGTGCCCAACAGTATGCCGCCGAGCATGGCATTGCTATTGTCTGCCCAGATACCAGCCCCAGAGGCGAGGGTGTAGCTGATGATCCCGAGGGGGCCTATGATATGGGTTTGGGTGCAGGCTTTTATGTGAATGCTACGCAGCAACCCTGGGCTGAGCACTATCAGATGTATAGCTATGTGGTAGATGAGCTACCTGCATTGATCGCTGCAGAGTTTCCGGTGGATGGCCAGCGGGCGTCTATTTCAGGACATTCTATGGGTGGCCATGGGGCACTTGTAATCGCACTAAAAAATCCGGGCCACTTTAAATCGGTGTCGGCATTTGCGCCTATCTGTTCGCCATTAAATTGTCCTTGGGGTAATAAAACCCTGAGTAACTATCTGGGCGAGAACATCGAGGACTGGAAGCAATACGATACGGTTGAGCTAGTTAAGCAGTCTGCCGTGCAGTTGCCAGTATTGGTGGATCAAGGGGAAGGAGATAACTTTTTAGCCGAGCAACTTAAAACTGAGCTATTGATTAGAGCTTCTGAAGTGGCAGAATTTCCAATGCAGATTAGGCTGCAGCCAGAGTATGATCATAGCTACTTTTTTATTGCTACGTTTATCGGAGAACATATTGCGTTTCATGCCCGCGCCCTGGCATGAAAATCAGACTCTAGAAGCAGTCCTTATTAGGTAAATAAGAGTCGCTTAGGAAAGGCAGAATAGAGCAGGGATAGTGCTAGACTGCGCGCTCTGGCGGCTTTGTCACTGCTCAGAGCGGCAAAAATAATACAGGAGTAGTTGAGTTGGATATCAACCAAAATGAGCAGCAATCCATCATCGATTTAGTGGATCAACATAAAGATCTGCCCGGTGCATTATTGCCTCTATTGCATGCTATCCAGGGCGAGGTTGGTTATGTGCCAGACTCTGCCGTTGCTATCATTGCCGGCGGCCTCAATCTCTCCCGCGCCGAAGTCCATGGCGTGATCAGCTTTTACCATGACTTTAAAACCCAACCGGTGGGCCGCAACACTGTGCAAATCTGTCGCGCTGAAGCCTGCCAATCTATGGGTTCACGCTTACTCGAAGCCCATGCCAAAGAAACCCTAGGCATTGATTATCACCAGACCACCGCCGACGGGAATATTACCCTAGAGCCGGTTTACTGCCTGGGCAACTGCGCCTGTTCACCCTCAGTGCGGGTTAATGACGATATTGTTGCACGGGTAGACCAGGATCGCTTTGACGAACTTGTCGCCAATTTGGGGGGCTCTCAATGAGGTTTTTTATTCCCCAAGATACCACTGCACTAGCCTGTGGCGCCGAAGCGGTAGCCCGTGCATTGCAAGCCGCCGGAGTAGAGCCTGTGCGCAATGGCTCCCGCGGTATGTTCTGGTTAGAGCCATTATTAGAAGTTGAGACAGAGCAGGGCCGCATCGCCTTTGGTCCGGTTTCCAGTAAAGATATCCCCAGTATTCTTGATGCCCTCGAAACAGAGGCTAGCAGCCATGATCTCTATCTGGGGCCAGTAGATCAAATTGCCTACCTCGCCAGTCAGCAGCGTCTAACCTATGCGCGTGCTGGCCTGGGTGACCCAGTGTGCTTGAATAACTACCAGGCATTAAATGGTTTTAACGGGCTTAAAAAGGCCCTTACCCTAACCGGTCAGCAAATTGTTGATCAGGTAAAAGACTCCGGCCTGCGCGGTCGTGGGGGTGCAGCATTTCCTGCCGGCATTAAGTGGCAGACGGTTCTTAACTGCAACTCCGAGCAAAAATATATTGTCTGCAATGCCGATGAAGGCGACTCAGGCACCTTTGCCGACCGTCTGGTGATGGAAGCGGATCCCTATCAGCTAATTGAAGGCATGATTATCGCTGGGCTGGCTGTAGGCGCGACTCAGGGTTATATCTATCTGCGCTCCGAATACCCGGTGGCCCACAAATTATTAAATATTGCTATCGAACGAGCAGTAGAAGCCAACTTCCTCGGTGAAAATATTCAGGGCTCCGGCAAAACCTTCCATCTGGAAGTGCGTTTAGGTGCCGGTGCCTATATCTGCGGTGAAGAAACCTCATTGCTAGAGAGCCTTGAGGGCAAGCGTGGAATGGTTCGTGCCAAGCCGCCATTGCCCGCTATTGAAGGTCTATTTGGCAAGCCTACGGTAGTCAACAATGTGTTAACACTGGCCGCAATCTCAAGCATATTGGAGCAGGGCGCTGAGACCTATCAGAACTTTGGTATGGGCCGCTCTCGCGGTACCTTGGCCATTCAGCTGGCCGGTAATATTAAATGTGGAGGCTTGATTGAACTGGCCTTTGGTGTGACCCTGCGTGAAGTAGTCGAAGACTATGGGCAGGGCACCTACAGTGGCCGCCCCATTCGTGCCATTCAGGTGGGCGGGCCTTTGGGGGCATTCTTGCCTGAATCTCAATGGGATACACCCATGGACTATGAAGCCTTTGCGGCGATTAAAGCAATGATTGGTCACGGCGGCATTGTGGTCTTTGATGACACTGCCGATATGGCCGCCCAGGCGCGCTTTGCCATGGAATTCTGCGTGGTGGAATCCTGCGGTAAATGCACCCCTTGCCGAATTGGTTCGGTGCGCGGTGTAGAAGTTATTGACCGCATAGTGGCCAATGAAGATCGCGATAATAATTTAATTCTGTTGCACGATCTGTGCGATACCATGGAGATGGGCTCCCTATGTGCCATGGGTGGAATGACACCATTCCCCGTGCGCAGTGCGCTGGCCCACTTCCCTCAGGATTTTACTGGGCAGGGCTTAGGAGATAATTAAGATGTTGGAATTCTACGAACCCCAAGCAGATTACGGCACCCCGGAAAGCACCAGCACAGAGCTGGTCACCCTAAGCATTGATGGTGTTGAAGTCACAGTGCCAGAAGGCACTTCCGTCATGCGCGCCGCCGCCGAGAGCGGTGTCAAAGTCCCGCGCCTCTGTGCCACAGACCAACTAAAATCCTTTGGTTCCTGCCGCGTCTGTCTGGTGGAAATTGAGGGACGCCGTGGATTCCCAGCGTCTTGCACCACCAATGTAGAAGCGGGTATGGAAGTCAAAACCCAGTCCGATGAAATCGCCAAGCTGCGCCGCAATGTGATGGAGCTATATCTGTCTCTTATACACATCTCCGAGCCCACGAGACCAGAGAGGATCTCG
>CAJXVK010000154.1 GCA_913060735.1 uncultured Cellvibrionales bacterium
AGATCCTCTCTGGTCTCGTGGGCTCGGAGATGTGTATAAGAGACAGGATTAGTAAGGCGGTCGCGGACCGCAATAATTTGTGCCAATGTCGCTTGTGAGTCCTGTCGATATTTGGTTTTTTCTGCTGCGGTAGAGGGGCTTACGCTAGTTTTGGCGGCTGGCGTGATCGAGGCGCTGGGGTCTGCTATCCAGGGCTCTGTGACTACGGTGGGCAGCAGCACGATAACGGCGGCAACCACGACTAGCAGTAGGCCAATAATAAGCCTCTGCTTGCCCTGCTGTTGGGATGATGGTGATTGATTATCCATAATCTAGTGGCTTACAGGCTGCCGCGCTCCTGTTTGTATATTTTATGCAACAGTTCTTGCCACTGCTCGTACTGAACCGTCACTGTGCCTGTCAGGGTGATAGTGCGATCTTCTAGTTCAATAACCTGGGGCGCAATTTCGGCTTCCAATGAGGAGCCCATCTCGGCGACAGATTCATTATAGGCGGCGGACTGCTGTTTCTTCTCGAGGCCTGATTTAAGGATAAAGCCACCCACTGCGGCCGTGGCGGTACTGGCATCGCTGGCCATGCGGGTGTCGGCCTGAGAGCGACCATAGATGCCTGCTAAGATCGAGCCAATACCGGCAATAATGCGGCGATTACCCTGCTTGTCGAGCTGCCGCGCCTTAACCACTGAGTCGTAGGAGGCGCGCCTAAAATCCTGATAGGCGAGGTGCATCTGCTGTGAGAATCCGTCGTAGTAATCCTGCATGGTGTCAATATAGAGGTAGTCGCGATCACGAATTTTACGCACGCGCTGCAAGATGCTGTCATTTTCTGCGGGAAGGCGCGCGATGGATAATGTGCCGTCGCGCTTGGTGTTGATATATTCATCAAAGGCCTCGGGCGAAAAGGTTTTTGCAAAGCGCAGCTCGGAGATGGTGCGTAACTCTATCGCCTGTTGGTCACCGAGTTTTTCTCTGTAAGCCAGCACATCATTGGCGATGCGTATAAATAAATTTTGGAATGGGTCACCCAGACTTTTTAGACGTCGATCGTAGGCGTATTTGCCAGTGGTCTGTTTATATTTCTTACTAAACCACTTTTTACCGCTGGTATCCTTGACGGTGATTTGCAGATCCATGGTTTCGCCATCGGACTGTAAGATAGTGCCACTGATATAGAGATCCATGACTACATCTGCGCTGGGTGTTACCCGTATAGCACCCCAGGCGCCGCTCTTTTCCATGACTTTGGCTAGCTGGTTAGAGAAGTAAATAGCCTCGGCAAAACGCACCTCGGGAAATACGGTGTCGTCTTCATCAGTGAGATAGAGGCCATCATTAAGGGTTGGAATACCCACATCTAAAAGTGCTGCTTCGGGGATGGGCGCAGTTGGCATTTTTAACACCAGCGCCGTTGACGAGGTTACCTTATCAATGGCTGCAATGGCTGGTGGTAGGACGAGTAGCGCCATAGCAACCAGCACAGCCTTTACTGCGGCTCTGCCTGCCACCTGATTAGTTTGCGTATATTCCATAATCGTTTTTATCCAGCACCGTCTATTGATTCTTGATTCGCCGATATTCATCCCACAGCCTTTCTCGCAGCACTGGGTCTTTTTCTTTCATTGCTGCATCGCGTATCTGCCGCAAAACAATATCATCTCCCTGACCATCGTCTATATCGTCAGGGATGGGTATTATCTCTGTATCTGTTTGCTGCACACCGCCATTGGGTGCGCTGCCTTGCGATGCTGGCTCTCCCTCTGCACCCGGAGCACTGCTCTGTCCCTCTGGACCATCTTGGGCAGCCTGTTCGATCTCGGCATTACTCTCGCCCGGAATGCCGGTATCCGCTTCTTCAAATAGAGGCTCGTCGCTGTCGGCAGCAACACCGCTTGAACCACTGGGGCTGAGAATATCGATTTCGTCAGAACCTTGAGAGGAGCTACCGCCCACATTATTGTCAAAACCCTCTAAAGATGCGTCCAGCTCCGCATCTAGGCCCTCTATACTCTCACCCTGCTGGCCACTGGTACTGCCTTCTTGACTGCCGTTTTGATCGTTGTCGCTACCTCCCTGATCGCCAGAGCTTTGTTCGCCACCGGATGGCGCGCTACCAGACGGCCCTGAGCCACCGCCGGGTGATGAAGAACCACCGCTGGGTGCAGAGGACCCACCGCTTGGTGGGGAGGGCATACCACCACCTGACTGCCCTGAAGGTCCAGATTGTCCCGAAGAGCTAGTTGGTGAGGGCATTTGACAGGCGCTGAGTAACAGCAGCATGAGCATTGTTGCTATTAATGTCTGCGCTGAGGCTTTCTTTTGTAGCTCCATAATAGTGACTTAGCCTTTTGGTGTTGGTTGGTCGTACAGCATGCTGTGAGGCGCTTCTGCCGCCAGCCCATTGACCAGCCTTGGTCGAAAACGTTTGCTGCGCATATCCCTACGCAGTTTGTTCAATTGATTCTCGGTAAGGCTTTGCGGTGAGCTGGTCACTTCAATTTGATTGGCCACACCATAGGTCGATATCATCATTGATAATTCAAGTTGAGATTCTGATGACTTATCCCTGAGCACAGCCTCAGGACTTTTGTCCATACTGAACTCTATCAGTCTGGGTGCGCTAAATAGCTCTGTCCGGGCCTGCTCTGGATTTTCTGCGGTCTCCAGAACATCGAATGCTAATTGATAGGCCTGAGTGGCAGAGAATTTTTGTCCGAACACCAGATACCAGTCACCCAATTCAGCAATCGCCATGGCTTGATCTATCTCAGTGCTATCTGGTTGCTCGACCAGAGCTTCAATGACTTTTTCGAGCGCTAACTTGCCACGGCGAAAGTGCATATGCGAGGTAGTCGCATCGCTGGGTCTGCCGGAGGAGCCCGCCATAGAGATACTGAGCCCCGAGTCCGAGGGTTCACCATGCTGCTTGATATGGTTGGCAATAAAGTATTGCAAGTAACCCAGGCGGCGGTAGCGATCTGGCGCATCCGGATCGTCCAGCGGCATATTTGTTTTAAGAATGTCATACATACGTTCAGCAATGCGTTCAGATATCACTAGATTGGAATAACCGCCTTTGGGGGTGCGCTCTTTGTAGGTGCCCATATACCAATCCAGCAGCTGATCGAGTACCGGCAGCATGCGGACATCATTAGCGCCATAGGCTTTAGTATTGATGGTGTAGAGATTTTCCAGAGCTTTTTGGGATTCGC
>CAJXVK010000155.1 GCA_913060735.1 uncultured Cellvibrionales bacterium
TCCTACGACTGCGACCCATGGCCGCGGCGTGCGCTCGATGATGGAAGAGTTACTTGAGCCGTTTCCGGAATTTGTTGAGCCAGATAATAGCGGTTTAAATAATATCAAGATTGGTATTGTTGGCCGTCCCAATGTGGGCAAGTCAACATTGGTGAATCGCTTACTTGGCGAAGACCGCGTGGTGGTTTTTGATGAGGCAGGTACTACCCGTGACAGCGTTTATATTGATTATGAGCGCCATGGTCAGCACTACACCCTGATCGATACAGCGGGTATTCGAAAGCGCAAAAATATTAAGTTGGCGATTGAGAAATTCTCAATTGTTAAGACCCTTCAGGCTATTGATGACGCCAATGTGGTGGTGTTAATGGTCGATGCCCAAGAGGGATTGGTCGATCAGGACTTACACCTGATGGGCTCGGTAATTGATGCCGGGCGCGGTCTGGTTGTTGGTATTAATAAATGGGATGGCCTGGCCCCTGAAAAGCGCGAGAAGATTAAGGCGGATATTAAGCGTAGATTACAATTTGCCGAATTTGCCGATGTGCATTTTATCTCTGCACTGCATGGCACTGGTGTGGGTAATCTGTATGACTCTATTGGCGCAGCTTATTCTGCTGCTACAGATACATTGAGTGCCTCACGTTTAACCAAGGTACTCGAGGGTGCGGTGGAAGAGCATCAGCCGCCAATGGTGCACGGCCGTCGTATTAAATTGCGCTTTGCTCATGCGGGTGGGCGCAATCCACCGGTGATTATTATTCACGGTAACCAGACTGATTCAGTGCCGGCTCAGTACACGCGTTATCTAGAAAAGATCTTCCGTCGCGAGTTGGGTCTGCATGGCACCCCGGTGAAGGTTGAGTACCGCACTGGTGATAACCCCTATGGCAATAAATCCAAAGCGGGTGAGAAGCCGGTATTTAAGCGCAAGAAGGTTATTAAGTACGCTAAGCGGCATGATGCTAATAACAAGAAAAGATGACTTTAGTTGACGCGATAGGCGAGGCCTAAAGCGTCAAATGTGGTTTAAGGGCATCTCAGTTCTCTGCACCACCTGACGCAGTACAAAGCTAGTTCTAATGCTACTAACCCCATCCACTTGATTTAGCTTATCCAGCAAGAACTTCTGGTAATAATCCATATCTGGCATTACCACTTTCAATAAATAATCTGTATCACTTCCGGTAATTAACGAACATTCAACCACCTCGGGCCAACCGGTGATTTTGTTATCAAAATTCTTGAGCCGGTCCGGACTCTGATGGTCCAAGCTCACCGAGATATAGATACTTATCGGCAACCCCAATTTCTTTTGATCCAGCACGGTGATCTGGCGGCTAATAATGCCACTCTCTTGAAGTAGCTTCACGCGCCTGGCGCAGGGCGAGGGCGAGAGGCCGACGCGTTCGGCCAACTCCAAGTTACTAATACTGCCATCGGCCTGAATTTCTTCTAGAATACGGCGGTCCATTCGGTCTAGCTTTGAAATTGGCATAAATCACCTATATAAAACGATAATGAAGTGAATATAGCTATTATTTAGATTTTCAGCAAATTTAATAGAGAGATTTAACTCAAATAATGGCGTTATTCTGGAGGCATAAATAGTCGTTTTTGATGAGAAATCCCATGTCTTCCGATAACAATAATAAGCTCTCTTTTGCTACCCGATCTGTTCATGCGGGCTATGATTCTGCCGATAATGAGGGGTCGTTAAATCCACCGATCTATATGACGTCGACCTTCGCTTTTGACAGCGTTGAGCAGGGCGCTGGGCGTTTTTCTGGCGAGCAGCAGGGCCATTTTTACAGTCGCATCTCTAACCCGACTCAGGAGATTCTTGAGACCCGTTTAGCCAATCTAGAAGAGGGCGAGGCGGCACTGGCAACAGCTTCTGGTATGGGTGCTATTACCGCCACGCTGTGGACCTTGGTTGGGCCAGGTGATCAGATCTTGGTCGACGAAACGCTTTATGGCTGCACCTTTTCATTTATGGAACACGGCCTTAAAAAGTTTGGGGTGGATATTTGCTATGCCGATTTTACCAATCATGCTGAGGTTCAGAGCAAGCTAACCGATAAGACTAAGGTGGTATATTTTGAGACGCCGGTAAATCCAAATATGCGTGTTATTGATATTGCGGCAATTAGTGCCTTGGCCAAGGACTACAGTGGCGATATTAAAGTAATCGTCGATAACACCTATTGTACACCGGCACTGCAGCGTCCCATAACCATGGGCGCAGATCTTGTGGTGCATTCCGCGACTAAGTATCTGGGCGGTCATGGTGATTTGATTGCCGGCGCGGTGGTGGGCGATGCGGAGACCATCCAGCAAATTCGTTTATTTGGTTTAAAAGATATGACGGGTGCTGTGATTGCGCCGATGACCGTATTTCTGATTCTGCGAGGTATTAAAACATTACAGCTGCGCATGGAGCGCCATTACCAAAATGCTCAGGCGATTGCTGAGATGCTGGAGCAGCACCCTGCAGTTGATCAGGTATTTTTCCCCGGTTTAAAAAATGACCCCTGGCATACGGTTGCTGCGAAGCAGATGGATGGTTTTGGCGGCATGATTGCACTGGAGCTGAAGGGAGGACATGAGGCAGCTGTGCGTACGCTAAATAAGCTCAAGCTGGCTAAGTTAGCGGTGAGTTTGGGTGATGCTGAGACCTTGATTCAGCATCCGGCCAGTATGACGCACTCAGTGTACACCGCAGAAGAGCGTGCCGAGCATGGTATTAGTGAGGGTCTGGTAAGAATTTCGGCGGGGCTTGAGGCAGTGGAAGATATCATTGCTGATCTGGAGCAAGCGTTGGCTGACTAACATCTGCCGCCCTTTGTTATATTAAGCAACGCGGAATATCTATAGACCCTTCACTGCCTTCAGGATGACAATGTGATGAGGGTACTAGTCTTATCTTCCCGATCTCGGATTAAATGCGCAGCATTTTGGGCGCATTCGCTTGCGAAGGCGGGGTGCAACTCTGAGCGCTTTAGCGCGAGTCCATCTAACGTTCGGTGATTTCCTTACAGAATAAAAAACCCCCAGTTTTCACTGAGGGTTCTTAAAATTATGGTGCCCGGTCTCGGACTAAATGCGCAGCATTTTGGGCGCATTCGCTTGCGAAGGCGGGGTGCAACTCTGAG
>CAJXVK010000156.1 GCA_913060735.1 uncultured Cellvibrionales bacterium
GCTCGTCGGCAGCGTCAGATGTGTATAAGAGACAGACTTTGGCAATGCCGACGAAGCCCATTGCATCTACAACTTTTCATTGCCGCCTCTGTTAGTGAACAGCCTGGTTACGGGTAACTGCACCTATCTCAAACAATGGATGATGAGCATGCCCCCGGCGCGCAATGGCACCGCATACTTTAACTTTGTCGCCTCCCATGATGGCATTGGTCTAAGACCGGCAGAAGGCCTACTAAGCGACACCGAGATAAATACATTAGTTACCACTATGCAGGGCTTTGGTGGCCATGTGTCTTGGCGAGCACTGGACGATGGCGGCAGCAAACCCTACGAAATTAATATCTCATTATTTGACGCCCTGCAGGGAACTGTGCAGGGCGCAGATGATTTAGGGCTACAGCGTTTTGTGTGCGCCCATGCCATTATGCTGGCACTGGAAGGTATTCCAGCCATCTATATTCATAGTCTGGTGGGCACGCGCAATGACCATCAGCGCGTCGAAAACAGCGGTCATAATCGAGCAATTAACCGTCATCAATGGGACTACGAACAACTGGAAAATAAACTCGCCGATCAAAACAGCAGCCATCATCAGGTTTATAACCAACTAAAGCAGCTGCTTAAAATACGCCGTCGACAAACCGCCTTCCACCCCAATGCCACGCAGTTCACCTTGCATCTGGGCGACCAGTTATTCGGCTTCTGGCGTCAGAGCCTGGATCGTCAGCAGAGTATTTTCTGTATTAGCAATATCAGTGATGAGGTGCAGAGTTTATCTCTGGCCGATATTAATCTAATCGACAACGAACAGTGGCAAGATTTAATAAGTGGTCAACCCTGCGCGCTTCAGTTAAAGATAGATATGCAGCCCTATCAAACCGTATGGATTACTAATAACCCTGCCTAACAAGACTAAATAGCAACGGCATTGTGGAAATTATACTGCACAATGCATATACTGTTCATATATACAGTATATATTCTTGCAAGCAGTTGTATAACTTATGGTCTATGCCGAACTTCATTGCGTCAGCAACTTCACATTTCTGCGCGGAGCTTCCCACCCTCAAGAATTAGTCCGCACTGCCAGTGCGCTTGGCTACAGCGCGCTGGCAATCACCGACGAATGCTCCTTGGCAGGCGTGGTAAAAGCCCATGTCGCCGCCCAAGATTGCAACTTGCAACTCATTGTTGGCAGCGAATTTCATCTTGAAGGCCAGCGCCTAATCGCCCTGGTCAGCAATCGCCAGTCCTATGCCGAACTCTCAGCGCTAATTACCACAGCCCGCAGGCGCAGCAGCAAAGGCAAGTACCAGTTAGAATGGACAGACCTCAGCGGCAACCTACCCAGCACCTTACTAATCTGGTTGCCCAGTGGCGATTTAGAACCCGACCATGAGGTAGGCGAACGCCTGAGTTATTGGTTTAAAGAGCGCCTGTGGATTGGCGTAGAGCATCTACTCGATGGCAATGAAACCTACCAATATTATTACTACCGCAACTTGGCCGCCCTATGGCAACTGCCCATGGTCGCTTGCAGTGATGTGCATATGCACAGCAAAGAGCGCCGCGCACTGCAGGATACATTAACCGCTATTCACCACAGTTGCTCAGTAATGGAACTGGGGGATCGGCGCTTCCCCAATGCCGAGCGGCGCCTGCGCAGCCTGCCCCATCTTGAAAAACTCTACCCAGCTGCCCTCTTAGCTGAAACCATTAATATCGCCAAGCGCTGCCATTTCAATTTAGAAGAGTTGCGCTACGAATACCCAGATGAAGTGGTGCCCCAGCATTTAACTCCCACCGAACAACTGCGTTATTTAACCGAACAGGGGGCAAAAAAACGCTGGCCAGATGGACTATCCAATGCCATTAGCCAGCAAATTAACTACGAACTTAAAGTAATAGGCGAGCTGCAATATGAATGTTATTTTCTAACTGTACACGACATAGTCGCCTTTGCCCGCAGCCGCAATATTCTCTGCCAAGGCCGCGGCTCCGCCGCCAACTCCGTCGTCTGTTACTGTCTGTTTATCACCGAAGTTAATCCAGACCAAATCTCATTGTTATTTGAACGGTTTATCTCCACCGAGCGCAACGAGCCACCAGATATAGACGTCGATTTTGAGCACGAGCGCCGCGAGGAAGTCATTCAGTATATCTACCAGCGTTACGGCCGCGAGCGCGCCGCACTGGCCGCCACCGTTATCACCTACAGACCTCGCAGCGCCATTCGCGATGTGGGCAAAGCACTGGGCCTAGACTCGCTATTTATAGAACAACTCAGCCAATCCTTATCTTGGTGGGACCGCAGCAGTGACCTGCAAGCGCAGTTTGAAAAAGCCGGTGCCAGAGGCCATATGGCCGAGCACTTCTATAATCTCCTACAAGAAATTCTCGGCTTCCCCCGCCATCTCTCTCAGCATGTAGGTGGTTTTATTATCACCCGCAGTCCCATTAGCACATTGGTCCCCGTCGAAAATGCCAGCATGCCCGACCGCACCGTTATCCAATGGGACAAAGAAGATATAGAAGCCCTAGGCCTGCTTAAAATCGATATCCTAGCCCTAGGTATGCTCACCGCCATTCATCGCTGCTTTGATCTTATCCGTGGCCATCAGGGCATTGACCTCAATATGCAGGCCATCCCCAAAGAAGATAGCGCCACCTACAATATGCTGTGCAGAGCCGATAGCGTTGGCGTATTTCAAATTGAATCCCGCGCCCAAATGGCCATGCTGCCCAGACTAAAACCCCGCTGTTTTTATGATCTGGTGATTGAAATTGCCATAGTGCGCCCCGGCCCGATTCAAGGTGGCATGGTTCACCCCTACCTAAAACGCCGTCAGGGTTTAGAGCAAGTCAGCTATCCCCACCCAGAAATCAAAGCCGTACTCGAACGCACCTTAGGCATTCCCGTGTTTCAAGAACAGGTGATTAGACTCGCCATGGTCGCCGCAGGTTTTAGCGGTGGCGAAGCCGATCAACTGCGCCGTGCTATGGCCAGCTGGGGCAAAAACTCCGAACGCAACAATGAACTACTCGGCTTTAAACAAAAGTTAATCGAGGGTATGTTAGCCCGAGGCTACGACCTAGATTTTGCCGAGCGACTGTTTCGTCAGATACAGGGC
>CAJXVK010000157.1 GCA_913060735.1 uncultured Cellvibrionales bacterium
ACGAGATCCTCTCTGGTCTCGTGGGCTCGGAGATGTGTATAAGAGACAGATACACCAATGGCCGTTAAAAAATTTGATCTTGTTATCTATGGCGCCAGCAGCTTTGTTGGCCAAATCCTTACCGAATACCTTTACGAGCATATCGGGCTTACACGCAAGGTTAAGTGGGCCATTGCTGGCCGTTCAGAAGCCAAGCTAACTAAACTGCGCTCCTCTCTTGGAGAAGGTGCTGCAAAGCTACCTATCATTATTGCTGACTCCCATGACGAAGCCGGGCTACGAGATATGTGTGAGCGTTCGCGAGTGATCGTTTCCACGGTTGGGCCCTATGCTCTGTATGGCGAACTACTAGTCAAAGTCTGCGCCGAGAATGGCAATGACTACTGCGATCTGACCGGCGAAGCCTACTGGATTAAGCAGATGATGGACAGGTATCAGGAAGCCGCTAAAAAATCTGGCGCGCGCATCGTCAACTGCTGTGGCTTTGATTCGATCCCCTCTGATCTGGGTGTCCACTTTTTGCAGCAAGAGGGCAAACAACAGTTTGGCACGTTCTTCAATAATGTAAAACTACGCGTTAAATCCATGAAAGGTGGCGCATCCGGAGGCACCATTGCCAGCATGATCGAGATGGTTGTTGCAGCCAAGGCCGATCCAGGGCTGCGTAAACAGATGGGCAATCCCTATATTCTGTGCCCTGAGAAGCATGACTACAGGATTCGACAGACTAGCATTAAAGCACCCGTATTCGATAAGGATTTCCAAGCCTGGGCAGCGCCTTTTATTATGGAAGCGATTAATGCACGAGTGGTTCTACGCTCTAACTCATTACTTAACATGGCCTACGGTGAAGACTTCTCGTATGGTGAAGCTATGCTGTCAGGTCAGGGTATCAAGGGCAGGCTCACTGCTTTAGGTATTGCAGGTGGTTTGGGCGCATTTGCTGGCAGCTTAATTTTTGATCCAGTCCGCAACCTGATGCAAAAGTATGTTCTACCCAAGCCGGGCGAAGGCCCGAGCCTGCAAGATCAACTTAATGGCTACTTCGATATTCGCCTGCATGGCCGCAATAAAAACGGTCAGCAACTGATGGTTCAGGTGACCGGTGACCGCGATCCTGGCTATGGCTGTACGGCTAAGATGCTTGCTCAGGCAGGCCTGTGTTTGGCCTTTGACCTCGCTGCCGACGATAAGGCCGGTGGCTTTTGGACGCCAGCAACGGCAATGGGTGATTTACTCGTAGAACGTTTGAGTGAGCATGCCGGTATGACGTTCGAAACACTGGAGCAGTAATAGTCAAAAAGCACCAAACTTAACGCCAGTAGACAATGTTTTTGGATTGACAAAATACTGATACAGCGAAACAAAGCAACAGCTTTATATCAGTGTTGCTACAGATATGATGTCGCCCGATAGGTCTCCATAAGCAGTCTGCCATGGGTCAGAAAACCTATAATTGTCCATATAATAAATATTATTATCTCCCTGACTTATTTGATCGTGTTGCTAAAAATAGGAGGTAAGTCTGGGTTATTCAAGTAGAATGCCTCTTTAAATATTCAGCACTCAAGCGCTTGATTTTAAGCAGGGTTAAATTCTTACAGAGTCGGCAAATAATTCAATGGCACAATACGTTTTTACAATGAACCGGGTGAGCAAAATTGTTCCCCCGAAACGACAAATTCTCAAAGATGTCTCACTGTCTTTTTTCCCCGGCGCAAAGATTGGCGTATTGGGTCTCAATGGTTCCGGTAAGTCTACCCTATTAAAAATAATGGCCGGGTTCGATGCCGATATTCAGGGCGAAGCGCGCGCAATGCCCGGCATCAAAATTGGTTATCTGGCGCAGGAGCCCATGCTCGATCCAGACAAAGATGTGCGCGGCAATGTTGAAGACGGAATGCGTGAGGCGGTCGATGCACTCAAAGAGTTAGAGCAAGTCTATGTAGATTATGCCGATCCAGATGCTGATTTCGATGCGCTGGCCAAAAAGCAGGGCAATCTAGAGGCCATTATTGAAGCCTGGGATGCACACAACTTAGACCATGCTCTAGATGTTGCTGCAGACGCGCTGCGTTTGCCGCCCTGGGATGCCGATGTGACTTCGCTATCTGGTGGCGAGAAACGCCGCGTGGCACTGTGTCGACTGTTACTGTCGCGACCCGATATGTTGTTGCTCGACGAACCCACTAACCATCTGGATGCAGAGTCGGTATTTTGGCTGGAGAAGTTTCTTGAGGAGTTCTCGGGAACTGTAGTTGCTGTAACTCACGATAGATACTTTCTCGACAATGTTGCTGGCTGGATTCTGGAACTGGATCGCGGTCATGGCATTCCTTATGAAGGTAACTATTCGACTTGGCTGGAAGCTAAAACCAGACGTCTGACGACTGAATCTAAACAGGAAGAATCTCGTCAGCGCGCCCTCAAGCAAGAACTGGAATGGGTACGTCAAAATCCCAAAGGCCGTCAGGCTAAGAATAAAGCCCGCCTGGCTAGGTTTGATGAGCTTAACTCGCAAGAATTTCAGTCTCGCAACGAAACCAATGAAATCTATATCGCTCCGGGCGAACGTCTGGGCGATAAAGTTATTGTGCTCGACAAAGTGTGCAAAGGGTTTGGTGGCGACCTGTTAATTGACAATTTATCACTGTCGATCCCAAAGGGCTCAGTGGTCGGCATCATTGGCGGTAACGGCGCGGGCAAATCAACCCTGTTCCGCATGATTGCGGGCTCAGAGCAGCCCGATAGCGGTACCGTCACCCTCGGCGAGACAGTCAAAGTTGCCTATGTTGAACAGGGCCGCGAAAATCTTGATGACAGTCAAAATGTCTGGGAAGCCATTTCCGGTGGCCATGATATGCTTAAAATCGGTAACTACGAAGTCTCATCTCGGGCCTACGCGGGACGCTTTAATTTTAGAGGTTCTGACCAGCAAAAGCGTGTCGGAGAACTTTCCGGTGGTGAACGGGGCCGCTTACATCTTGCCAATACTTTAAAGCAGGGTGCCAATGTGCTGCTGCTCGATGAACCCTCTAACGCTGTCTCTTATACACATCTGACGCTGCCGACGAG
>CAJXVK010000158.1 GCA_913060735.1 uncultured Cellvibrionales bacterium
CTGGCGTCGTGTAGTTTTGAAGGGGGCGGTGCTAACGAATTGAAAACTGTATGGCATGATCCCGCCTATGATGCGGGGCAGGGCGCTTTCTACTATGTTCGTGTGCTTATGAATCCGACCTGTCGCTGGTCAACATACGATGCGATTCGCTTGGGTCGTGAACCTGACCCTCGTGTGCCGGCAACTATTCAAGAGCGCGCTTGGTCTTCGCCGATCTGGTATAGCGCATCAAATAGCAGTGACGATAGTGTGAATTGAAAACATCCGATTGCCGCTGCTGAAGCGGCAATCGGAACCGAGGGCTAGAAGTTTCTTCGAACGACTACTCCTGCCGTTTTGAAAACGGTCTGGTTCCTGTAGTTTCTTGAAGAGTTCGGTTTGGTTTACGAAGCCTTCTCTGCATGAGTCGAAAGGGCGCTTAGGTTAATTCGAGGCACCCTGATAGTGAAAGTTGAAGGCGAGTTGTTTATCTAACGTGAATGTATTTATACAGTATATAGTGAGAACGAGTTTATGATTCAGTTATCCCATCAGGGGAATATCCATATTTTAGCCATCAATGCCCCCGAGGGTAATGCCGTTGATGAGAAACTGGTGGCAGCCATGCATGAAGCGCTCGACAGTGTGGAAGCTGTTGTAGGAGATGGGCCTGGTGCGCTGGTTATTACGGGTTCGGGTAAGGCATTTTCGGTAGGCCTTAACGTGCCAGTAGTGATGCAATATGCTCCTGAAAAAATTGAAGTTTTTAATAAAGCACTCAAGAAGTTATTTGGCCGGCTGATGAATTTTAAAATGCCTACCGTTGCCGCTATTAACGGTCATGCATTTGCCGCAGGAGCCTTTCTGACGTTGGCCTGCGATTACCGGGTCATGCGTAACGACAGAGGTTGGTTCTGCTTTAGCGAAGTGGATGTTGGTGTACCTATTGGCGCCGCTGAGATGGCGATGGCTAAAGATAAACTGAGCGCCTCTGTCTGCCGTGATGCCGTGCTAACTGGTAAACGTTATACCAGCGCTGAAGGTTTGGCAGTCAATATTATCGATGAGGTTTGCAGTGAAGAGGATTTGATTCCTACCGCCCTAGAGATGATGAGTGATCTGGCTGAAAAGAAGCGCGGTATTTTCAAGGCCCTTAAAACAACCCTATATGGCAAGACGGCTGCAGGTCTTGGTGTTAACGATGAGTAGTGTGATTGACTATCAAGTTGAACAGGGGATAGCCAGGGTTACCTTGAATCGTCCGGACAAGATGAATGCATTAAACCTGGATTTATTGACCCGCAATAACGGCCAGGATTGAGCTTTGTAAACAGGCCCAATCCTTTGCTGTGATCTAACGCAACTCGCGGCGTAAAATTTTACCGACGGTGGACTTGGGCAGGTCTTCACGAAATTCAATAAGCTTTGGTACCTTGTATGGGGTAAGACCTTCACGGCAAAACGCTGTAAGCTCGGCTTCCGTTAAATCGCTATTACTGCGCACGACTACCGCTTTTACCGCTTCCCCTGTTTTGTCATTCTTAACGCCCACCACAGCGCATTCCAGTACATCAGGATGACTGGTAATAACGTTTTCGATTTCGTTGGGGTACACATTAAAGCCAGACACCAGAATCATATCTTTGATCCGGTCAACGATTTTATAGAAACCGTCATCCAGCTTTACTGCAACATCACCGGTTTTAAAAAAACCTTCGGGGTCGACCGCTTCGTTTGTGGCTTCAGGGCGCTCCCAATAACCCATCATCACTTGAAGCCCACGAACCCATACTTCACCTTCTTCGCCTTCTGCCACTTGCTGGCCTGCATCGTTTACCAGTTTTATTTCCTGAAAGCCCATTGGTTTACCCACGGTGCCAATACGACGTGTTGAGGGCATATTCAGAGTTAAATTGCCGGAAGTTTCGGAAAGGCCGTAGCCCTCAATCAATTTGGTATTAGTCCGGCGTTCCCATTGTTCGGCAACGTCCGGTACCAGAGCAGCGCCGCCGACACCAGTCCATTGCAGATGTGACCAGTCTACTTGATCAAACTTTTTGTTGTTCATTAACCCGACAAGCATAGAGTTAACGCTCGCAAAGCCGGTGAACGGAAAGGCTATCATAACATCGAGTAATCCATCGAGATTACGCGGGTCGGGAATCAGTACCGACCTACCTCCGGAGGCAAAGTTGGAACAGAGATAGACACAAAATCCGAAGATATGGTAAATCGGCAGTGGCGCAATGAGCAGGCCGCTATTGGTTGTGTTGGCTTCTGCAAAGTGTTTTTTACTCTGTGCTACGCTGCCAATGATATTGCCATGACTAAGCATTGCGCCCTTGGCAACGCCTGTAGTGCCGCCGGTGTATTGCAGTACGGCCAGATCGTTCAGGGTGGGGCGAATTTGTGGCAGTTTTTTACCTTCACCAAGGGAGATAGCGCTGGGTAAGGTCACTACCCGTACCGATTTTTCCAGTTTGTATTCAGCAGCCGGCTGCGCCTCTATCATATCCAGGACATTGGTGGAGACGACTAGTTTAATATCTGTATCGGGGATCACTTTTTCCGCCGCAGCAACAAAGTCACTCAGTATGATTAACGCCCTAGCACCGCTGTCCTGAAATTGGTGACGCAACTCTCTTTCGGTATACATGGGGTTGGTGTTTACCAGCACCAGACCCGCGCGCAGAATGCCCCATGCCGCTACGGGATATTGAATAAGGTTAGTTAGTTGAATAGCCACCCGATCACCATGCTCCAAGCCACCATCGTTTCGCAGGTAGGCGGCGAATTTTGCAGACATATTGTCAATTTCACGAAACTTGATGTCCTGCCCCATGCAGGTAAATGCAATATCGTCAGCGAATTCAGTACAGGCTCTTTGAAATACATCGAGCACTGAAGTATAGCCTTCTTCATTAACTGCGTTTATTTGCTGGCGAGCGAAATTAAATCGGGGGTCGGTTATAAAGTTCATAGCTTTTGTCTCTTTCAGAACACCTTAATGGGTGAAAGGATGATTGGGTGAGTGCGAATATCTCATGTCAATAAATTACTATATCAGCTCACCTTCGTATGTATCATATTCAG
>CAJXVK010000159.1 GCA_913060735.1 uncultured Cellvibrionales bacterium
CGGCGACCACCGAGATCTACCCTCGATCGCTCGTCGGCAGCGTCAGATGTGTATAAGAGACAGATATGACACCATTTGCACCGGATTACCTGCTGACCTCAATTATTAATAACTGGGGAGATTACTATACTGCAAGAACCAAGGCCATACTTGATGGCAGCTGGTTTAGCACGGATACCTTTGGCGGTATGGATGTGAATATGGTGGTGATGGGAGCTTTTAAAAACATGCCCGAACAGGTAAAGCGCTCAGCAAAAGCAACGACAAAAGCCCTTGCTAGTGGGGGAGTGCACCCTTTTGTTGGGCCCATCATTAAACAAGATGGCGCTACGGTGGTTGCTGAGGGCGAGAAGTTATCTCTAAAGGCTCTGTTAGATATGGATTGGTATGTTCAGGGCGTTGAGGTAGTGGGTCTGTAATAAGAAGAGTGTTTTTAGTCCAGAATTTACGGCAGTTTATTAGCTGATAGCTGCAACCAGTCATCCTCAAGCGACACCGGAGCAAACTTGAATTGTTGCGAATAGGCGGCTGACACCTGATCAATTTGATGACTGAGTATGCCGGATAGACAAAGCTGACCCTTAGGAAGTGTAAGCGCGCTAATTTGTTGCGCTAAATCAATTAACGGCTTGGCTAAGATGTTGGCTATCATAATATCCGCTTTGGCCTCGGCCGGTATTTGCTCTGGCAGCAGCGTGATAAGGCATTCATCGGGTATTCCATTGCGTTGAGCATTGTCACGGCTGGCTAATAAGGCTTGGGGGTCATTGTCTATTGCCCAGACTTTTTCAGCGCCTAGTAACAGGGCGGCTATACCCAAAATACCTGAGCCACAACCAAAGTCGATAACTGTTTTTCCCTCGAGAGATTGTTTTTCCAGCCAGTTGAGGCAAAGCATGGTGGTAGGGTGACTGCCAGTGCCAAAAGCCAGCCCAGGGTCAAGGCGCAAGTTAACGGCATTAGGTTCAGGTGCTTCTAGCCAGCTAGGGCATATCCAAAGTCGGCCTTCAGAACAGGGAATAGGCTTAAAGTGTTTTTTCCATTCCTGGGACCAATCCTTATCTTCTACCAACTGCCATTCGGCTTTAATAGAAAAAGGTAAAATAGCATTAATTTGTTCAATAATGGCAGCGGTATTGACTGAAGCGGAGAAAAGAGCGGTGAGTATGCAGCTATCCCAGAGGGGAGTTTCCCCTACACCGGGCTCTAAAATGGGTTGATCCGCGGCATCTTGCAATGTCACTGAAACCGCCCCCGCATCCAAAACAGAATCTTCTATCTGCTCCGTTTGCTGGGGCGTTGCCTCTATATTAAGCTGAATCCACTGACTAGAATCCATAGTAAGCACTCACTTTTTGTTATTGCTCTATGGAAAAAATTGATTAAAGTCCGAGCTTTTTCTCTAGATAATGGATATTCACGCCGCCTTTTTTGAATTCTTCATCGCGAACCAAATCAGCATGAAGATCAATGTTGGTTTTAATACCATCAATAACCATTTCATCCAGTGCATTACGCATGCGTGAAAGCGCAGAACTTCTGTCACGACCATAGGTGATAATCTTACCAATCATCGAATCATAGTTAGGCGGCACGCTGTAGCCATTGTAAATATGGGAATCTACACGCACACCATTGCCGCCGGGGGCGTGATAGGTCTTGATCGTGCCTGGTTGCGGCAAGAAAGTTTTGGGGTCTTCAGCATTGATACGGCATTCGAATGAGTGACCACGGAAAACAATATCTTCCTGTTTTGTGCTTAACGTTTTACCGCTAGCAATAGTCAACTGCTCTTTGATAATGTCGATACCCGTAATCATTTCAGATACAGGATGCTCTACCTGAACACGGGTATTCATTTCAATAAAGTAGTAATGTCCGTCTTCATACAGGAATTCAAAGGTACCCGCACCGCGATAGTTCATTTGAACACAGGCCTCAACGCAGCTCGCAAATACTGCCTGTCTAGCATCTTCAGGGATGCCTGGCGCAGGCGCTTCTTCGATAACTTTTTGATGGCGACGTTGCAGTGAACAGTCTCGATCCCCGAGATGAATAGCATTACCTTGACCGTCGGAAAGAATCTGAACCTCGACATGTCGTGGATTCTGCAGGAACTTTTCCATGTACACAGTACCATCACCAAAGGCTGCAGCAGCCTCGGTTTTAGTAATAGCAACGGAGTTTACTAAGCTTTCTTCATTCTCAACTACACGCATGCCGCGGCCACCGCCGCCAGCTGCTGCCTTAACAATAACCGGATAGCCAATTCGCTGAGCGGTTGCGCGAAGTTCATCAGGGTCTTCTGATAAGGGGCCATCGGAGCCAGGCACTGTTGGAACACCGGCAACCTTCATAGCCTTAATGGCAGCAACCTTGTCACCCATGGTGCGAATAGTTTCCGCTTTTGGGCCAATAAAGGTGAAACCACTGTTTTCGACCTGCTCTGCAAAATCTGCATTTTCAGCCAAAAAACCGTAGCCTGGGTGAACAGCTTGTGCTCCCGTAATTTCCATAGCGCTAATAATAGCTGGAACATTGAGGTAGCTTTGTGGTGATGGGTTGGGTCCAATACAGACAGCCTGATCTGCTAGCTTTACATGTTTCAGGTCGGCATCGATTTTGGAGTGAACAGCCACAGTTTGAATACCAAGCTCCTTACAGGCGCGAAGAATTCTCAGGGCAATTTCGCCACGGTTGGCGATAAGCACTTTATCCAGCATATTGCAGTTCCTAGCAGCGATTAAACAATGGTGACAATAGGTTGGTCGAATTCAACGGCTTCACCGTCTTCAACCATGATAGCGCCGATAGTTCCGGCTTTATCAGCTTCGATTTGATTCATCATCTTCATAGCTTCGATAATGCAAATCACATCGCCTGCAGCGACCTTTTGGCCTACAGAGACAAATGCCGGTGACCCCGGAGCAGGTGATGAGTAAAAGGTGCCAACCATAGGCGACTTAACCGCGTGCCCAGCAGGCTCGGGTGCTGCAGCTTCAGCGGCCGCAGGTGCGGCTTCAGGCGCAGGTGCCGCCACAGGCACTGGAGCAGGGGCTGCAGCATAGGTG
>CAJXVK010000160.1 GCA_913060735.1 uncultured Cellvibrionales bacterium
ACGAGATCCTCTCTGGTCTCGTGGGCTCGGAGATGTGTATAAGAGACAGGATTGTAATCGATCCGCGCAAAATTGAGCTGGTTAGCTCGCCCCATATCACAGCCGACTATCATCTCCCCGTTCGCCCGGGCACCAATGTAACCATTTTGAATGCCTTAGCTCATGTTGTTGTGAACGAAGGGCTAGAAGCGCGCGACTATATTGAAGAGCGCTGTGATATCCCAGAATTTGAAAAGTGGCTGGCCTTTATTGGCGATGAGCGTCACTCACCAGAAAACACCGAAAGCATTACCGGCGTGCCTGCCGCAGATCTGCGCGCCGCGGCACGTTTGTACGCCACCGGCGGCAATGGTGCGATTTTCTATGGTCTGGGAGTAACAGAACATAGCCAAGGCTCAACCGCCGTGATGGGCATTGCCAACCTCGCTATGTTAACCGGGAATATTGGCCGCGATGGCGTGGGTGTAAACCCATTGCGCGGTCAGAACAATGTACAGGGCTCCTGCGATATGGGTTCATTCCCCCACGAGCTGCCCGGCTACCGCCATATCTCCGATAGCGCTACCCGCGAGTTATTTGAAGGGGAGTGGGGCGTCACACTAGATTCCGAGCCGGGCCTGCGTATCCCCAATATGTTTGATGCGGCGCTGGATGGCGACTTTAAAGGTCTATATTGCCAAGGCGAAGATATCGCTCAATCCGACCCCAATACCCAGCATGTGGAAGCCGCACTGCGCTCAATCGAATGTTTAGTGGTGCAGGATATTTTCCTTAATGAAACCGCCAAATTTGCTCATGTATTTTTGCCCGGCGCCTCTTTCCTAGAGAAAGACGGTACATTTACTAATGCCGAGCGACGTATATCCAGAGTACGCAAAGCCATGCCACCCCTCAGCGGCAAAGCCGATTGGGAAGGTACCATGGCCCTGGCCAATGCCCTGGGTTGCAAGATGGACTACAACCATCCCTCAGAAATTATGGATGAGATTGCGCGCCTAACCCCAACCTTTAATGGCGTGTCATACGATAGATTAGAGCAGCTGGGCAGTATCCAGTGGCCCTGCAATAACAACACCCCGGATGGCACACCGATAATGCATATCGATGAATTTGTGCGTGGTAAAGGCTTCTTTGCCATGACCGAATATGTGCCCACCACCGAGCGCGCCAATCGCAAGTTCCCGCTACTGCTTACCACAGGCCGCATTCTGTCCCAGTACAATGTGGGCGCCCAAACCAGACGCACCGACAATAGCGAATGGCATGGCGAAGATCTGCTGGAAATCCACCCGCATGATGCGGAAGAGCGCGGTATTAATCAGGGTGATTGGGTCGGTATTAATAGCCGCGTAGGGGACACCGTACTGCGCGCCAATGTCACCGATCGAGTAAAGCCGGGCGTTGTGTACACCACTTTCCACCACCCAGTATCCGGCGCCAATGTGATTACCACCGACAATAGCGACTGGGCCACCAACTGCCCAGAGTACAAAGTTACCGCAGTGCAGATTAATAAAGTGACTGAGCCTTCCAACTGGCAAGCGCGACAAAAATCCTTTGATAAGCAACAGCAGGGTTTGTTGCAAGACGCACGGCACTAGCTTGAAAACCAGTGGTTCAGATAAGGTAACACGCACAGTCTGGCATGCTGGAGAGATCACCGAGGGCACAGATGCAGTTGCCGCAGAGGTCGCCGTGGCCATGGTCTATAACGGTATCTCCCATGTGGTGATGATGACAACGCCACAGAATTTAGAAGACTTTGCACTAGGGTTTAGTCTTAGCGAAGGTATTTTAAGTTCGCCCAAACAGTTGCTGGATTGCGAAGAGATTCAAACTGATAAAGGCATTGAACTGGCGTTAACTATCACTGCCGAAGCCTTTGCCGCCTTAAAAGAACGCCGCCGCAATTTGGTAGGGCGAACAGGCTGTGGCCTCTGTGGTGCGGAATCTTTAGAGCAGGCCATCACCACCCCAAATACTATCAGTGCAGACTTAACTATTAGCCATGACGCCCTTCAGCGAGCCATAGCCGCATTAGGTGGAGAGCAAGAGTTACAGCAACAGACCGGTGCAGTGCATGGCGCGGCCTGGTGTAATGCACAAGGCGAGATACAGATTTTGCGGGAAGATGTTGGCCGCCATAATGCCTTGGACAAATTACTGGGTGCCATTAGTAAGCAAGAGCAAGAAGCAGGTTTTGTTCTGGTGACCAGCAGGGCCAGCTATGAAATGGTGGCTAAAACCGCCAGTGCCAATATCCCATTATTAGCGGCAGTATCGGCACCTACATCGCTGGCTATAGAGTTGGCAGAGCAATCCGGTTTAACGTTGGTTGGCTTTTTAAGAACAGGTCGGCATGTGATTTACACCAATGACCATCGGCTAATAGAAGTTTAAAAGTAAAAGAGTCAAAAATGTCAGAATCAAAAATTGAACGCCTAGTTAGCATGATAAACCAGATAGCGCTGAATATGAGTGCCAATGGCACCGATGAAATGGTGGCCGATCAAGTTGCCCAGCATCTGGAAAAGTTTTGGTCACCGCCGATGAAAAATCTAATAACCGAACAGCCATCAAATGCTGATCTTGGTCTTACGCCTATTGCTCAGATGGCAATTCAAAGCCTGCTAAAAATACAGCAAGCCAAGCGGGCATAACGGTTCACTCGGAACGCTGTACTTGATCCTGTCACAGCAGACTCTGGTCTGCCATCCGTATTTATAGCAGATCTTGAGTTGACATTGATGGTGATTGAATCCATTGGTAAGCCGTTCACTAGCTCTTTGTAAACTCTCTTTAGATCCCGCAAATCCCTAGACTCTGACCGCATTGTTTGATCCAAAACAGACATCCCAGCATGCGCATTAATGATTTTAGGATCAATGGCAGATCAATGGGGTCAAGATCAATGGATCAATGGATCAATGGAGGGATCAATGGGGGATCAATGGGGGATCAATGGGGGACCAATGGG
>CAJXVK010000161.1 GCA_913060735.1 uncultured Cellvibrionales bacterium
GACGGTCCGTGAGTGGTGGCGCGGTCCAGTGACCGCCCGATGGATCCGGATTAAGGTTACAACCCACAAAACCCAATTCTGAGACGCACCGCTCCAACTCAACAATAGAATTTTCAATGGCCACACCTGGAGACTGGGGCAACTGGCACACGCCAATAAACTGCTCGGGAAATAATTCAACCACCCGCGCAATTAGGTCATTACAGGCCGCCGTCCAAGTCTGAGAAATCTGCTCATCACCCACATGATGGGCCATGGTTGAGGCCCGAGGCGAGAATATGGTCATATCTGCCCCACGTTCTTTAAGCAGCTTTAACTGATTCAGTTCGATACTTTCGCGTATCTGGTCATCGCTTATAACCGCACTCTGGGGTTCTGGCAACGACGGGTCTTGCAACCTTGCCATCTGTGCCGCGCGGTAGTCCTGATGCGGATCAGGTGCGGTTGTATAGTGGCCATGACAATCAATAATCATTATCTTACTCCTTTGTTTATTTGCTCAACCGCTTAGTCGTCCAGTGAGTCCAGATACACCAAACCACTCTCTTCCAATCTGGGTCGCATATTGTAGATATCCAATCCCAGCACACCGCTTGCCAATTGCTCGCGCTTGGCAACTTCTCGGGCTTCACGCTGACGAGATTCTTCTAAAACTACCTCTGCATCTTTTCGAGACACCAGGGCAACGCCATCGTCGTCGGCAACGACAATATCGCCTGGATTAATTAGCTGACCGGCGCAAACAACGGGCACATTCACGCAACCCAGAGTATTTTTCACTGTGCCTTTGGCATTTATAGCCCGCGACCAAACCGGGAAATTCATTTCTTTAAGGTCTCTGATATCCCTCACTCCAGCATCAATAATCAGCCCTTTTACACCGCGTGCCTGCGCCGATGTCGCCAATAAATCCCCAAACATGCCATCGGTATTATCGGTGGTACAGGCAACCACCAGCACGTCACCCTCCTGACAAAGCTCGATCGCCACATGCAGCATCCAGTTATCACCGGGCTGCGCCAAAACAGTCACCGCAGACCCTGCAACACAGGCACCAGCATAGATGGGCCTCATATAAGGCTTTAATAAGCCAATGCGACCCTGAGATTCGTGAACTGTGGCCACACCCATCTCACCCAGGCCTTCAACTATTGCTTGGTCTGCGCGCGCAATATTGCGCACTGCTAAGGTTTTCATCTGCTCTGCTCCTTTATCAACCTTAATCGGGTTGGTTTCTCATTTATTCAGTGATAAAAATATGTTCCGGCACATAGAGTTCACCGCGACTTAACAGACGGGCGGTGCGCAGTAATCCAGCCTTTAAAACTTGAGGCGGATCAGCCTGTTCATCAACATGCAGGTTGATCGAAAACTCACCGGAAGGATGCTCTACTGAAAGAGTCTTGCTGGCACCAGCTGGCACAGTGGCAATACCCTCTGCGACAGTACCGGGAATAATCGCAGCGGTTGCGGCCGACACCGCGCCCAATACCCCAATCGCGGAATGACATTTATAGGGAATAAAGGTGCGCGTATGACAGATACCGTCTTTGAGGGGCGGGGAAATCATGCACATCTTGGGGACTGCCGCACCCTCCACATCACCCAGATTCATTTTCGGGCCTATCTGCAGGCGTATAGATTGGAGCTTGCTGTTTAGGGCTTCATTGGCATTTAACTCGGCGGGCGACTCATAGCCACTTATCCCCATATCCTCAGCGCGCAGCACCACGACTGGCATACCATTATCAATGCAGCTTATCTCTATACCATCGACAATATCGATACGGCTGCCTGTGGGTAGCAAACTGCCGCATGCCGATCCGGCAATATTAAGATAGTTACAGGCAATGGGTGCGGCGCTGCCAGGCACACCATCAATACAAGCATCACCCTGATACTCAACCTTGCCATTGGGCGTTCGCACCACCAGTTCACACTGGCTGCCGCTATTAAGCATATTGATGCGCACAGTCGTGCTATCACCAGTAGGCTCAATTAGGCCGGCCTCAATAGCAAAGGGGGCAACCCCAGCCAAAATATTACCGCAGTTAGGCGTGGTATCGACTCGATCACCACCGACCACAACCTGAGCAAAAAGATAATCTATATCCGCATCTGGAGAATCAGACAGCCCGACAATTGCCACCTTGCTGGTCAATGGATCTGCGCCACCCAGCCCATCTATTTGAGACTTATCTGCGCCCATTGCCGCAATCAAGACTTTATTTCGCAACACCGGGTCAGCGGGCAAATCACTGGCACAAAAATACAGGCCTTTTGAACTGCCGCCCCTGAGTTGCATATAAGGAATAGCGCGCTGCATCAGGACCACCTAATCTGACTCTGCAGCGAAACTTGCTCTGAGCCGGAATTCATTGACGCTCCCAGACTAATGAAATCTCATCGCGAAATGCAAAACGCTCCATATGCCCAGCTACCACGCTTTGCATTTTTTCTAATGCCTCTTCAGTCTCGGCCTCTACAGTAAAGGTCAGTACATTTTCAGACGACTGCAGGCTGCAATCGCCAAAGGGGAAATCTACGTGGCCATGACTATCATCGAATTCAGTAGCTAACTTATGAGCGAAGTGACGGCAGAATTTTTTTAGATAGGCAACAGCCTTTAGGGTTTCAAAGCGTGACTGAGCGATCAGCATACAGAGTCCTTGGTCATGACTAATTTTTGATAAATTACTCGTCAGAGAATAACCGTCAGATTACATAACTGACTAACAATAAAGTCTTTAATAGCTATGAGAATTATTAATAATTAATTTTTTTCTCATTTAAACCGAATTAGTCTATCCGCGTTAATACGCTATTTATTAGCTGTCTCTTATACACATCTGACGCTGCCGACGAGCGATCTAGTGTAG
>CAJXVK010000162.1 GCA_913060735.1 uncultured Cellvibrionales bacterium
GATAAACAGGGTTTATTTGAAGATTGTCGCTGGTTCTCCCGGCTGCTCAGAGCCATCCGCACAATTAAATCTAGCGAATTAATTAGGGGCTACTTGCGTGTGCTTGTTTACATGCATCAGGCAGATCGCCTAAGGTGAGTAATTCATATAACTATAAATAAGGGTAAAAATCATGGAAACAGAAATTTGGGCATCATTTCAGGCTTCACGCGGCGCTAATGCAACATTGTTTTTGGGAGTGATCATTTCTTTATGGGTTGCGGCTAGGTTTTCCAGCGTAATGGTTGAGAAAGAAGCACCAGTTATCGGCAGAGTCCTGTGCACCATATTTGGATTATCAGTATTTTTGATGAACTTCCAGTTGATGACAAATGTGATGAACCAGTGGACGCTGCATGCTAATGCAATGGCCGGACTAGGAGATGCCGCTAGTCCAATCGCAGCGAGTTTTGTTGCTCAATACGGTGGTGAGCTGGCAACAATGCCGCACCCTTTAGCGCTTGCATTTTTA
The DNA here is from genome assembly GCA_913060735.1 of uncultured Cellvibrionales bacterium. Classification (GTDB taxonomy): domain Bacteria; phylum Pseudomonadota; class Gammaproteobacteria; order Pseudomonadales; family Porticoccaceae; genus HTCC2207. The sequence goes on from CAJXVK010000162.1 coordinate 512, forward strand.
GGCTCAGCACTGCTGATTACAGTGTTGCCTCTGTGGATGCAGCCTAGTAAGTAAAATTATAGACTGGGAACAGTCTGTTTTTTTACTCAGAAAAGCCCATTTTCGAATGGGCTTTTTTAATGTCTTTGATTAATGTTTGTTTGGCGAGGCTATTTAACTAGCCCCTCTGTTTAACCTTCCACTGTTGGTCTAAATATACCTGCACAGGCTCAGCAGGGACTATCACAGTACCTTTAATTAAATCTGCACCCCGTTCTGCCAGCATCATTGTGGGCGCATTTAAATTACCATTGGGAACCGTTGGGAATACTGAAGAGTCAATGACCCTTAGGCGCTTAAGGCCCTGTACTCTTAACTCTGAATCCACAACAGCCATAGCATCGGTGCCTATTTTACAGGTGCCGGCAGGATGATAGGCACTGTCTACTGAATCGCGCACAAAGGCGTCAATTTCCTCATTGGTCTGTACTTCTGCGGTCGGTTGGATAACTTCTCCACGAAACGCATCCATGGCCGGCTGGCGCATGACTTCCCGGGTTAAATGCACACAGTCGCGAAAGCCTTGCCGGTCTTCTTCGGTGGCCAGATAATTAAACAGTATCTCTGGGTGCTTTTTTATGTTCGATGAGGTGGCCCGAACATGGCCGCGACTCGTGGGTTTATTATGGCCCACATGAACTTGAAAGCCATGACCTTTAAAGGCAACAGAGCCATCATAGGTCACTGCTCCAGGCAAAAAGTGATACTGAATATCAGGCCATTTCACCCCAGCCCTTGAGCGAATAAACGCACAGGATTCAAAATGATTGGTTCGACCTAAGCCGGTTTTAAATAGTAGCCACTGGGCACCTATAACCGCCTTTCTAAATAGGCCCAGCTCGCTATTCAGGCTTATAGGCTGTTTGCAGCTATATTGAAAATTAAACTCTAAATGGTCTTGCAGGTTTTCACCCACACCGGGCAGTTCATGTATCTGGTCTATTCCCGCAGCTGCAAGAGTGTCTTTTGGGCCTACGCCTGAGACCTGTAACAGCTGTGGCGAGCCAATAGCGCCGGCGCATAAAATCACTTCACGTTGTGCGTTAAATATCTTGGAATGGCCGTTTATTTCGCATTCTATACCTGTTGCTGTCTTGTTTGAAAACTGGACTCTCTGTACTAGTGCTCGTTTTAAGATTGTTAAGTTAGGGCGTTTTTTGGCGCTCTTTAAGTAGGCATGGCTGGTGGAGGCGCGAATACCGCGATCAACATTCATAAACTTTTGACCAAACCCTTCTTGCCTAAATCCATTGTAATCCTTGGTTTCGCTATAACCCGCCTCAACACCAGCGTCTATAAATGCACGATATAGCGGGTTGCGCATATTATTGCCGCCACTAATAGCCACCGGCCCTTTGCTGCCAGTGTATTCGCTGTCGACGCATTGATGGTTCTCTAGCTTTTTGAAGTAGGGCAGGCAGTTTTGGTAGTTCCAACCTATGGCGCCGAGAGATGCCCATTCATCGTAATCATGGGCATTGCCACGCACGTAAACCATGCCATTGATAGATGAGGTGCCACCCATGACTTTACCCCTAGGGCAGTTCATGCGGCGGTTGTTGAGATAGGGCTCTGGTTGAGACTCGAACCCCCAGTTATATTTTTTGCTATTCATTGGTATGCCAAGGGCCGAGGGCATACGGATAAATACACTGCGATCGCTGCCGCCATATTCAAGCAGAAGTACGCTGCAGTTTGGGTCTTCGCTCAATCGTGCAGCCACAATAGCACCGGCTGAGCCAGCACCAACAATCACATAGTCGTAGGTTTTGTTCTTTTGCATTATGTCTAATATCCTACCAACGAATTTTAATAGAGCGCTTTTCTGCGCTGAAATAGCAATATATAAATAGCCGCATACAGGGCGATAACGACCAGACCCACCCATTCAATTTTAAGCGGGGTAAACTGATATAGCAGCACCAATGTACTGATTAATAACCAGTTTCCAACAAGATATTTCTGGCGGCCCAGTCTATGGATACCGAATCCTAGATTGTCGGTATAAAGCCTAATTAGTGAATCTAGGGAGTTAATCACAAAGATTACGCCCAGCGTAACCATGGCACCGCGCAGTATTGCTGTTACTGGAATCTCATTGGAAAAATAATAGTACAGAGTCGAGAACCAAAGGCCTATGGCGATTGATGGAATCACTAACAGTGCTAATAATAGCTGCCAGGTTTTTAACCCACTGACAAATCGCGCGACAAACTGGCCGATCATAATGCTCCAGGCAAACCACCAAAATAGATACCAACCATGGTACTCACTGATCGGACTAACAAAGCGATGAATATTTTCAA
>CAJXVK010000163.1 GCA_913060735.1 uncultured Cellvibrionales bacterium
CTCTGGTCTCGTGGGCTCGGAGATGTGTATAAGAGACAGATTATGTATTGGGTACTAGCTCAGTCGGACCCAGATCAATGGCTTGACCCCACAGTAGCCGAGCGAAGCGCCAGTTTGATTGCCGAAAATGATGGCAGTTTTAAGGGACACCTTGACCATTATAAATACTGGGAACGTTATCCAGCTGACTCACAGCAAGATTATCGTGCCGCCGCAGAGGTGTTTTTGCAAAGGTTAGAGCTATTGCTCGAAGATAATAGCTATTTATTGGGCAATAGGGCCGGCATCACCGATATTGCCATCTTTCCATTTATACGGCAGTTCGCCTTTGTCGATAAAGACTGGTTTGATCAGGCGTCTTACCCCAGGCTACAGCAATGGTTGCAGAGCTTTCTCGAATCAGAGCTATTTATCAGTGCTATGCGTAAGCAACCATTGTGGCAAGAGGGTAATCAGACATTATTATTTCCCTGAGCGGCGTGCCCGTTAGCTAAGCATAATCTATTTGCAGTAACTCATTAATAAAGTAAAAGGATCGAAAATGTTCGGGTTTTTTGAACGCCTAGTTGACCCCTTCCCAGCCCAAAAACCACAGCGACCGCCACGTGGAATCTACGAGTTCTGTCGCTATTACACCAGAGGTATGGAGCCCTGGTTATTACTAATGGCCGGGCTGACAGCAATTACCGCGATTGCTGAGGCGATGCTATTTGCCATTCTAGGGCAGGTGGTCGACTGGTTGGCGTCAAGTGATCCGGCTACATTTATCCAAGATTCCTGGGTGCAGCTGGTTGTGATGAGCCTTTTTGTACTGCTGTTTATCCCTCTAACAACAGCATTGCAGTCATTGGTTGTTCATCAAACATTGATGGGTAACTTTCCTATGGCAGTGCGCTGGAATGCCCACCGCTACCTGCTTGATCAGAGCTATGGCTTTTTCCAAAATGAGTTCAGTGGTCGTATTGCTACCAAGGTGATGCAGACAGCTTTGGCCGTGCGCGACACGGTGATGAAACTGCTTAATGTATTATTGTTTGTGGTTATCTATATGATCACTGCACTGGTACTTGTAGCCAGTGCCGATATACGATTATGTCTGCCTATCGTGATCTGGCTGGGTTTTTACATTCTGGTGCAGCGTTACTTTCTACCAAAAATGAAGAATATTGCCATGCTGCAGGCGGATGCACGGTCTCTAATGACAGGCAGGATTGTCGATAGCTACACCAATATCATCACCCTCAAATTATTTTCCCACAGCAGCCGAGAGTCTGACTATGTCAGAGATGGTATGAGTGAATTTCTTAATACCGTGCACCCACAGATGAGGCTGGTGACCAAGCTAAATATGGTTTTGTGGAGTCTCAATATGTTGTTGATCTTTTCGACAGCAGCACTGGGTATCTATCTGTGGATCAATGGCTCAATCACTCCTGGTGCGATTGCTATCGTTATAAGTTTGGCGATTCGTCTCACCGGTATGTCGCACTGGATTATGTGGGAGATAAGCAGCCTATTTGAAAATATAGGTACCGTGCAGGATGGCATCAATACATTGTCTGTCCCCAATGCGATTACCGATAGCGAGCAGGCCAAAGACCTGCAGGTAACCGAGGGCGATATCAGGTTTGATAATGTCAGCTTTGCCTACAATGATGATGGGCAGGTATTTAACCGTCTAAATCTGCATATTCCTGGCACGGAAAAAGTGGGCATTGTTGGGCGCAGCGGTGCCGGCAAATCAAGCCTAGTTAGCTTAATGCTGCGCTTCTACGATATTCAGTCCGGTACTCTGTCTATTGATCAGCAAAATATTCGCGATGTGCGCCAGGAAAGCCTGCGCGCAAATATAGCTATGGTTACCCAAGACACCTCTCTGTTACACCGTTCGGTCCGTGAAAATATTATGTTCGGCCGTCCTCAGGCCAGTGAGAAGCAGATGATTGCTGCAGCTAAGCAGGCGCAGGCTCACGATTTTATTTTATCTTTACGAGATAACAAAGGCCGTCGCGGGTATGATGCCCACGTTGGAGAGCGCGGTGTCACATTATCAGGCGGACAGCGTCAGCGTATTGCTATAGCGAGGGTTCTTTTAAAGGACGCACCGATTTTGATTCTCGACGAGGCGACCTCGGCATTGGACTCAGAAGTTGAGGCTAGCATCCAGCAAAGCCTCAATAAGTTGATGCAGGGTAAAACGGTAATCGCGATAGCCCACAGGCTCTCCACCATTGCTGCGATGGATCGATTAATCGTCTTTGATAAGGGTGAAATTGTCGAGCAGGGCACTCACCAGCAGTTGATTGCCAAAAATGGCGTCTACACCAAACTGTGGAATCACCAGTCTGGCGGCTTTATTGGTTTTGAATAGCGGTTGATAGCGAATATTAAATACATACTGGTAACCAAGGTTTTATGATTTCACTGAGTACTATTGAATTACGTCGCGGCATTAAATTGTTGTTGCAAGACGCAGAGCTAGTTATCCACCCAGGCCAGCATATTGGCATTATCGGTGGTAATGGCACAGGCAAGTCGAGCCTATTTAAATTATTGCTTGGGCAGATTGCTGCCGATGCCGGTGAGCTGTTTATTCCCAAAGATTGGCGTATTGCCCATATGGCCCAGGAACTGGCTAGGTCAGAACGAAGTGCCGTGGACTATGTATTGGACGGCGATCCCGAGCTGCGCAAAATCGAAGCCGCAATTGAAAAAGCTCTGTTGGATGAAGACCATGACCAACTCGCCATTGAATATGAAAAAATGGATATAGCCCTGTCTCTTATACACATCTGACGCTGCC
>CAJXVK010000164.1 GCA_913060735.1 uncultured Cellvibrionales bacterium
GCGTCAGATGTGTATAAGAGACAGCTTTTTACATATGTGCGCCGGCTACTACAGCTATGAACAGGCTCATGACCCCCAATTCCCATCGGTTGATGCCTTTAAAGGAAAGCTTTTACATCCACAATTTTGGCCTGAAGACTTAAACTATGAGGACAAAAAAGTTGTGGTTATCGGCTCAGGAGCAACCGCCGTTACCTTAGTACCCTCAATGGCAGAAAAAGCCGCTAGTGTGACTATGCTACAACGCTCACCCACCTATGTCGTATCGCGCCCTTCCGAGGACTGGTTTGCCAATGGGTTACGTAAGTTATTACCCCACAGCTGGGCCTATGCGCTGACACGTCTGCGCAATACACGATTCCAAGAGCTTCTTTATAAACAGACACGCAAAAGACCCGAAAAAGTTAAAAAGACCATACTTGATATGGTGCGCAAGGAACTTGGTCCTGACTATGACGTGGACAAACACTTTACCCCCAGCTACAACCCCTGGGATCAACGTTTGTGTTTAGTCCCTGACAGTGACCTGTTTACCGCCATAAAAAATGGCAGTGCGACGGTAGTCACCGACCATATAGATAGCTTTACAGAGAATGGTATTCAGCTTAAATCCGGTGAGCACCTGGAGGCTGACATCATTGTTAGCGCCACCGGTCTGCAGTTAGTCATGATGGGGGGCGCAGAGATAGCCGTTGATGGCATAATCGTAGACTTCTCTAAGCTATGGACCTACAAAGGTTTAATGGTATCTGACGTACCCAATATGGTGTCTACGTTTGGCTATATTAATGCATCCTGGACGCTGCGCGCAGATTTAACCGCTGAATGGGTCTGCAGAGCTCTGAACCACATGGCCGACACCAACACTACCAGCGTTGTGCCAGTAGTACCGGCAAACTTGCAGGACATGCCGGTAAGAAGCTGGATCGCAGACTTCCCTGCCGGTTACATGCAACGCATGATGCACTTGTTCCCCAAGCAAGGTGATCAAGAACCATGGATTAATACCCAAGATTTCCGCAGAGACCGCGCATTATTTACCGAGCCATTGGCCAAGGATACTGCGCTAAAATTCAGCACACCACTTCCGCGTGTGGCAAAGAGCGCGTAGCGCCTACTTCGAGAAAGGGCTATTTGTTTAAGCCCTTGACTCTGGTCTATACTCCAGACTTTATAGTTCTGAAATGGGACTAAAGACTATGCTTAAAATTGGAGAACTCGCCGAACTTGCCGGTATTTCACGCGACGCAATTCGTTTCTATGAGAAGCATGGGCTTATTACGCCAACCGCACGCACTGAATCGGGCTACCGCTTTTACTCTAAGTCTGATGTACTGCGTATTAGCTTTATTCTCAGCGCTAAAGAAGTCGGTTTTACGCTCAATGAAATACATCAGCTATTGGAACTTGAAGTCACCAAAGATGATAAGTCCTGTCAGGATGTAAAACAGTTTGTCGATAAGAAAATTCAGGTCGTTAATCAGCGTCTGACTGAAATAAAAAAGATTAAGCAGTCATTACAAACACTCAGCAATGCGTGCTGTGGTGGTGATGAGCCCGCCACCCACTGCACCATCTTAGGTGCTTTAAGCGTCCATAATAGGTAACAATACATGCCTTTAATGCAACATTTTGTCAGTCTATTTATCGAGTCAGCGCCCTGGTTACTCATGGGGTTTACCGTTGCAGGACTCATGAAAGCATTCGTACCCAGTGAGCTTCTCGCCAAACACCTCGGTGAACCTGGTTTGATGGCCACCGTCAAAGCTGCTCTTTTAGGCGCACCTCTGCCACTTTGCTCCTGTGGTGTTATCCCAGCAGCTCTAGGCCTACGCCGCAGCGGGGCCTCTAAAGCCGCAACAACCTCATTCTTGATCTCTACGCCAGAGACAGGTGTTGACTCAGTAACCGTCTCTTACGCTATGCTAGGGCCGTTTATGGCCATCATTAGACCCATTGCGGCTATATCTACTGCAATTACCGCCGGCGTGCTGGTCGGCGCAGACAAAGATGAGCCTGCATCTATGACCTCAGAGCCTGTTCAGTCGTGCTGTGCCAGTAAAACCCCAGAACCCGAGTCAAGCTGCTGCAGTAAAACTAATACAGAAGCCACTGCACCTGACACACTGAGCGTGCGGTTAAAAGATAGCATGAAGTTCACTTTTGTTGATCTTATTAAAGACATCAGCCTGTGGCTGCTAATTGGTCTGGGTATTGCCGCGGTGGTTAAAACCTATGTCCCTACCGAATTTTTAACCCAGTGGGGCGATGGTTTTATGGCCTTCGTGGTAATGGCTCTCATTGGAGTACCCATGTATATCTGCGCCCTAGCCTCCACCCCAATTGCCGCTGGCTTGTTGTTTGCAGGCGTATCGCCAGGTGCGACATTAGTATTTATGCTAGTGGGGCCTGCCACCAACATCGCCACCATGGGTTTGGTTAAGCGTGAATTGGGTAACCGTGCACTGGCTGCTTATCTGGGCAGTGTTGTCGGGGTTGGCTTTGCCTTTGGCTATCTAACCAACTACCTAGCCGACCAATGGAACATCAACTTTCTAGCTCAAACTCAGACCGCACACGCTATGCACAATACGCCCATAGCAACAGCCTCAGCAATCGTGCTGGCCGGGTTAATGATTTATGCCTTGGGATCCAAGTACCTCATCAATTTGAAACCAAACACGCCAGCCACTCATTGATCAATATCTCCTGTCTCTTATACACATCTGACGCTGCCGACGAGCGATCTAGTGTAG
>CAJXVK010000165.1 GCA_913060735.1 uncultured Cellvibrionales bacterium
TCAATAGGCTACGACCTTACGGCAATAGAAATGGTCGCCGAGAGGTCTAACGTCTCACCCGCCACCATTTATAATAATTTTGATAATAAGATAGGGCTTCTCCTGGCAGTATTGATAGACGAAGGGGAAGGTGTTGAGCAGATTGGCGAGACGATCATTGCCCAGCGTCAAAGGAATGATGTCGACATTATTTATAAGCTAATTGAACTGTATGTGGATCATCCAATGGAGTTTATGAATAAGTCCTGTTGGCGGCAAGCACTTGCTGCCTCAACGGCATCCTCACACAAGAAATTCTCTCAGGAATACCACAATGTCGATAGAAAATTAAAGGCGCAGCTTATTGGTGTGATGCATGCCCTTAAGGATGAGCAGGTTTTTATCGCCGAATGGGACTCCCAATCACTGGGTGAAATTATTTGGAACAACGTCAATCAGATGTTTACTGATTTTATTTCTGACGAGCTGATGTCCATCCAGGAATTAAAGGACGCATTGAAAAGGCAGACCGCTTCTATCATATCATTAGGGCTGGGCGAGAATTAGCTGTCTTGCCATACTTAATCCCCATCTGCCACATCAGGTGCAATCTGCTGTAGTCCTAGATAGACATAACGGTATATATAAAGAGCAACCGCTGCTGTCGCTGCGCACATAAGCATGACGGAGCTATAGCCAAGCTGGAAGGATAGTAGCAATCCTGCGGCTGCGGGTGCCACCGCTTGCGCCGCTCCCTGGAAGGCAGGAACTAATGCTGCATAACGACCAGAATGATCAATATTAGATAGGGTTCCCAGCTGGAAAACGTCAATAAATATCCAGAAAAAACTAAAGGAAAATATACTAAAGACAAATGTGATGGTGTCGATCCTAAGCGCGAGTGCCAGCATGGTAATTACCATGATCATTAGCGCAAAGAGTAAGGGTTTTGACTGTCCAAAACGTCTTGCAAGCCATACCGCTATAATGGCAGCAGTGAGACTGAATATTTGCGCCCAGGTTAAAGTGGCTGAGATAAATTCAGGGCTAATGTTGGCTGCGGCACCCGCGCGTTCGATAAACGCCCAGTAAGCACCGACTAACAAATAGAAGCTAAAAACAGCAGCTAAACACAGGCGAGGCAGGATCTTTGGTATCTGTGGGTGAACCTCAGAGCTATCGGCCTCAGTATTCAATGTGCCTTCGTCGGTTTCTCCGATGCAATACTGAGGAAGCAGTGGCAGTACGAGTAGAATTGGAATAGCTTGGAGCAAGTAAAAACCAAACAGCCCAGTGACGCCCCATTTGGCATCAATAATCGGAAAGATATAAAAAATAAAGGCATTCATTACCACTAGTATAAAAAGAAGAATACTGAATGTGCGCGCCGAGTTATGACTTCCTGCAAGGCTGGCGGTGCATGTTGCATAACAGAGTCCCGCACCTATTCCTGCACAAAAACGACACAGCATCAAGGGTAGAATATCTGGTGATTGAATAGACAAATAGTTGCCCAGCATTACCATGAATAGACCGGCTGCAGCGAGTAAACGGCGATTCATTTTAGCCACTGCTAATGAGGCAGAGACTGAACCGACAAACAGCCCTGTCATATCAGATGACGCCAGGTACCCCAGTTGTTGATCGCTAAAGCCCAGAGAACTTGCCATTGAGCCGACCAGCAGTGGCATACCCATTGCAACCCCAGTTCCAGCGAACCCAAGAACAATGGCTGCAAAGATCGCTGTGGGACTGTCAAAAATATTACTGTTATTGGGTAGTACGTTCTGATTCTCACGCTCAGATTTCGAAAGACTTGGCAAAGTTTACTCCCTAGCTTTTATGCTTATTATTATCAGTTGATCGACGGATATTCTGGCTCAATGGCGGACACCCCGAGAATACTGTCAGCAATTTTTTCGGCAATCATTATTGTGATCGCATTTAGATTACCTGCTGGAATGGATGGGATTATTGATGCATCCACAATGCGTAAGTTGTTAAATCCATGGGCCCGACCTTCACCATCTGTAACAGCCTTGTCATCAACTCCCATACTACAGGTACCGCAGGGGTGATAATTCGACTCTACATTAGCAAAAGCCCATTTTATAATGTCACTGTCAGACTTGAGATTATCAACACCGGATAATTCTGAGCTGAGACGGCCCTGCCAAGCGGATTGCTGAAATATTTGTTGGGTTGCTTTAATGGCCGCTACCGCTAGCTTCTTGTCATGGTCAGTGGTCAAATAATTAAATTGAAATTTTGGACCTACAGCAGGGTCGGCACTGGTTATGCAAAGTTTTCCGCGACTGGTAGGACGCTGCAGGCTGGTAAAGCACTGATAACCGGGTTCAATTTTGATTCCTTGAGGCGTAAAATCACCTCTCATGGCGATACATTCCATCTGTGCATCGACGCCCATCCCCTTGCCAAGTAGCGACAAAAAAGCACCTACCTCAAAGTGATTGGAGATACCTAGTCCCTGTTTTCTGAACAGCCATTCAACGCCGATTTTAAGACGTCCCAAATAACCCAGTTTAGAGGCTAAGGAATCGCGAGGATCTGTGGCACCGTACTCGAAACACCATGCGGGGTGATCCTGTAAGTTGCTACCAACCCCCGGCATATGTTGCTTTACATTAATGTCGCACGCATTAAGTGCATCGCCATCACCGATACCGGATAGCATTAACAGTTGCGGAGTCTGGATGGCACCTGCAGACAGGATCAGTTCTGACCCCACCTCAACAGTAAAGACTTTGCCCCTGCG
>CAJXVK010000166.1 GCA_913060735.1 uncultured Cellvibrionales bacterium
TTTCAGATATTGTCGGCGAGGCCATATAGGTCGAAAAATTGTAGCCATCTTCGGCGCAGATACTTGATGTGCTGGAATCTGCCATAGGGTTCCCCTTTTGAATTCGATGAGTAAGCATTACAAGGCTGGATAACCATGTCATTAAAGGACTATTTGCTGCCATGAGAAGAGCACGAATATTGATGAAATCGATACATAATTGATGGATGTTTACCCTGCCTGTAAATAGAGTATTCAAGGCACAGTGCGAATCTGCAACTGCGCGTTTTGGGAGAGAATAATGAAGATTTGCTTGGTCGGGGAAGGTGCATTCGCCAATAAACATATAGATGCCATTGCCCGCATTGAGGATGTTGAGGTGTCAGTAATCTGTGGTGGTGTCGCTGAGACGACCGAAGCAGTTGCCAATGCGCGGGGCATACCCTTTTACACCACGGATCTGGCTGAGGCCCTAAATCAACCCGGAGTCGATGCTGTTATTTTGGCTACACCCACGGGGCTGCATGCCACTCAGGCTATCCAGGTAATGCGCTCTGGTAAGCATGTACTGATCGAAATTCCCATGGCCGATAATCTTGCTGACGCCCAGAAAATAGTTGAGGTGCAGCAGGAGACTGGTCTGGTGGCCATGGTAGACCATGTGCGGCGCTTTAATCCTTCACACCAATGGATTCATAACAAAATAAAGTCGGGTGAGTTACAGCTACAGCAGTTGGATGTACAAACCTATTTTTTCCGTCGTGAAAATATTAACGCTCTGGGCCAGCCTCGCAGCTGGACGGATCATTTATTGTGGCATCACGCCTGCCATACAGTTGATCTATTCCAGTATCAGACTGGCGGGCCAGCGGCTCAGGCATTTGCCATGCAGGGCCCCAATCATCCCGACATGGGCATAGCCATGGATATGTGTATTGGCATGAAAGCGGCTACAGGCGCTATCTGTACGCTCTCTCTATCGTTTAATAATAACGGTCCCCTGGGCACCTACTTTCGGTATATCTGTGACAATGGGACTTATATAGCAAGATATGATGATCTTTTTGATGGTAACGACAATCCCATTGATCTGTCTCAGATTGACGTGGCGATGGATGGTGTGGAACTGGCCGATCGGGAATTCTTTGCGGCGATTGCCCAGGGTAGGGAACCTAATTCAAGCGTCCAGCAGTGCCTTGAGGCCATGAAAACATTGGATAGGTTAGAGCAGAGCATAATTTCACAGGTCTGATGTAGTTGGTCACGAGATACCTAGACTAAGATCCTCGGCCACTGAGCGAATCTTGTCCAGAAACAATCCTGCTGCCGGAGAGGGACGAATATGCGACAGCATGGTTATACCAATAGGCCGGTAGGTACTTTGCATATCAATGGCCAGGGCAGTCAGTGCACCCAGTTTTTTATCATAGTAAATTTGGTGCTCAGAGAGCAGAGCTACTCGATCACTTTCCAGTAATAGCCCGCGCACCATAGATGCAGAGCTTGTCTCAATGCAATGTGCTGGCGCGCTTATCCCATGCTGGGTGCAAAACTGGTCATACAGCAATCTTGTTGGGGTGCCGGTGGGTGGCAGCACAGATTGCAACTCTTCCAGTATTTTCGGCGCGAGGATTTTTTTCTTGGCCAGTGGGTGATCGCTGCGAGCCAAAATCGCCAGTTTATCGTCAAACAGTCGTTCAGTTTTCAGGTGGGGTGCAGCTTCCTTTGGCCTGATAGCGCCAATCAGCATATCAATTTCGCCACTGCGCAGACCGGATAGTAGAGAATTATAGGGGCCCTCAATTGTAGAGATATCCAGCTGCGGTTGGTCTTCTAGAAGTTGATTGATTGCACGGGGTGTCAGAATGGTTCTGGAGTAGGGCATGGTGCCAACAGTGACCTTGCCGCAGGTTACGCCATTTAAGCTGGCAATATCATCCATTGCGTGGCGAATCTGTGAAAACGCCAGTTTGGTATGGCGCACAAGAATTTTGCAATAGGGTGTCGGATTAACCCCAGAGGGATCTTTGCCAAAAAGTGCCAGATCCAGAAGATTCTCCAGTTCACGAATTGAGTTATAGACTGCCGCACTGGTGATGCCGAGCATATGGGCAGCGCCGCTATAGTCACAGGTTTCATAAAGGGCGATAAGCGCTGCCAGTCGTTTGTAGCTGATTTCCATAGAGAACAGAGGATTTTTATGGAAATCTCTTCGCGACTTTTTGAACTGATCGTAGACCCTCCCCGCCGCCTCGAATTCGGCCATTGCCATGGCGACACGTTGACCCAATGCCTCACCGTAAACTGTGGGAGAAACGCCGGACGTTGTGCGATCAAACAGCGGCACATCAAGCTGACTTTCAAGTTCGATAATGGCCTTGGATATTGCTGTTTGCGACCGATTCAGTTGCTCTCCAGCCCTTGTTACGCTGCGTAATTCAGCAACACATTTAGCCGCCTTAAGATATCTTAGGCTTAGCTCGGGAATTTTTAATTGATCGACATTCATAATTATCATGGCGACTCTAGGAGAACCTTAATTATACATGAGAAAAGTATATTAAATAATTTCTTTTATATTAAATTTAAGCTCTTTTTTAAATTTAATACCTAATAAATAGCGTATTAACGCGGATAGACTAATTCCTGTCTCTTATACACATCTCCGAGCCCACGAGACCAGAGAGGATCT
>CAJXVK010000167.1 GCA_913060735.1 uncultured Cellvibrionales bacterium
ACCCCCGACCAAGTGGTTCGAAGCCACCTACTCTATCCAGCTGAGCTACGGGTGCGTTATTTCACGCGAACTTTGTAACTGATTACTTCTTAAAGCACTTTTTCTTTGATCAAGCTTAGCTGCTTAGCGCTCTAAATACTGCAATTTGTTTTCTACACCATCCCATTCTTCAGCATCTGCCGGCGCTTCTTTTTGGGTGGTAATATTTGGCCATACATCAGCCAGCTCTGCATTGAGTTCCAGGAACACTTCCTGACCCGCTGGGATTTCATCTTCAGCAAAAATAGCATCTACCGGGCACTCTGGCTCACAAAGGGCGCAATCAATACATTCGTCGGGATGAATGACCAAGAAATTTGGACCCTCATAAAAACAGTCTACAGGGCATACTTCTACGCAGTCCGTATGCTTGCATTTAATACAGTTGTCGCCAACGATAAAGGTCATATCTGTGTCTCTTGTGGGTAATACGGGTTCAAACAAGCGCGGCATTATAGCAGGAAGATTTGCCCTGTGAATGCCTTGTTGAGGTTATTTGCCGCTAAGTTTCACCTGCGGTTACAGCAGAGTCTTAAGCTCGTAAATCAGATCCAGAGCCTGCTTCGGTGACAATTCATCTGGGCGCAGATTATTCAGGCGTTTTTGCAACTCAGGGTTTACTGGCGGCAGAAACAATTCTGTCTGGCTGGGTTGTGTTTTTATCTCGGGGCTAATGACACCATTACCACCTGCTTCCAAAAGCGCGAGTTCTTGGCGTGCCAGCTGAATGACTTCAGTGGGTATACCCGCGAGTTTTGCGACCTGAATACCATAGCTCTGGCTGGCTGGGCCATCTTGGACGCTGTGTAAGAACACTATGCTGTCGTTATATTCTGTGGCATCTAAATGCACATTGACCGCACCATCAACTTTGTTGGGGAGTGCGGTCAGTTCAAAGTAATGGGTGGCGAACAGGGTAAAGGCTTTGACTTGTCCTGCCAGATGAAAGGCGCAGGCCCAGGCCAGTGACAGGCCGTCGAAGGTGCTGGTGCCACGGCCTACCTCATCCATTAATACCAAGCTGCGGTCACTGGCATTGTGCAGGATATTGGCGGTCTCGGTCATTTCCACCATAAAAGTTGAGCGGCCACCGGCTAGGTCATCGGAAGAACCAATGCGGGTAAAGATGCGGTCTACTAGACCAATCTGTGCTGATGCGGCTGGCACATAGCTACCTATCTGTGCCAGCAGAACAATCAGTGCCGCTTGGCGCATATAGGTGGACTTACCGCCCATATTAGGACCGGTAATAACCAGCATTTTGCGCTGGGTATTCATGATTAGGTCATTGGCAACAAAGGGGTCGCTGGTCACCTGTTCTACTACGGGGTGGCGACCTCCGCGAATATCTATGCCTGACTGTTGCTGCAGTTCTGGCTTGCAAAAACCTAAACTATGGGCGCGCTCGGCCAGTGTAGCCAGTACATCCAATTCGGCAATGGCGCCGGCGCAGAGTTGTAACTGCTGTAAATCTTGGTTGAGGATATCGAGAAGCTCTTCATAGAGATGTTTTTCGCGACTCAGCGATCGGCTCTTGGCGCTAAGGGCTTTATCTTCAAATTCTTTTAGTTCCGGCGTAATAAAGCGCTCGGCATTTTTAAGTGTTTGACGGCGAATATATTCCACCGGCGCCTTGTCACTCTGGCCTCGAGATATTTCTATATAGTAGCCATGCACTCGATTGTAGCCGACCTTAAGCGTAGAAATACCAGTACTGGCTTTCTCGCGCTCTTCCATGGCCAGTAAAAATTCACCAGCGTTGGTATTTAGGGCGCGCAGTTCATCGAGCTCCTGGTCGTAGCCATCAGCGATCACACCGCCATCACGAATTATCACTGGAGGATTTTCTTTGATAGCGCTAGCCAGTAATTCAACCAGATGGGGTAGGGGCTTGGCACCTATGGCAAGCTCTGAGAGATGTTCGACAGCACAGCCATTTAGGGCGTTGGCGATTTGCGGCAGTACGGCGAGGCTATCCAATAGTCGGGTTAGATCGCGAGGGCGCGCAGAGTGCAATGCCATTCGGGTAAGAATCCGCTCCATGTCGCCGACCTGTTTAAGGTGGCCATTGAGTGATTCATAGAGGTAGTTATGTTGCAGTGCGGCA
The DNA here is from genome assembly GCA_913060735.1 of uncultured Cellvibrionales bacterium. Classification (GTDB taxonomy): domain Bacteria; phylum Pseudomonadota; class Gammaproteobacteria; order Pseudomonadales; family Porticoccaceae; genus HTCC2207. Next base: position 2,147 of record CAJXVK010000167.1, read on the forward strand.
ATGGTCTCTTGGCGCGCTTCTAATGTGGGTAGATGTTGCAGGGGGCGATTGAGCCAGCGGCGCAGTAAGCGGCTGGCCATGCTGGTCGCGGTGTTGTCCAACACATCAAATAAGGTGTTTTCCTGGCCACCGGCAAGGTTGGTGTCCAGTTCAAGATTGCGGCGACTGGCTGCATCGAGAGCGACGCTATCCTCACGATTTTCTGCGCTGATGCTGCGAATATGGGGCAGGGCATTGCGCTGGGTATCCTTGGCATATTGCAGAAGACAGCCTGCGGCACTAATGCCAACGGGTAAATGGTCGCAGCCAAAGCCGCTTAAATCTCGGGTGCCAAACTGCTGATTGAGCACTGTCTCTTATACACATCTGACGCTGCCGACGAGCGATCTAGTGTAGATC
>CAJXVK010000168.1 GCA_913060735.1 uncultured Cellvibrionales bacterium
TCTCGTGGGCTCGGAGATGTGTATAAGAGACAGAAATTGCACCATGCACGGCCAATTCATCCGCCAACTGATCCATATGCTGTTCGATCCAATCTTTTATGGCATCAGCTGAACCAATTTCCGCAGCCGCATAGACTAATGGAAAGACACCATTGGTATGTTGCTGCTGTTCTGCCAGCGAAATTTTTTGCGCGTTTATAGGCATAAAATGCTGCACTCTAGTCGTAGATTGAATGAAAAGTATTAAAGGCCGCCTCGCAGAATACACCCGGATCATTAAAGCGACGATTTTGATTAAGCGCAGCGATAGCGGCCATTTCATCATCGTTCAAGCTAAATTCTGATAGGGTTAAATTCTCTATAAGGCGCCGCGGATTACTGGTTTTGGGAATCACCGCGGTACCGCGCTGAATACCCCAGCGCAGAACCACCTGAGCGGCGGTGGCGCCGGTGCGCTGTGCCGCAGCCATCACCACAGACTCTGTCAGTACAGAGTCATTCGCTGTAGCCATATCAATCGAGACATAGGACAGAGCACCTAGGGGTGAAAATGCAGTCACTGCAATACTGTATTGCTGGGCCGTGCGCAGCAGTGCTTCTTGGGTATGGTATGGATGTGACTCCACCTGCAGCATCGCTGGCTTGATGCGCGCATAGCTCATCAGATCATGCAGCAAACTAGCACTGTAGTTACAGATACCAATCTGGCGGGTTAGACCCACCTCAACTAGCATTTCCATAGCACCCCAGGTTTCACTGAGGGGCACAGCATCAAGCTGCATACTAGGATTTTCTGCCGCTGGGTCAAATAGCCATTCTGGTGGATAGCGATCATTAAAGTCTACGTAGCTGAGGGCAATGGGAAAATGTATTAGATACAGATCAAAATAATCGAGCCCAAGATCCTCAAGGGATTTGCGACAGGCGGCTTCAACATGTTCCTGTCGGTGGTAGGTATTCCATAGCTTCGAGGTCACCCAGAGTTCTTCACGGCTGCAAAGACCGTCGGCAATAGCCCTCGCTATGCCCTCGCCTACCTCTTTCTCATTACCATAGTCCGCCGCACTATCCAGATGGCGATAACCAACTTTGATCGCTTGATAAACCGCATCGGCCACCGCGCCGGGATCAATTTTCCAAAGTCCTAAACCCACGGCGGGCATTGATTTACCAGTAACATTAATCACTTGATTCATAACCTTTTTTACATCTCCAAATAGTCAGCTAAATTATTAGCCATCATAAATTGTTTAATATCTACCGCCTGTCCAGAGGCCATAGAGGCCTGTGCGGCGCTGGCTACAATCATTGACCACAGTCCCTGCCGACACGTGGCCGCATCGACCGACAGTCCCTCGAGCTGGTCCATAAAAGCACTGTGCTCATAGTAGGTGGCACCATGATGGCCACTCTGCTCTATCAGTGCCGCGTAAGTCACATCGATCTTTTTAGAGGCTCCATGCTCACCGCCCTCAATAGTGACTGTGGCCTTAGAGTCCTGATGCTGATGAAAATTAAATACCTCTGATGCCACCAAGCGACCCCGGGTACCGGTGACAATCATCTCCTCGCTAAAGTCCTGGCAAAACATATTAAGGGTGAAATTGGCGCGGGTGCCATTGGCATAGTCGATAACCACGAAGGCATGGTCATCAATATCGGATGCTCTACCCTCATATTCAAAGTCAGTGAAATTTACCGCGCGGCCGCCATTGGCATACACCCGTGTTGGTCGCGCCTGGGCCATTAAATTAATCAGATCAAAATAATGACAGCACTTCTCAACAAGGGTACCACCGCTATTGGCATTAAACTTATTCCACTGCCCGACCTTATCCAAAAAAGGCGGCCGATACTCGCTTACGGCAATCGTTTTAACCTCACCTAATGACTGTCGCGAAAGTGCCTCATAAAAGGCCTCGATATATTGCGCCTTGTAGCGATACTGCAGACCAATCTGAATAAAAGACGGGTATGCATCATCAATAGCAACAGTGGCAGCCGCATCTTGCAGATCGGTGGCCATAGGCTTTTCCAGAAAAATGGGTTTGCCGGATTTAATCGCCACCTGCAGAATATCGAAATGAGTATGATTAGGCGTGCAGATAAATAATGCATCAGCAGCACTGTCATTACAGGCCGATTCTAAATTGTTATAGCGTACCAGCGGCGCATCTGAAAACTCTTTAAAATTAGCTTCAGCCACATCCAGACTATGGGCCTGAGTATCATAGATACCGTGTACCTGGGCACGACCTAGCAATGCAGCCACCCGCATATGTTCCTGCCCGATCGTCCCCGTACCTATTACCACGATTTTATGGCTTGGCACTGGCTGTCGATAGAGATACTTATCAGCATCAGTAATATGCTGCTGACCCGCGGCACTCTCGAAAAAACGTAATCTAGTTTTTTTACTTTCTTGTTTCACTTTTTTTCCATTTATTAAACTTTATTGCAGCGAGTCAACAGGCTTATAGGCCGATAGCCAAGCTGCTATATTCCTGTCTCTTATACACATCTCCGAGCCCA
>CAJXVK010000169.1 GCA_913060735.1 uncultured Cellvibrionales bacterium
TCGCGGTTCCAGGTGTCTTCGGTTTGATTGCCGACGGCTTGGTAATCCCCATTCTCGTCGTAAAAACCGGCGCCACCGCCATGCAGGTAGACCCACAAGGGTGCTTCGTAGGTTTCGTCACCGCTCACTGGATTGACGACCATAAAGGTGTAATTGCCGCTGAGGCCGCAGCTGTAGGCATTGTTGCGATAGAAATCTAAATCAAAGGTGTAGCCGATGCTGAACAGGGTTTGTTCGCCAGCCAGCGCAATGGCATCGGTGCGCCGCTCTACGGCAAACAGGGGTGTCAGGTAGTACGTCTCACCTGTATCTTGAGCGGGTGGTAGAAGGCCGGTGGAGCCTTCGAAATCAGCGGTCTCGAGGCGGCAAGGTCCACTGGTATCGCCGCACAATGCGCGATCCTTTTGCGTCCAGCCCTTGAATACGAACCCTACTGCAGGCTCGGCAACAAAGGTTTCGTCAAACGCCACATCGCTGATGTCTATGGAGCAAATTTGTCCAGCAGGGCATTCGATTTCACCAGAGATGGTAGTGACCCGACCTTCAACAGGGCTTTCTATCTCGACGGTAGCAGGAATACCAGGCTCAGGCGTGGGCTCCAGATCTGTGTCTAAGCCCGCTGACGAGCCACCACCACCGCATGCAGAAACTACTGTGAGCGTGTATATCATCAGGAGTACCTGTATGTGATTCATTGAACTGGGCCTCTCGCTCTGTCTTCTTGAAATTTCACCGCGCTGGATAGCAAGGGCAAAAAAATGACACTATTTATTACTTGCAGGACGAATAATATTAAGTCCGTAAAGTGAACCTCTGTTGTCATGCAAACGTCTCCGTTAAATTATCTCGTTTGATTAGGTGCGGCCGTCATCCGAATTGCCAATTTGGCAGCACCCCAATAAATTGGGCTGCTCAATTTTCCTCTGGCCAGCAGAGCCGCATCGGATTATCGACCAGCAGCTTGCGCTGCAACTCAGCAGTGGGTGCTATGCGCGGGATCATATCCACCAGATGGCCGTCATCTGGCATATGGGATTTCATATTGGGGTGAGGCCAGTCAGTGCCCCAGAGCACCCGGTCGGGGAAAAGTTCTACTACCCGTGCAGCAAAGGGAACAAAATCATCGTAACTTGGCGGTCCCTGTAAACTGAGTCGTTCAGGGCAGGTCACCTTGGTCCAGCAGTTGTCATTTTCCCGCAGTAGTTTTAAAAACAATTCAAATTCCTCACCATCAAGCGGTTTACTACAATCAGGGCGACCCATATGGTCGACTACAACGATGGTATTGAGAGAGGCGAAGAAATCGTAATATTCAGGCAGGTCAGGAGCTTCAAAGTAAATAATAATATGCCAACCCAGCTTGGCGATACGCTCGGCAACCGACTTAAGCACCTCAGGAGGAACCGGGTTAACCAGGCGTTTAACAAAGTTAAAGCGAACTCCACGGACACCTGCACTATGCATTTCTGCCAGTTCAGCATCAGAGATATCCGGTGACACCACGGCAATACCACGGGCCTTGCCATCTGAGTGAATCAGGGCATTAATCAGAGCGCTGTTATCGGTGCCATGACAGCTAGCCTGAACGATTACATTGCGCTCAAAACCCAGATGGTCGCGCAGTTCAAATAACCTTTCTTTTGGCCCGTCACAGGGGGTATATTTTCGCGTTGGCGAATAGGGAAAATCATCGCCGGGGCCGAAAACATGGCAGTGGGCGTCCACGGCTCCCGCGGGCGGTGTAAAAGCCGGTTTGGATGGGTTGGGGTGAAAATCCAGCCAGTTTGTATCTTTTTGAAACTTGCTCATTGCTTTATCAGCCTCTATTTGCCACGCGCTTTCAGGGATGCATCTAACCGTGGATACAGACGCCGGGCATTTAATTCAAACACTTTGTGCTTGTCCGCTGCAGGGATATCAAGGGCATCAATATAACGCTTGGTATCATCAAAATACTGGCCCGTTTGCGGATCAATGCCGCGCACCGCACCAACCATTTCTGAACCGAACAGGATATTGTCGATATCAATCACCTCAAATAAAAGGTCAATCCCAGGCTGATGATAAACACAGGTGTCAAAGAATACATTTTTCATCACGTGCTCAGTAAGCAGTGGCTTTTTAAGCATATCGGCCAGACCGCGATAACGCCCCCAGTGATAGGGCACCGCGCCACCGCCATGGGGAATAATAAAGCGCAGATCCGGAAAATCGGCGAACAGATCACCCTGCAAAAACTGCATAAAGGCGGTGGTGTCGGCATTGATATAATGGGCACCAGTTGCATGAAAGTTTGGATTGCATGAAGCAGAAACATGAATCATCGCCGGTATATCAAGCTCCACCATTTTCTCAAAAAACGGATACCAATGACGGTCCGTGAGTGGTGGCGCGGTCCAGTGACCGCCCGATGGATCCGGATTAAG
>CAJXVK010000170.1 GCA_913060735.1 uncultured Cellvibrionales bacterium
TCGGAGATGTGTATAAGAGACAGCCTTAAATAATTACATTAATGGTCAACCGCAGCCTTTGCGCCACTGGGGATACGTATATTGTCGACGAGATCTTGTACCGACTGGGGAGGTTCAGCCGTTAGACGACTCACCACTATGGCAATACTAAAGTTTAATAGCATACCGATGGTACCAATTCCCTCAGGGGAAATACCCCATAGCCAGTGGTCTGCGCTATTTAGTTCTGGCGCGACAAACTTGAAGTAGGCAATGTAAGTGAAGGTAAATACTAGACCGACTAACATGCCGGCTATAGCGCCTTCTTTGTTGGCGCGTTTGGAGAAGATACCCAGTAGTAATGCCGGAAACAAAGATGCAGCTGCAAGTCCAAAGGCAAACGCTACTACCTGAGCGACAAAGGCCGGCGGATAGATACCAAACAGCCCTGCAATACAAACAGCTACAGCCGCGGCTATGCGAGCATAAAGTAGCTCTTGTTTTTCAGTTATTTTCGGCAGGAGAGTTTTCTTGAGTAAATCATGAGAGATTGCACTTGAGATAACCAACAGCAAGCCTGCCGCAGTAGACAGAGCGGCGGCCACGCCACCAGCGGCGACAAGCGCGATGACCCAGCCGGGGAGACCCGCAATCTCTGGGTTAGCGAGTACCATAATATCTCGGTCGATATAGACTTCGTTGACCGATGACGTTGGCTTATTAGTTAACAAACGTTCCCCGTGAACACCAGTATTGCCGTCAAAGGAAGGCTTGCTAGGTGACAGTGCCGCCCCAGCGCCATATTGCATAATACCGTCATCATTTTTATCTTGCCAAGCGATTAGTCCTGTGGATTCCCAGTTACCAAACCATTCGGGGGCATCTGCATAGGCAGTATTGTGTACTGTATCAACCAAGTTCAGTCGAGCAAAGGACGCTACAGCTGGAGCGGTGGTGTATAAAATAGCGATAAAGGCTAAAGCATAGCCCGCTGAGAGACGTGCATCTGAGACTTTGGGTACAGTAAAGAAACGCACCAACACGTGAGGTAATCCTGCGGTACCGAACATTAGCGCTGCGGTGATTGCGAATACGTCGATGGTTGATTTACTGCCTTCGGTATAAGCACTAAACCCTAGGTCCAAAAGTACACCATCCAGTTTGTCTAGCACCGAAAGGCCAGAACCATCGTTGACCTCAGCACCAAAACCCAGTTGCGGAATAGGGTTATCTGTAATCATTATGGAGATAAAGATAGCGGGAACCATATAGGCAAAAATCAGCACGCAGTATTGTGCTACCTGCGTGTAGGTGATGCCTTTCATGCCGCCAAGGACTGAGTACATAAACACTACGGCCATGCCAATTATGACGCCAGTGGTAACCTCAACCTCAAGAAAGCGGGAAAACACAATGCCCACACCACGCATTTGACCAGCGACATAGGTGAACGAAACAAAGATTAAGCAAATGACCGCAACGATGCGTGCGGCCTGCGAGTAGTATCGTTCTCCGATAAAGTCTGGCACGGTAAAACGACCAAATTTACGTAAATAGGGAGCCAATAGCAGAGCTAGGAGCACATAGCCCCCAGTCCAGCCCAATAGATAGACAGACCCATCTCGGCCGATAAAAGAAATAATGCCCGCCATAGAAATAAACGAGGCTGCACTCATCCAATCAGCGGCGGTTGCCATGCCATTGACCACTGGATGCACGCCGCCACCGGCAACGTAAAAGTCTTTGGTCGAGCCTGCGCGAGACCAAATGGCAATGCCAATATAGAGTGCGAAAGATGATCCAACAAACAGGTAAGTCAGCAATTGTGTACTCATAATTGGGACTCCTCTTCAGGACCGTTATCATCGCCAACGCCAAATTTATGATCCAGACTTTTCATCTGACGAGCGTAGGCGAAGATCAGTACAACAAACACGTAAATGGCGCCTTGCTGTGCAAACCAAAACCCAAGTTTAAAACCGAATATTGAAAATTGGTCGAGCCAGTCGGCTAAAATAATACCGCAGCCAAATGAGACGATAAACCATACAAAAAGCAGCTTGCCGAGGAGTCGTAAATTAGATTGCCAATAACGTTTTTGGTTATCAGCCTGCGATGTCTCTTGGGTTTCATCGGTGTTGCTTTTAGCGCTCATCTTAACCCCCTCTATTTTTAGTTTTTATTCAGGATATAACGACTTCAGTGCTCGACCTGTCTGTTGCTTGCTACCAGATTTGCGACTAAAGGTGGACTGAGTTTTAAGTCGAGTTAGCAGAAGCTCAATATCCAGCGTTGCGCCACCCGTGCTTTTGCCCTGATAAAGTTGGCGATCAAGTTGCTCAAACTGTTCGCCAATATCTGCATCCTCCAGGCAAATTGCCAGTGCCTTTAGAGTGGCGGGAGGGTTTTT
>CAJXVK010000171.1 GCA_913060735.1 uncultured Cellvibrionales bacterium
CTCCCGGACACCCTTGGGTACAAAGGTATGATGCTGAGTGATGTACCTAATTTTGTGCTCGCCGCTGGTTATACCAATGCGTCTTGGACATTAAAGTGCGATCTCACCAGTGAATATGTCTGTCGCATGCTCAATTATCTCGACAATAATAAATTTGATTACTGCGTGGCGCGCAATAATGACCCCAACCTAGAGCGCATTGCATTCTTGGATCTGGCCTCTGGGTATGTAGACCGCTCTATTGATCAGTTCCCCAAGCAGGGCAGGACCGCGCCTTGGCGCCTCCAACAAAATTACCTGCTGGATATTCTGAGCCTACGCTTTGGCTCAATGAAGGGTGAGGCTATGGAATATGGCACAGCCACTGCTGTGCCAGAGGACCAATCTAAGGCAGCCTAGGGTGCCTTAGATTGGTAAACACGCTCGCCCGCGATCCATGTTTCCAAAACTTGCGTCTGCCATAGTTTTTCAGGTTCAACTTGGAAGACATCCTGATCTAACAAAATAAAGTCGGCCCATTTGCCCACCGTTAAACCGCCAAGTCGATCTTCTTGATGGGCGGCCCAGGCGGCGTCTATGGTAAAGCTACGCAGCACTTCTTCTAAGGTCATTGCCTCTTCAGCAATCCAACCCTCTGTGGGCATATTGTCATGATTCTGCCTTGTGACTGCAGCGTGAATACCATGAAAGGGGTTCGCCAGTTCAATGGGGTAATCTGATCCAGAAACTACACGGCTGCCCTGATTGAGAAAAGATCGCCAGGCATAGGCACCTTTTAGCCGCTCGGCACCAATTCTATCTTCGGCCATATTCATATCGCTGGTGGCATGGGTCGGTTGCATAGAGGGAATCACGTCCAGTGATTTAAAGCGAGGAATATCATCTAGAGTCACAATCTGGGAGTGCTCAATGCGGTGGCGCAGATGGCGGCCACCCACGGTGGCATAGGCATACTCGACCTCATCTAGAGCAATACGATTGCCTTTGTCGCCAATAGCGTGAATAGCCACTTGGAAGTCCTCCGTAATGGCTTTATTAAATAGATCGCGCAGTTGGTCACTGCTAGTGACTAGCAGCCCGTGGTGACCGGCTCGATCGGCATAGGGTTCGAGCATGGCTGCGCCGCGACTGCCTAGAGCGCCATCGACGTAGACTTTGATACTGCGTAATGTATATAGGTCTTGTGCATCAACACTGTGCCCCGCAGCCAATGTCTCTTCAATATCTACATTGGTGGAGGAGATCATGCCGTAGATGCGTATCCGCATATCACCGTTGTCAGCTATCTGCCGATACAGCTTGTGTTCGGCTGAGCTTACCCCGGCATCATGAGTGGAGGTAATACCCAGGCTTAATAAGTGCTGGCTCATGGTATCTAGCGCCAGAGCAATCTCATCGTTACTCGGTGGTGGAATCACTCTGTTGACCAGATACATGGCATTGTCGATCAGTACCCCGGTCGGCTGGCCATTGCTATCGCGAATAATTTCGCCACCTGGAGGTGAGGCGGTCTCGCCTGTGATACCTGCCAGCGCTAAGGTTTTGCTGTTTGCCCAGCCTGCATGGCCATCGATACGTTCCAGCCACACAGGGCGATCGCTAATTTGCTCGTCTAGGACGGCGGCACTGGGGTACTGCTTATCAGGCCAGAGTACCTGATTCCAGCCACGTCCCTGAATCCAACCTAGTGCGGGTCTTTCTGCAGCATATTTGGCCACTAACTCTGCGGCTGCCTGAGCTGATTCAAGGCCGCGCACGTCAACAGTGAGCAAGGTGTAGCCCATCGTGGAGACATGCCCATGGGCATCGGTAATGCCGGGAATTAACGTTTTTCCCTGACCATCTATTTTCTCGGCATTGGGGTAGTTAAGTGCTAGCTCTGCATTTCCGGTGGCCACTACTTTGCCGTCTTCAATGGCCAGTGTTTGGAACTGTTGCAGTTGGCGATCATTATCAAAGGTATAGCCATTGATATTTTCGATAACCAGCCCTGTTGTGTCAGGTTGCTTGGAGCAACCGACCAGAGCTGTGATGAGAATGGTGCAGGTGGCGAGCCAGTTGAATTTTGCCATTAGAGTTTGCTCTTTCAGTTTATTATTTTTTGCAAAACAAGTACGACTAGTGTGTCCTAACTGGTTTAGCGGTGCGAGTGTTTCTTTGCATGAAACCGGACCGCTTAGATTTTGTCATTGACTAATCAGTGAAAAATGTTAAATTACGCGCAATCTGTGCCTACCAGTGCAGAAATTATGGACAAAGTATCAGGTCTGTCTCTTATACACATCTGACGCTGCCGACGAGCGATCTAGTGTAGAT
>CAJXVK010000172.1 GCA_913060735.1 uncultured Cellvibrionales bacterium
GATCCTCTCTGGTCTCGTGGGCTCGGAGATGTGTATAAGAGACAGATTTTTTTCTGTATCGCCAGTATTGGGCATCTGTTGCACCAAAACACCTGCGGCGAGCTCGGCATTAGCGCTTAGTCTAATCTTGGTTGGCAGCTGTTCGGACTGCTGAAAATAAAACTCCAGGCACTGGCTGAGAGAGCCGGCATCCATCGGCACTATGCCTTGGTAGCGCTCACCACCTTCCGGTTCAATAGTAATAGCAAGGGTTCCCGCACCCAGCAGGTCCTGCAAGCTGGCATGATTCTCCGCAGCCTGCAAATCACCGCGGACGATGCCGCGCAATTTGGTGCCTGAGGTGCATTCCGCCATGACGGTGGATAGGGGTCCGTCGCCCCGCGCCTGAATGGAAATAATTCCGGGAAATTTTAATGTGGCGCTGAGTAAACTCGCCGCGGCAATAAACTCACCAAATAATTGGGCTACAGCTGGCGGATAGTTTTGCCGGCTGACAATGTTTTGGTAGCTCGATTCTAGAGTCGTGATTTCACCGCGGATATCAGTGCCATCAAAGAGGAAGCGTTGCAATATATCGTTATTTTTCATAGGCGGCATTGTACTGCTTCTATATGACTAAAGCTGCACTGCGAGATGAATTTAAATCTCCTCAGCCAGCCTGAGCTAAGGAGATTTAGTCTGTATCATTATGTACAAACCGATGAATCTGGCGGCGTTGTTTTTTGTTCGGACGCACCGAGGCGGGAGTTGAGCCATAGAAGGCACTGCGTTCGGCAGATGTTTTCTCGCGCAGGTCGATACTCTCCTGAGTTTCCTGATACAGCAGCTGAGCTTCTGGTGCACCGCGGCGCTGTTCTGAGAGAGCGATAACTTCTACAGTTTTGCTGGTTTCACCCTGGCGAATATTCAGCATCAGACCGAGTTCCAGCATCCGGCTGGGTTTTGATTTTTGGCCATCAATGTGCACTTTGCCGCCTTCGATAGCAGCCTTAGCCAAAGAGCGGGTTTTGTAAAATCGTGCTGCCCAGAGCCATTTATCAATACGGACCTTTTCCATAATCTAGGCGCTGATATCTAGATTGAGAATTTGCTCAAAATCTGCAATAGAGGGAAAGTCAGAGGGCAATCTGGCCTGCTGCTGGCTATCCGGTTTATCTATGCAGAGTAAATGGGCAATACCGTATTTTTCAGCCGATCGCAGTACTGGTTCTGAATCATCAATAAATAATGTTCTATCAGGTTTAAAGGGCATATTTGCCTGTAGCTGCTGCCAAAACAGCTGGTCCTCTTTTGGATAGCCGTAGTCATGGGATGATATAACCAGGTCCAGTAGCGGCTCGATGCCGGTGACAGAAAATTTAATATCGACGCTGTTGCGATGTGCGTTAGTAATCAAAATACGCTGTTTACCCATGGCGCCCAGAGCGGTGAGAAAGCCCTGAACCTGAGGTCGTTCATTAACCAGATGTAAAACTTCGCGTTTGAGATCGACAATATCAATATTGAACTGCGCAGACCAGAAGTCGGTGCAATACCAGTCTAAGGTGCCCTGTCTCGAGGCCATTCGCTGCTTTAAGTCGAGACGAGCGGCGGTTGCATCAATACCATGCTGCTCGCTATAGCGTTTGGGTAGATGATGGAGCCAGAAGAAATTATCGAAATGCAGGTCCAGTAATGTGCCGTCCATATCTAGGAGCACGGTATCTATATTTTTCCAATCTGTGCGTAATGGGCTCATACTAAAACAGATCTTCTGGCAGTGGGCTTTGATTGTCGATTGGTGCAGTGCTGCCCGTATTAGTCAGCTCTGGTACATTTTTGGTTTTAAAGAATTCATAGATACCGGTTTGATTGGGCGCGACACGCTTGCCTGTTTTGGCATCGATTTTCACCCTGACAATGCCATTGGGCTGGGGATGCTTTGCTTCTGGTTTACCGGCTAGTGCCGCGCCCATAAATTCGATCCAGATAGGGAGTGCGGCAGACCCACCATATTCATTTCGACCTATAAGTGAGTTGTCATCAAACCCTACCCAAGCCGTAGTGACAAGGTCGGGGGAATAACCCGAGAACCAAGCATCTCTGGGGCCATTGGTGGTACCTGTTTTGCCCGCCAAGTCGGTGCGATTGAGTTTTTTGGCCTTGATGCCAGTGCCACGCAAAATAACATCCTTAAGCATGGAATCAATTAAAAAAGCGGTCTGCTCGTCAATCACTCGTGCCGCCGGCACAGCACTTACATTATTTGTTGCTGTCTCTTATACACATCTCCGAGCCCACGAGACCAGAGAGGATCTC
>CAJXVK010000173.1 GCA_913060735.1 uncultured Cellvibrionales bacterium
CGGCATACGAGATCCTCTCTGGTCTCGTGGGCTCGGTGATGTGTATAAGAGACAGCTGTTGGCTGGATTTCGCATTGGAATGAGATGATCACTCACCCGTACCGTATTGGTCGTCCACGTCAGTTATACACTGGTGAAGATGTTCGCGATTACACGCCGGTTGAAGATCGATAATTCTGTTTGGAGTTGTTGATAGAGAAAAGGCAGCCCAGGCTGCCTTTTTTTGTGTCTGCTAAAAAGAAGCTCTTCAACAATACACAGCCCCCTAAACAGGCCCAGAATGAAACCGAAACTCAGTATCAGGCGCTTCAATTAATCGCTGTTCTCGCTCTGCAAACAACGCAATACGCCCATCAATACAGTCACCACTAGCCACCTTTATAGCCAGCCCTAAATAGTCCTGATAATGCCGCCCTTCAGACTTAAGCAGCGAGGTATAAAACTCCGCCAGCTCAGCATCCAAGTGCGGTGCCAAACGGGCAAAGCGCTCACAGGAACGCGCCTCAATAAAAGCGCCGATTACCAGCACATCAATCAACTTACCCGGATCATCTCGACGCGCCAATTCACGCAACCCAGCGGCATAACGCGATGCACTGACATGGGTATAGGTAACTCTCCTGCGCTTCATCAGCGCAATAACCTGCTCAAAATGACGCATTTCTTCACGCGCCAAACGCGACATCTTATTTAATAATTCAAAATTATTGGTGTAGCGATTAATTAAACTGATGGCTGTACTCGCCGCTTTTTTCTCACAATTAGCATGATCGATTAGCATAAGAGCAGGATGCTCCAGCGCATTTTCGATCCAACGGTCTGGCGTAGCACAGGGTAAAAAGCCCTGAATCTCTGCCAAAACATCCGAATCAACTGACTTTAAAGCAACTGCTGTCATAAATTATTTCTACTCTCTTAACTCTATCGTCCCACTCAAAACCGCCATGCCGAGGCGCAGTCGAAGGATCTCAACCCGCCGACAACCCAGCCATTGCCTCTTTATTCTCTTTATTAACCTGCACAATCGTCGGCCGTTCAACCATCAGCTGCACCCATTCGCGCAGCCCCGGAATATCAGCAACCAAATCCCCGCCCCAGGTTTTCTTGGCGATAATACGAGCGTTGCTAAAGGTGTAGTAGGCAAAAAAGTCTGCCATGGTAATCTCGCTGCCCATAAGATACGGCGAGAAACGGGTAAGGCGATTAAATGCGGCAACGCCCTTCACCATAGTTGGCTTTACGCCGTCGGCAATGGCCTGATTTAACTCGCCACCAAAAAACACCGAACTATTCAGTCGCGCGGACTCAATGCCAATATACAGCTCAATTACCTTAATTAACTGCACCATCTGCGCGCGACGAAACCCATCCTACTCCATCATCGGCACTTCCGGCACGACGCTCTCTAGAAAACTCAATATGGCCGTCGTCTCGCTAAGGTAGCCGTCGTCCACTTCAATACAGGGGATTTTACCTATGGGGCTCAGCTCCAGATAGGGCTCGCTGTAGGTTGGGGCGATGTGAATCTCCTCAAAATCAAAGCCCTTTTCGAGCATAAAAACCTTAGCCATGCAGTAATAATTACTAATTGCAGAACCGTACAACTTAATCATCTGACGCCTCTGTAAAACTTGTTTTAATATCATGGGCAAGTATAGCCGTTATAATGCATATGCCTGTAAATAAACTACAGATTCCCGTATAATTTCGCTCGAATTCCGGCACCTTCTTTGCGTGCTGGCGTAATCATAATAGTAAAGGAGAAGCACCCCGTGCTAGCAGCCTATCGCGCCCATGTCGCAGAACGAGCATTAGACAATATTCCACCCAAGCCACTGGATCCAGAATGGACCGCCGGGTTAGTTGAGTTATTAAAGAACCCACCGGCCGGTGAAGAAGACTTTCTGCTCGACCTGATTGCCAACCGCGTGCCCCCTGGTGTCGATGAAGCGGCCTATGTTAAAGCCGGCTTTTTAAGCGCTATTGTAAATGGTGAAGCCTCTTCTCCCCTGATCGACCGCAGCGCCGCAGCGACACTGTTGGGCAATATGCATGGCGGCTACAACGTAGCTACATTGGTCGCCCTGCTTGACGATGCCGAGCTGGCAGGCCAAGCCGCAGAAGAGCTTAAGAGCACTCTGTTAGTCTTTGACGCCTTCCATGACGTTGCCGAAAAAGCAGACGCTGGCAACACCAATGCCAAAGCAGTAATGCAGTCATGGGCCGATGCCGAATGGTTCACTAATAACGATGTCGTACCAC
>CAJXVK010000174.1 GCA_913060735.1 uncultured Cellvibrionales bacterium
TATGGGCGATTAGAGACCAAGTGGTTACACCTGAAATCGCCGCTAAAATAGCCCAGCTGTACTTCGATAATATCGAGATGCTCTACACTACAGAGCCATTTACTATCATCGACTGGAACCATGCGGTATGGCATTTTTCATGGGCAATCTCTAACCTCTACCGCAATGGTGATACCGCAGTCAAAGCCTCATTACAGCTGGCTTATGAAGATGCAATTACCCGACCGGAAACTCTTGAGCGCTACAACCATATTGCGATTCACCATATCCGAAATGATATTGTGGTGATGGGCGATATTCATACGCCGGCTCACAACCGCATGCAGCAGCTTGTTGTGGCGCCGGGAAACCCAGCATACCTTCAAAGCTTTGCAGAGTACGAAGAAAACAAAAGAAGTGAATTTACGCTTAAAGCAATTCATATTTTGTTTCAGGCAAAGACTTTTTTTGAAGGTTTGTTGTGAGGACCTTTTTTAAAAGTATGATCAATCGATACCGCCTCACCGCGCTCGAGGCTATAGGTTAGATGCCCTTTATTGGTTTACCGCCACATTAACGTCTAATGTCTCACCTCATGTCACAGCAGTATTTGCACTCAAATGCCAAAGTTGACTCCCATGGGTTTAAAAGTTAGCCTTATCTTTATTTAAATAATAGTCAATAAGAGTCAATCATCCATTTAGCGCTGAATTTGTTGGCTAAAAGGCGATCAATATCTCAATTATTAATGGGTTTATTGCTCTATAACAACAAATATAAGGAGTTTAATTGATGAAATACCTAGTACGGTTTATTAGCGGTCTATTTTTGGTTCTGGTAATTGTCGCAGGTGCGGCCTACGCCTATCTGGTACCCGAGGATAAGCCAGCCCCTGTAGCATCTGATAATACTCTGATTAAGCTAGACACTGGCGATATTATTGGCTTTCAAAATAGCCTTGGAGTGTCGATATGGCGAGGTGTACCCTTCGCTCAACCACCGATTGGTGATTTGCGCTGGCGTGCTCCGCGACCTCCGGCGTCCTGGCAACAGCCACGGCAGATGTTAGATGCTGGACCAGATTGTGCCAATCAAGCCAACAACACGTCAGAGGAAAAAAACCTTATCAATGGCAGCGAAGACTGCCTGTATCTCAATGTCTTTGCTCCCGAAAACGCCAAAGATCTACCGGTGATGTTTTGGATCCATGGAGGAGCCAATAATGGAGGCACCAGTAATCACCCAATGTTGGATGGTTCTCAACTGGCATCTCAATTTGATGTGGTGGTGGTAAGTATTAACTACCGCTTGTCGGCTTTTGGCTGGCTGTCCCACCCTGCGCTTCGAGTCAATGCCGAATTGCCTGAGGATCACTCCAGTAACTTTGGCACACTGGACCAGATTGCTGGACTAAAATGGGTGCAGCGAAACATTGCCAAATTTGGTGGCGACGCCAACAGAGTCACTATTTTTGGCGAATCTGCAGGCGGCTGGAATGTTATGGCACTTATGGCCTCTCCCCTAGCTACAGACTTATTTCATGGTGCCATTGTTCAAAGTGGCGGCTTGGATATCGAACCCATCGCCAAGGCTGAAAACTTCACAGAGGATGGGGGACACGAACACAGCTCGCGGGAATTTATCAATCAATTACTGATAGCTGAGAACAGAGCCACAAACAGAGAGGGTGCAAAGAAATTACAGAGCAGCATGACTGCTCAAGACCTTGGCAATTATTTGCGCAGCAAAACCACGGCTGAGATATATAAAGCCTTCCGCAGTGAGACCGGCGGCAAGGTGTTCGGAAATTTGGACCTAATTGGCGACGGTATCGTTTTACCTCAGGCCGTTGCTTCAGAGGAACTCTTTGCCGATCCTGCCAATTACAACGCAGTACCGGTGATACTTGGTACCAACCGCGATGAGATGAAGTTGTTTTTAAGCTTCAGTCCCGATCAGGTAGACAGCTTTATGGGTATACCCATCGCCATTAAAGACAGTGGGCGCTATCAGGCATTTAGCAGCTATGCCAGCGATCAGTGGAAAATTAAAGCGGTCGACCAGCTGGCTACAGTGATGCGTCTGTCTCTTATACACATCTCCGAGCCCACGAGACCAGAGAGGAT
>CAJXVK010000175.1 GCA_913060735.1 uncultured Cellvibrionales bacterium
ATCTACACTAGATCGCTCGTCGGCAGCGTCAGATGTGTATAAGAGACAGCATATTCACTGGTGAGATCGCACTTTAATGTCCAAGACGCATTGGTATACCCAGCGGCGAGCACAAAGTTAGGCACATCACTCAGCATCATACCTTTGTACCCAAGGGTGTCCGGGAGCTTAATGGTTTTACCATCGACCACAATCTGCATGCCACCCATAGGCAACAACTCAAGGCCTGTAGCACTGACCACAATGTCAGCTTCAAGGTGCGTGCCAGACGCCAGTTTTATGCCAGTTTTGGTAAAGGTTTTGATGTGGTCAGTGACAACGGTGGACGTCCCTTTACGCAATGAACGAAATAGATCGCCATTGGGTACTAGGCACAGGCGCTGATCCCAGGGGTTATATTTCGGCGTGAAATGGGTATCAATATCATAATTCTCGCCCAGAGACATGCGCGTTAACTTACGCAACATCGCTTTCACTCTCTCGGGATAACGACGGCTCATCTGAAATAAAAGCGCCTGCTGGGATACATTTTTCCACCGCGTTATCAGGTAGGCCATTTTGGCCGGCAGGTATTTGGCCAAAGTTAGAGCAAACGGATCCTTTTCCGGGCGCGACACTACGTAGGTGGGCGAGCGCTGCAGCATGGTCACATGGCCTGCAGTTTTGGCCATTGCAGGCACCAGTGTAATTGCTGTGGCGCCACTGCCAATCACCACTATATTTTTACCCGAATAATCCAAGTCATCAGGCCATTGCTGCGGGTGAATTATCGGCCCTTTAAACTGCTCACTGCCCGGAAAATCTGGGGTGTACCCCTTGTCGTATCGGTAATAACCGGTGCAGCTGTAGATAAACTTACAGGTCATTTCCTTGGCCCGTTTATCGGTCTCAGTAATCGTCAGCGTCCACAGCGCAGTGGCCGTATCCCAGGCAATTTTAGTCACTCGCTGGTTGTAGCGAATATGTTGATCTACTGCGTATTCTTTAGCGGTCTCATTAATATAATTAAGAATGGATGGACCATCGGCAATCGCTTTTTTATGCAGCCAAGGTTTAAAGCTGTAGCCCAGAGTGTGCATATCCGAATCGGAGCGAATGCCCGGGTAGCGGAAAAGATCCCAGGTGCCACCCATAGCCTCGCGGCTTTCGATAATGGCATAGGTTTTAGTGGGGCTGTGCCGTTCTAGGTGGCAGGCTGCCCCTATGCCGGACAAACCGGCGCCAATAATGACTATATCAATATGTTTTTTTGACATTACACACTCGTCAGTTTTTTTATTATTTCTTTTACGCGATCCAGACGTTTTTCGATGGCTCCTGAGCGATAATCAATTCAGCCCCATAGGCTGAGTCCGACTTTAAGACTGCCCTTAAAACCAGCCTTTCACCGACTTATCTAATGCCCCGCTACACTTTTTAAGTTGTGCGCCATAGGTCGCGGCTTTGCGTTCAACTTTGGCCGCTACTTTTAGCAGCGTCGGCTTTTTATTAAATGATCCTCGAGAATAACCACCCCAGCCCTCATGGTAGGCAAGATACTGCTTGTAGGCGTCCCACTTAGAGACCCCCAGCCGGCGTTGAGTAATATTGGTATACCAGCCAACAAAATTTATCGCATCACCAAAATCGTCGCGATCATGGCTCCAATTGCCAGTGTCTTTGCGATAGTCATTCCAGGCTGGATCCTGTGCCTGAGCATAGCCATAAGCAGAGGATCTCCGGGGTAGAGGTATAAACAAAAATGTGGGTCGGTCGGGTCGCACCTTTGCGCGGAAGGTAGATTCTTGATTGATAATCGCCATCATCACTGCAATCGGCGTACCCCAGCGTTTACTGGCCTTGCGCGCATCCTTATACCAGTCGGTCTCGCCCCAAAAAATTCGGCAGACATCATTGGTTTGTGTGGGCTGATAAGTAGAGCAGCCAGAAACGGCCAGCCCAAGCAGCAGAACAGTTAATAGAGGTAATCGATGTATATACATGGGGTGAAGAGTGCAAGGTTTAACGTCTGTAATCAAGATAGTTTTGCAACTGTCTCTTATACACATCTGACGCTGCCGACGAGCGATCTAGTGT
>CAJXVK010000176.1 GCA_913060735.1 uncultured Cellvibrionales bacterium
AGATCCTCTCTGGTCTCGTGGGCTCGGAGATGTGTATAAGAGACAGATCTCTATCAACTCTATGATTCATTACAAGATCGTGGCCTAGGTGGTTTAAAAACTGCCCTGCCCGAGCATCGCGATGGTTTTAGTCCACAGCAAATTGATCTCGGTCGCCTGCTGTTTTTTGATCCTGTTCTGTCTGGTGATAAAAATCTCTCCTGTGCCAATTGCCACAATCCAGCACTGGGCTTTAGTGATGGTATGGATCGCAGTGTCGGTGCTCGCGGCCAGGTGAGCCAGCGCTCGGCGCCAACATTGTGGAACAGCGCTTTTCTTAAGGTGTTTTTCTGGGATGCTCGAGCTCACAGCCTCGAGGAACAGGCCGTGGGTCCGCTATTTTCCGATCAAGAAATGGCCAATACGCCAGAGCAGTTGCTCGCTAACCTCAATCAGGTAGAGACCTACCCCGTATTGTTTAGCCAAGCCTTTCCCGCGTCAGAAGATGCACTGGTGATAGACAATATAGTCACGGCGCTCACGGCTTTTCAAAGCTCATTGATTTCACTTAATAGCCCCTATGATCGCTATGCCCACGGTGACGCCAAGGCGCTGAGCCCCAATGAACTGGAGGGGCTAAATGTGTTTCGCAGCTTTGTTGCACGCTGTTCCCAGTGCCATACACCGCCTCTATTTACCAATCAGCAGGTAGCGGTTATTGGCACACCAGAACCCGCTGGATTGCCCCGCGATGAAGGCGCCGCCCAGACATTTAATGCCGCGCGTTTAAGAGGTGGCTTTAAGGTCCCGACACTGCGCAATATTGCGCACACCGCTCCCTATATGCACAGCGGTAGATTTGCCACGCTGCGCGAAGCCGCCGAGTTTTATACTAAGGGACGCGGTCATGCCGTGCCTGAAGGTGAGGAATTATTGCTGCACTGGCATATCTCCGACCCCAATCTAACCGACACAGAACTGGATCGACTGGTGGATTTTATGGGCGCATTAAGCGACGAACACTTTATGCCGACTATCCCAACTCAGGTTCCATCGGGCCTATTAAGCAGTAAAACCAGTGTGAGTCTTGTGACTGCATCAGGAGAATAGTTATGAATGCTAAATTTAAAGTTGTACTCGCTATCATCATCTTTATCGGCGGTTGGATTATGGGCAGCAGTAATAATGTTGCGCCTATTATCACTAGCTCAGTCGGCGGCGCTAGCTATAACGGTGGCTTTCAGTCAGATATCAGCGTTGGTGCAGTGCCCCATCGCAGCGTCGATGGCAGTATTCATATTGTTAATCCCGGGGACTCTATTCAGACGGCCGTAGAAACGGCGCAACCAGGCGATACCATTCAAGTTATGCCCGGCACCTATTCAGAGACAGTCTATATCGATAAAGACGATGTTCATCTGGTGGGTGTTATTGAGCAGGGCGAGCGTGCAACCATGGATGGATTGGGCAAACTAAATGACGCCATCCTCTACTCTGGCAATAATATTATTATCGAGAACTTCCGTATTACCAGATACAAAGGCAATGGCATTATGGGTCAGGCCGGCAATAACTTTGAGATTCGCAATAATGTCATTATCGACACAGGTATTTACGGTATCTTCCCGCAGCTGGGCACTAATGGGTTAGTCGAGCACAACGTGGTCTCAGGTATTGAAGACGCCGCTATCTATATTGGCATGAGCGATAATATTCATGTGGCCTACAACGAGGTTTTCGATAGCGTTGCTGGCATCGAAATTGAAAATAGTCGCCACGCTGTCGTTGAACATAACAATGCCCACCACAATACCGGCGGTATTCTCGCGTTTGTCACGCCTGGGCTACCGATTAAAACCACCGAAGATGTGATTATTCGCAATAACTTCGTACTGGATAACAATACCCCAAACTTTGGCGCGCCGGGATCGATAGTATCTGGGATTCCCGCGGGTACAGGTATTTTGGTGATGGCCGCAGACGACGTTATTATTGAAGGTAATATTATTTCCAACAATAAAACTGCTGGCATTA